>JAICMR010000095.1 GCA_025929155.1 Chthoniobacterales bacterium | reverse complement strand
GAACCGTAGTGCTGAGTGAAGGCGTTTTTCTTTTTGTTGAAGCCGCGCCTGCAAACCTGCCGGTGAATCTGGTCGCGCAATTTCCGCCAGCGCTCGAGGCTGCTGTTCGCCGCGCAGTTGCATTGTTCGACCAGTCGCACCGCACGATCGAACGCGAGCCACGCCATCACTTTTGAATGTGTAAATTGCTGGCGCGGTCCCCGCACCTCCCAGATGCCTTCATCGGGTTTATCCCATTTCGTCTCGAGAAAATGGAGGAGCGCGACCTGCAACCGCCAGTCCGCATCACTCGATTGCAAGCCGGCGCGCTGCGCCTGATACATCGCGTCCATCACCTCTCCGTAAACGTCGAGCTGGAATTGCTGCGAGGCCGCGTTCCCGACCCGCACCGGCCGTGAATCGGCGTAGCCGCGCAACCACGGCAGTTCATACTCCTGGAGTCGCCGCTCGCCGCGGACGCCGTACATGATTTGGAGTTGCGAAGGACTGCCCGCGATCGCACGCAGAAGCCATTCGCGCCACGCTTTCGCTTCGTCGGTGTAACCGGCGCTGAGTAAAGAGAGGAGCGTGAAGGTGGCGTCGCGCAGCCAGCAGAAACGATAATCCCAGTTACGCACTCCGCCGATTTCCTCCGGGAGCGAAGTCGTCGCCGCGGCGACAATTCCGCCGGTTGGTGCGTAGGTGAGACCTTTGAGCGTGATGAGCGAACGCATGACGGCGTCCTGCCACGGTCCGGTCCGCTCATAAATACGGGACCATTGCCGCCAAAAAATTTCCGTCTCGCGCAACGCTTTCTCCGGCGCGACTTCTTTTGGCGGCTGCTCGTAGGAGGCGAACCAGGTAAGAACAAACGGCACGCGATCACCTTTGGCGACGGTGAATTCCGCCACCGTTTTCAGATCCTCGCCATGCGTCTCCACTGGAGTGTGGAGGAGCAAGGCGTCAGGGCCCGCGATCGCTTCCAAGCCGCCAAAGCGCCGCCGCACCCAGGGAACAACCGAGCCGTAATCAAAACGGATGATCAGCTCCATCCGGATCGCGACTTTGCCTTCGAGACCTTCAATGATCCGCACGATGTCCGGATTCGTCCCGCGGGGCGGCATGAAATCGATAAAGCGCACCCGGCCGTCCGCAGTCGCGACCTCCGTCTCGAGAATCATCGTGTCGTCGCGGTAACGGCGATCGCAGGTTTTGATTTTTTCCCGCGGCGTGAAACGCCAGCAGCCGTTTTCTCTTTCCCCTAACAATGCCGCAAAACAGGCGCCGGAATCGAAACGCGGCAGGCAAAGCCAATCGATCGATCCATCGCGACTGACCAGCGCCCCACTCTGCGTGTCGCTAAGGAATGCGTAATCCTCGATCGGCGCGCTCTTCCTCTTCGCGGACTTTTTTTTCGTCATCGCTGGACTCGGCAAATTTTGAACGGCTTGGGCAAAAGCCCAGTCACTGCTTCTGAACGCATGAACACGAAACTCATTCGCAACCTATTCGTTTCTGCGGTCGCAATGACGTTTGCCCCGCAGATTTTATTCTCCGCCGAATCACCAGCGCCGTCGCCCTCCGCGACCCCACCAAGCACGCCGCCCACTTCCTTCGCGGAGCGCATGCAGCAACTCGATCGCCAGCTTGATTCGGTTTTTGCCGATACCTTCCGAGGATTGGGCAATGCCTTCAGCGGCTCGGCTTTCGCCTCTTCGGTCGATGTGCGCGACCAGAAAGATAAGTATGTCGTGCGCGTCTTTGTGCCGGACGCGGACACTTCGGCAGTGAACGCAAAAGTTGAAGGAAACGCGCTGCACATCACAGCGAGTGGCGAGGAGACCACGACGAACAGCAGTCAGCGCGAACACTACGAGCAGGTGATCAGCCTTCCCGGGCCGGTCCTGGCCAACAGGATGCAGATCGAGCGCAAGAAAAATCTCGTGATCGTGGATCTGCCGAAAGATCCAAATGGCAAAATGCCGAACGTGAACGCGAGCGGGACTCCCTTCGAAAATCATTTCGCGGGAATCGATCAGGACATCATGCAGCAGATGGTTCGGATGCAGCGGCAAATGAACCAGATGTTCGACCAGGCTTTTCCTGGGGAGGAAAACGGCCTAACGAATGATTTTGCGGACGCGGAGTTCGGTTCCGCCGTGCATGTGGATGATCTGAAGGACAAATACGTTGTGCATTTCAACCTGCCTTCCGAAAACTTGGAAGACGTCAACGTGCAACTCGAGAACGGCCAACTGCACTTGACCGCCTCGAAGACTGCGAAGCAACAAAGCGCCAACTCGCGTGCGCTCGAGTCGAACAACTACGAGCAAATGCTTACCCTTCCAGGGCCGGTGCAAAAGAAAGGAATGAAAGTAGAAAGGCAGAACGGTACCATTGTCGTCACGTTACCAAAAGCCTAACGATTTGCGGTGGGAAAAAAGCGGGCGCTCTAGGGATGGGGCGCCCGCGACTTTTGTACTGATACTGGAGGGACCGAAGCGCGCTCGGTTATTCCTGCGGATCAGCTCCCGCAACTATCGAGTTGCTTCATCTCCTACCGCAGACGCGGTGCGTCGGAATAGTTTTCCATTTCTCAATTGACGCTCGAATTCGAAAATTCTATAACAATTTTAATGGCCTATGAATCAACCTGTTGTCTAACTGCTGAAACTGATGGCATCGCGGTTGCTTTCCCACGGTCGCTAACTTCAAATCACTCACCTATGAAAACATTCCTACTCACCCTCTGCAGCTTACTTGCCTGCGCCTCGACCTACGCCAGCACATTCTCCGATGCCGACTACTTCGGCGGTGCCAATAGCAATGGAAATCCGAACGGCGTTCTCTTGATCGCCAATATCGACGACGCCGTCAACTCGTCCTTCGACTTCGTTTCTCCCGACAGAACCGCTAGCTTCTCCATCGGCGCGCCCTATGACCCAAGCGTCCAGGGAACCTACACGTCGCAGCTCGGGTATACACCGGGCACGACAATCGATCCGAGCAGCTTGTTCTTTACTTTTTTCTTCCGCGATCCCCTTGGCGGACAGGAAGCAGAGAGAATCAATCTTGGCTTCAACGATCTCGTCTTTAACGACGGCAGCTTTACCGGCACGATTGTGACGGACCTCGGCGGAAACGCCGCTTTGGTCGGCAACATTGAGGACGATGGCTTCGTCAACTATCGGATCAGAGCCATTTCCGGTGAGTTCGTTTTCGATGGAGCCTATGCTCGCTTCAACACGCCGGATAGCGGATCGACTGTCGCTCTTCTGGGATTTTCGCTCGCGGCAGTAGCTCTCCTCCGCCGGCGATTGGCCTTCTAGGACTCAACCTATTTTATCGAACCGCGGACAGCAATGTCCGCGGTTTTGCTGTACCCTCCGGTGCTTTTTTAATCTTCGGCGAGCGCGGCGATTCCTTCCTGCGTCAGGCGAAAAATTGTCCATTCATTGTTAGGTCGGGCGCCCAGCTTGCGATAGAACTCAATCGCCGGTGTGTTCCAATCCAGCACCGCCCATTCCATTCTCGCGCAGCCGCGCTCCCGCGCGATTTGTGCCAGCCTAACGAGTAAAGCCCGTCCGTAACCTTTCCCGCGCAGCGCCGGCCGCACGAAGAGATCTTCGAGGTAAAGGCCGCGCCTTCCATTCCAGGTGGAAAAGTTGTGAAAGAAGAGGGCAAAAGAAGTCGGCTCGCCCATTTCCTCGCCCAAGATGACTTCGGCCGCCGGATCCGGCCCGAAGAGCGCCTCTCGCAGGCTCGCGACCGTCGCCACAACTTGGTCGGGCGCCCGCTCGTATTCGGCGAGCTCGCGGATGAGCTGCAGGATCACCGGCAGATCGGCTTCCGTCGCGTCGCGAATGAAGAAGTGATTCATTGGTTCCACGTTCATTGGAAAGGGTAAGCGCCGCTAAAACTTAGCGAACTGACTCAGATACGACGTCGCCGTTACTTCCGCGCCTCCGGTATGACTGTTAACTTCGTGAGTTTTCCATCTCGCTCCACAGCTACCGGTGTGGGTTTACCGACCTTCGCCCCGTCGAGGGCGTAGGTGTAGTCGTAGATGTTCGTAATTTTTTGCCCAGCAAATTCCACGATGACGTCGCCGCCTTTTAGTCCCGCTTTCTCGGCCGGGCTGCCGCCACGCACTCCGCTCAGTTTTACCCCTTTAACATTTGTCGCGTAATCCGGGATGGTGCCGAGATAGATGCGCAGCATGTCGCGCGACGCGCCGTTAATGGAACTCTGCTCGACCTTCTCATAGTCCGGGCGCTCCGGATTTTCTACGAGGTCGAGAATGATTCCCTGCGCAAATTTCGCGATCCGCGCAAGGTCGGGATAATCCAGCTTATCTGCCGTGTCGGTCGGTCGATGATAATCTTCCTGGCCGCCGGTAAAGAAGTTTATCACCGGCACATTTTTCGGATAAAAACTGGTTACGTCGGTCGGGAGATACGGGTCGTCCTGCAAAACGAGGTTAAAGCCGGCCGCAACATTGCGCTTCTCGGCCTCGCGCCTCCAGACCTTGGAAGAGCCGACACCTTGCAGCGTCAGCTTGTTGTCACGCATTCGCCCGACCATGTCGGAGTTGATGTAGGCGGCAATATTTTTAAGAGGCACCGGCGGCTTCTCTGCGAAGGCACCCGAGCCGAGCAGCCCGATCTCTTCACCTGACCAGGCCGCAAAAATGATCCCGCGCTCGAATTCGTTAGGCCGTTGCGCGCGCTCCTGCGCGAGCGAACCGGCCAACTCCATCATCCAGGCGACGCCGGAGGCGTTATCATCGGCGCCGGGGTGGATCTTTCCTTCCTCGCCAGCGCGATCAAGCGAGCTGCTCCCGCCATGGCCGAGGTGATCGTAATGCGCGCCGACTACGATGTATTCGCTCTCCGGCGACTCCTGCGCGGGAGGCAGATAGCCGACGACATTTGCGTCGCTCTTTTTCAAATGATCAATCCCGCAGGCGAGATCCACCTTGACCTTTGGCAGGACGAAACCGCCCTCGGCATGCGGGTTTTCGGTGTCGAGCTCCGACTGCAAATCTTTCAAGTTCTTCCCACTCGGCGCCAGAAGCGCCTCCGCCACCTTCTCGTTGATTGAGGCCGCGACGATGCCGCTGCCGGCGTTTGTAAAATCGTTCGTTAGGGGAATAAGTTCGCCGCTCTTGGGCGAGTTCGGGCCGGTCACGATCAGGAGGCCTTTCGCCCCGCGCTCGCGGGCGAGGAGCGCCTTGTAGTGCGGGGCGGCATAGCGATTGAGCTGCGCGCGGCGCGGACCTTCCGTGTTCTCCGGAACGTAACGGAGGACGAGGACGATCTTCCCTTTTACATCGAGCCCTGCGTAGGAGTCATACGCAGCGGCATCGCCCTCGGCCGCGACGACAAGGCCGTAGCCGGCAAAGACGACGTCACCGCTGGCCGCGCCGCTGTCACTGAACGGGAGGGGTCGAAAATCTTGTTCGAGTGCGGCCTTCATCTCGCCAGACCCCGAGATTTCGAGACGCATATTCTCGGGAATAACCCGCTCGCCAGCGTTGAACTGAAAGGCATTCTTATAGTCGCCCTGGAAAGAGTGGAGCCCGATTGTTTTGAAATAGTCCGCGAGCCAGCTTGCGGTGTTCGCCGCGCCGGCAGTGCCCGTCATGCGACCGTCCCGAGCGGGATCCGCCAGCCACGAAACTTCCTGGCGCAAGTCGGCCTCGCTGATTTCGGATGAAAGATGATCGCTGCTCGCGCTCGCTTTGCCTAACGAACGCTTGGGCGAAGCGGCGATGGCGGACCGCGCGGCGGCGTCGTTCCAGTCAGCCAGGAAGATTTGCGACTTGCCGTCGCTAGTTCGTCCGCTCGTCCAGGAGAGCTTTTTGCGATCGGGCGAGAAGACCGGCAGACCATCGAAACCGCCGGTAAAAGTCACCCGCACCGGCTCGTGTTGGCCCGCGTTGTCGACCAGGAAAAGCTCGAAATTTTCGAAGCCAAGTTTGTTTGAGGTAAAGACGATATAATCGCCGCTCGGGTGGTAATACGGCGCCCACGACATGCTTCCGAAATCAG
The DNA here is from genome assembly GCA_025929155.1 of Chthoniobacterales bacterium. Lineage (GTDB taxonomy): Bacteria > Verrucomicrobiota > Verrucomicrobiia > Chthoniobacterales > UBA10450 > Palsa-1392. The sequence continues at coordinate 7,921 of JAICMR010000095.1, read as the reverse complement.
TCACTCGGCGTTTGTCGGATCCGTCGAGTTTCATCGTCCAGACATCGGCCTGCACGCCATTCTCGGCGAAGTGGCGCCAGACGATGCGCTCGCCGTCGGGCGAGAAAAAGGGACCGCCGTCATAGCCCGGCGCAGTCGTTAGGCGACGGACGTTAGAGCCGTCGTCGTTCATGATATAGATATCGCCGAAGTAAGAGGGCTCCTGTTCATACCGTTTCCGCAGCTCCGGGGTGAGCTGAGCGAGCGGAAAAGCCGGACGAAGCGAGCAGAAGACGATCAGCTTTCCATCGGGCGAGAATGCGCCTTCGGCATCGTAGCCTAACGAGTGCGTAAGATTTACGGGGCCAGTTCCATCCTCCTTCGTCGACCAGATATCGAACGCGGAATCATAATCCCAGGAGTAGCGCCGGGTTTTCCCGCTGGCGCGAAATTCCAGCTCCGCCTTTTCTTTCCCGCGCGCTTCCGGATCAGCGTGCGTCGAAGCGAAGATCACGCGGTCGGTCCCAGGCTGGAAAAATCCGCAGGTGGTTTTTCCGTAGCCAGGCGAAACTCGGTGGGTGTCGCCCGTCTCCAGATCGAGGATATACATCTGGTAAAATGGATTCCCCTCCTTGCGCTCGCTTTGAAAGATAAGCTTCCTGCCGTCCGGCGAAAAGTAGCCTTCCCCGCTTCGCTTTCCCTCGAAGATGAGCTGCCGGGGATGAGAGAGGAAGCGCCCTTCCTTCGCAGCTTCATCCGGCGCACCGAGAACAGGCGCGGCGCCGGCAAAAAGGAAAAGAAGAAGAAAGGCAGATGCGGTTTTGATCATGGCCACAGGACAAAGTGAGCTGTCAATCGCCCGTTGCGCCAGTAGTTGCTATTTTTCCGCCAGCTTTTCCTGAAGAAAACTGAGGACGGCCGCTTCACCGGAGCGCAATTGCTTAAGCGATCTGGCGAGCGTTTTCTCAGTCTGCTTCTTCAGACCCTCGATCAGGCTGCCGTCGAGATAAGTCTCCAGCACCGCCGGATGGACATAGCATTTTCGACAAACGGCCGGCGTGTTGCCGAGCACTTTTGCGACCGCCGTGATCGCAGCTTTCACGTTCTTTTTCGCCTGCGACTGATTTTCAAAAGCCTCCTGCGCCTGGAGCGCGATCGCCGCCATGACCGTGCCCGCCCAGGTTCGAAAATCTTTCGCGGTAAAATCTTCGCCCGTGATCTCGTGCAGGTAAGCGTTCACATCGTCGGAGGTGACATGATGTCGTTCGCCCGTCTCATCAAGGTATTGAAACACTTCCTGGCCAGGCAGTTCCTCGAGCTTCCTGATGATCTTCGCGACGCGGCGATCGTCTACGCCGATATCATGCTCGACGCCGCTCTTTCCTTTGAACTGGAAACGCACTGTTCCGCCGCGTACCGCGACGTGGCGGTTGCGCAGAGTCGTCAGGCCAAATGAGTTGTTTTCCTTCGCGTACTCCTCGTTTCCGACTCTGATGAAAGTGCACTCCAATAGCTCGACGACGGTCGCGAGAACCTTCTCGCGAGGCAGCCCGCGCTTTTTCAGGTCGCGCGCGAGGCGGCGCCGGATCTTCGGCAGCGCCCGGCCGAAGACGATCATTTTTTCATACTTGTTCTCGTCGCGCTGCTGTCGCCACCGTTCGTGATAGCGATATTGTTTGCGCCCACGATCGTCGATTCCCGTTGCCTGAAGATGACCGTTCGGCGAGGGACAAATCCAGACATCTTTGTAAGCGGGCGGAATCGCGAGGCGGTTCAGGCGCAGGATCCGCGCTTCGTCTTTGATCTCTTTCCCGGTGGTATCGAAGTAGATGAACTTTTTCCCGCGTTTCCGGCGCGTGTAACCCGGCTGATTGTCGCTCACGTATCGCAACCCGGCTTCCTCCGCGACCTCCGCGGGATCGGTCGTGATCTCAATCGCGGCGGCTTTCTTTTTTTCCTGGCGGAGCTTCCCGGCGGATAACGGCACGCCAACAATACGTGGCTTGAATGCCGGGAGGTTGTAACGGGTCGTCATCCGGAACGGACTCGAAGGATCCCCGTGGAGTTTCAGGAACGAATGTCTGCGCGAGGATGCGCTTGCCTGAGCATGCGCTTTACGCCGGCTCGGCGGAATCCTTCGACTGCGCTGCGCTCCGCTCAGGATGGCTTGTTGGCCGCCTGATCTCTGTGACTGCGCCTCATTGTCATTCGTATCGGAGCGCCTCGATCGGATCGAGCCGGGAGGCTTCGCGCGCCGGATAGAAGCCGAAGAAAATTCCAACGGCCGCACTGACGAAGAAAGCCGCCACGATCGATGGAATCGAAATCAAAGTCGGCCAGTGCGCGACAACGGAGAGCAAACGCGAAGTTCCCAGTCCCAGCAAAATGCCAATGATCCCGCCGATCGCGCTGAGGGTGACGGCTTCAATCAAGAACTGCGTGAGGATGTCCCGCCCGTGCGCTCCGACCGCGAGACGAACTCCGATCTCGCGCGTTCGCTCAGTCACGCTCACGAGCATGATGTTCATGATGCCGATGCCGCCGACTACGAGCGAGACACTGGCGATCGCGCCTAACAATAGCGCCATTACCTTGGATGTGGCGGTTGCGGCCTCAGCGATCTCCTGCTGGTTGCGCACCGTGAAGTCATCGTCATTGCCAGGCCGGATGTTGTGCCGCTGGCGGAGGAGCGCGGTAATCTGTTGCTGCGCCGGATCGATGTCGGCTGGAGTCGCGGCCTGCACGAGGATGCCGCGCAAAGTGGTTCCGCCAACCACGCGCTTCATCGCACTCGTGTAGGGCATGATGACGATGTCATCCTGATCCGTCCCTTGCGGGCTGAGCCCTTTTGGCGTGAGCACGCCGGTGACGAGAAAGGGCACGCCTTTTACGCGCAACGTCTGCCCGACCGCGTCCGTCGTGCCGAAAATTTGCTTCGCGGTTGTTTGGCCGATTACGCAAACCTTATTGTGGCTGCGCACGTCCTGTTCGGTGAAGATGGCACCGTCCATGAGCGGCCACTTGCGAATGTCGAAGTAATCCGGCGACTCGCCGTAGATTCGGGTAAACCAATTCTGGTTCCCGGCCGAAACCTGCCCGGTGGAAACAATTTCATCGCTCACAGCGACGACCCCTGGCACTTCGCGCCGAATCGCCTCGGCGTCTTCGATTTTCAACGTGCCGGCGCTCCCCCAGCCGGTATGCACGCCGCTGGAAGTCACGCTACCGGAGAAAATCAGGATCACGTTTTCTCCGAGGCTGGCGATTTGTTGCTCGACCTGGGTTTTCGCACCGTTGCCGATGCTGACCATCGCGATCACCGCCCCGACTCCGATGATGATGCCGAGCGCGGTCAGGACTGAGCGCAATTTGTTTCGGCGGAGTGCGCGGAAGGCGATTTTCAGTGTGGAGACAATCTTCATGCCGGCGTTTCCACTTCGACCTGCTCGTTTAACTTCCGCGCTTGTTCCTGCGCGGAGAGGCGCTGCTTCACCGGGCTATCGTATTGCACAAGTCCGTCGCGCATTACGATGTTACGCCGCGCGTAGGAAGCGATGTCGGGTTCGTGCGTGACCATGATGATGGTGATGCCGCGGTCGTTCAGTTCCTGGAAAATTCCCATAATCTCGACGCTGGTGCGACTGTCGAGGTTGCCGGTCGGCTCGTCCGCCAGGACCACTTCCGGTTCGTTGATCAAGGCGCGGGCGATCGCCACGCGCTGTTGCTGGCCGCCGGAGAGCTGGCTCGGATGATGATCTTCACGACCGGAGAGGCCGACCGCGGCGAGAACTTTATCGGCGCGGGCGGCAAGCTCCGCACTCGTTAGGCGGTGTTGTCCGTAAAGAAGCGGCAGCTCGACATTTTCACGGGCCGAAGTGCGGGCGAGCAGATTAAAACTTTGGAAAACGAACCCGAGCTTGCCGTTACGAATATCCGCCAGTTGATCTCGCCCGAGACCGGAAACATCAACGCCATCGAGCAGATAATGACCGCGCGAAGGGCGATCGAGACATCCCAGGATGTTCATCAAGGTCGATTTGCCGGAGCCGCTCGAACCCATGAAGGCCACGAACTCGCCTTTGCCGATCTCAAGCGAAACGCCGCGAACGGCGTGCACTTCAACTTCGCCGGTGTGGTAAATCTTGTGCACGTCTTCCAGCCTAACGACGGCAGCCGCAGTCATTCCGAGCGGAGCCGCAGGCGAACTCGAGAGATCGGGCGGATCTTCTGTGAATCCCCCCAGCGGCAGCTTCGAGCTCCCTTCGCCTGATCGCTCGGCTTCGCTTCGCTCCGCTCGGGATGAGGTGCTTTCGGGCTCTGCAGCCATTCGCGAGCGTCCCCCTAAAATCGCCGTCGTCCGCCGCCGAACGGATTGTTCGTCGCGGTATCGGAGGCAGCTTTTCCGATCGCGACGGTGATTGCTTGATCGCCTTCATTCACGCCTTCGGTGACTTCCGTGAAGATCCCGTCGGTGATGCCGGTCTTGATTTTCACCGGGTGCGGCGCGCCGGATTTCAACAGGTAAATCGTCTTCTCCGCGGATTGCGCCGCACCTCTTTCACGATGTCCACCTCGCTGCGGCTGGCGACCAGTCTGGGACGCGGCAGCAGCAGCGGGCGCCTCGTTAGGCGGATGAAAACGCAGCGCGGCGTTGCTCATTTTTAAAATGTTATCGTGTCGCGCGATGATGATTGAGACATTCGCGGTCATGCCGGGCTTCAGTTTTAAGTCGGCGTTGTTCACGCCGATGACGGTGTCGTAGGTGACGACGTTCTGTACCGTGATGGGAGCGTTGCGAACCTGCACGACCTCGCCGTGGAAGGTGCGATTCGGAAACGCGTCCACTGTGAAATCGACTTTCTGGCCTTTCTCGATCACGCCCACATCGGCTTCCGCAACGTTGGTATCGATCTGCATTTTGGTGAGATCGTTCGCGATTGTGAAAATAACGGGCGCGGAAAGGCTCGCGGCGACGGTCTGGCCAACATCGACACTGCGGGAAATGACTGTGCCATCAATCGGCGACGTGATCGTGCAATGATCGAGATCGGTTTTTGCCTTATCCAGCGCGCCTTGTTTGATCATGACGTTGGCCTGCGCCTGATGCAGCGTGGCCATCGCCTGGTCGAGCTCCGATTGGGAACTCGTCTGCTTCTTGACCAGATCCTGCATCCGAGCGGCACTGACTTTTGCGAGTTCTAGTCCGGCTTGAGCGCTCTCCAGGTCACCCTGCGCCTGCGTGACCGCCGCCTTGAAGATCGCCGGGTCGATCTCAGCGACGACCTGGCCGGCTTTCACGTTGGAATTATAATCGACGTAAAGCTTCGAGATGTTGCCGGAAATCTGGCTTCCCACCTGCACGTTCACGACGGGATTGAGCGTGCCGGTCGCAGTGACCGCCTGTGTGATCGAGCCTTTCATGATTTCCGAGGTGCGGTAAGTGACATCGCTGGTTGAGCCGCGCCTGAACCACCAAACGAAGAGGAGCACGATTGCGATGCCGATGAGGATGGGAAGAGCGCGTTTCATCGGTCTGCGCGTTGCATCCACCGGCGCGAAGCGGACGTCAACCCGGCTGCCCGCTGCCTGCTTTCCGTTAGGCAGATTTAACGGCTGCAACCCGCGGGTTTGACTCATTCTTCTTCCATGACAACAAACAGGCGTGCGCCGTTACATCGAAATCTATTCGATCATGCTGCGCAATTCGCTCATCCGGGAGCTGAGCTTCAAGGCAAACTTCCTCCTCTGGATGGTCGTGGAGGTGCTCTGGTTTCTCGGCCAGATTCTGTTTTTCAGCATCATCTTTGGACAGGTCGACCAGATCGGTGACTGGACAAAATGGGAGGTGATCCTCCTCGTTGGCACGCACCAGATCATCGCGCAGCTTTTCCAGGCGTTCTTTTTTGTGAACGTCGCAAACATTCCCGAACTGGTGCGCACGGGGAAACTGGACTCGCTCCTCGTGCTGCCGCTCGACAGCCAGTTCGTCGTTTCGACGAAACAGTTCGGCCTCGACAGCATCGTGAACGCGCTGATCGGCGCCTTTGTCGTGGTTTATTCCCTCGTCAGGCTGGAAGTAACGCCCGGACCGTTCGCGATCGGACTGTATCTCGTCGCGCTCGGGTTCGGCGTCGCGATTCACTACTCGATCATGCTCTCCCTCGCGGCCGTCAGCTTCTGGATCGTTCGCGCCCAGGGATTGGTTTACGGCTATTTTAATTTCCTCAACATCGCGCGCTACCCGGACGTGATTTTCCCGCGAGCCTTTCGCTGGGTATTCGGCTGGATCATTCCCGTCATCATTGTCGCGAACATCCCGGCGCGCTTGCTTATTAAATCGCTCGGAGAACCGGGCTGGCTCATGTTTCATCTGATCGCTGCGGGCACCCTGGTGACACTGATCAGCCGCGCATTCTGGCGCTGGGCACTGCAGCATTATTCGAGCGCCAGTTCCTGAATCGCAGGGAAAATGAGGTGCGAAATCGGCCCGAATTCGCTTGCGCCAAAATCGAATTGCTCTTAATTGAGCCTCCCTCTTCACCGGGCGCTTTCGAAGCCTGGTAGCAATCACCGAATTTTATGGCCAGTTCCAAGAAATCTTCCGCTAAAAAGAAGCTCGCGAAAAAGGCGCCGACGAAGAAGTCCGCTCCCGCGAAGAAAGCTCCTGTCGCGAAGAAACAGACCCCGGCGCGCGACGCGAAAAAAGCCAAACCAGGCAAAACTTCGCACCCCGCAAAAGGCAAGACCCCGCCCAGAACAAAAGGCGGCGGCGAGACCGACCGGATCATAGGTAACGGCACGAAGAATAACGATCATCGGCTGGATCCGTTTATTCGTGCGCAGAAGGAACGCCTCCTCCAGTTGCGCGACGCGATGGTCGACTCAATGGCCGGCGTGGCGCAGGACACGTTGCGCGCTCGCGCGGAAGGGAGCGAAGCTTCCGCCTTCGGAATGCACCAGGCCGATGCCGGAAGCGACGCTTATGATCGCGATTTTGCGCTCAGCCTTTTGTCGCAGGAACAGGACGCGCTTTACGAGATCGATGAAGCACTGAAGCGGATCGAGCTCGGCACCTACGGCAAATGCGAAATGTCCGGCAAACCGATTTTGCACGCGCGACTCGAAGCAATTCCCTTCGCCCGTTATACGGTGGAATGCCAGTCGCAGATCGAGAAGCAAAGCAAAGCATCCCGTGTCCGCCAGTCGGTCACCTCGCTCTTTGGTCTCACCGATGAGGAATCGCGCGAGGGCGAGGAAGAAGAGAAATCCGAAGAGACAAAGGAATAACGAACATGGCCCAGGAAATCATCACCCTTGAATGCACGGAAGCGAAAGCCGCCGGCGTGCCCGCGTCACGCTACATGACGACGCGTAACAAGAAGAGTCCGCGCACCCCGAACCGGCTCGAGAAGAAGAAATATAATCCGTTTATGAAACGGCACACGCTCCACCGGGAGACCAAGTAACCTATGCAGCCCAAGACCGCCAAACGCCGTTCCGCTTTCCGCCGGGCCAACCGGACCATGCCTCGCCGCCGTATCGATATTGCGGCGGAAGCGATCGATTACAAAAACCCGGACCTGCTCCGCAAGTTCGTGACCGAAAGCGGCAAAATCCTCCCGCGCCGTGTGACCGGGATGCCGGCGCACATGCACCGCAAAATTACCCGCGAAATCAAACGCAGCCGCTCCGTGCTGCTGATGAAATAGGCCTCATGTGCCTGCGCCGGCGCGGCAGATGCCCGGAGAGATCGTTGGTCAGTTCCTCCTTCAGCTCCATCACGTGAATTAATAATCGGCAAACGCCGCCGACTGCAGCTGCACGAGCCTTTACTCAACACACGGCGATCATCCGTATTCTCCTACCCGCGGGCATTCCCCTGCAAGCGTGAAATCACCGGCGTCGGCCTGGTGAAAATTTATGATGTCAGCGTGTGAGACAG
>JAICMR010000189.1 GCA_025929155.1 Chthoniobacterales bacterium | reverse complement strand
TCGAAATGAATCGAGTTGCGAAAAGCCGCTTCGTTCAGACTGGCATTAATAATACCCGCTGGGCTGCCAACACCGAAGAGAATCGAGTTTGGCCCGCGCTGCAGGTCGATGCGACCGGTGTTGAACGTATCGAACGGAAAATCCGTAATGAAGTAGTCGCGGGTATTGTCAGCCGTATCCAATCCGCGAACACGTGTGTTCGATGAGGGATTCAGCGTGTTTTCATTATACTGCGAGTTTCCGGCTTGCCCGGAAAAGTTTCCCTGCAGGCCGCCCACTTCCGTGTTCGGCTGGTACCCCAGCAACTGCTGCGCGTTATGCGCAGCGGTATCTTGCAGGAACTGCTGCGTCACGACCGAGATGGAGGATGCAACATCCTTCAGATCGGTGCGAACACGAGTGCCGGCGAGCGTGCTGTTGGCTTGATAGCTTCCAGTGTCTTCAGTTTCGCTGACCACAAAGGGCGACAAGACGATCGTTTCGTCCGTGCCTCCTTGGGTTGGATTGTTTGCGGGAGCCGCAGCCGTCTGGGCCCAAACATTGGGCACTAGAGCAGCGAGCAGCGCGACGAGGAGTGATCTCGACGCGTTTATATCATGTCTCATGGTTTGTATTTTGGACTTTGGTGCACTGTCTGTGTCAGGGAAAACGCAGCCGCCGGGGCAAAAATAGGCGCAATGCAGCGGCACCCCGGCCTATTCGCAGGCAATGACCGGGAGCGAATCACGGCTTGGCCGCTATAATGAAAGCAAGTTCGCCCAGTTCGGGCGAAAGGTCAGACTATATATACGGGGGGAAATCTATATGATCTCGCGCGGATCAGGCGCCGCTCGCGGTCGCACTCGTTCTGTTCGATCCAAAATACCTTACGACTAGAGCGATCGCACAACCGACGAAGAAGAGATGTGAAAGCACATCCGCCACGAAGAGAGGCGGAAATTTTACCGGTCGGTGATAGGCCGACAGAGGCAAAACCACGAGATGCATGAACTCGTAAACGAGCAGTCCGTAAATCAAACCCGAGATCCACGCATACTTGTTCAGCGCCGAGAAATATCGACTCGCTATATAATAAACGGCAGCGGCACCCAGCGAGATGGAGAAATGGAAAACCACGCCGAGCGCCACACTTCCCGCGCCGCCGGCAAACGCACCCGGCCCAAGAGCGCCACCAGCGATACTTTTTAGCAATTGATCGGGAGCTCTCCCCTGGTGGCCAAACCAAATCAGCGCAAACGTGAGGTCCAGAACGCCGGCGAGGAGACCTGCAATCAGGATGGCGCGCCCGCCGCGCTCGATGGCATTTGACCGAGGAGCAATCCCGGTTGGCGCGGTCGGAGCGGAGTCTGCGGAAATCAGGGGCGGCATGGCTTGGGGTGTAGTGGTCTCCCCACTACAACACCTACGCCGGATAGACTACTTCTACATTTCCAATCTCTTTTCCGCAGCGCGGGTATTATCTGCGCGCAGCTTGCGCGGTGACCCGTCAGTCCTTTGAGGCGACCGTGGCAGCGTAGTTCTCCAGCGCCTTCGCGATCGACTGCGCGATCTCTTGGCGGTACGCCGGCGTTGCAATCTTCCGCGCCTCGGTGTCGTTGGAAAGATAGCCAGCTTCAATCAAGATCGCGGGACAGCGCGCCAATCTCAGCACCTTGAAGCGTTGCCTCTTGTGTCCCCGATCGGGCGAATGCAGATCGGCCAAAAGCTGGCGCTGCGCTTCGTAGGCCAGTCGCGCATTCCAGTTGTCCGTGCTATTGCCAGGACTAAAGACGCGCGAGGAATCGGATGCCTCGTGCTGAGCGTCGTCGGTTGAATACTGACCCGCGGGCGTCAGCGAAAAGAATTCCAGGCCGGTCACGCGCGACGCACCGCTCTCGACCGAGTTGAAATGCACGCTGACAAACACGTCGGCGTGCGCGCGGGCCGCGATTTCTGGCCGGTCATCCAGCTCGACATAACGATCATCCGAGCGGGTGAGCACCACCTTGTAGCCCGCGCCTTGCAGGATCCGTTTCAGCCGCCGGACAACATCCAGCGTGAACGTTTTCTCGTTCACGTGGAGGTGGGTGTTGATCTTACCTTTGTCCCTTCCGCCGTGACCCGCGTCGAGGGCGATCACCCTCACCGGCGGGCGCGAGCTGTAGCCGACTTCGGGATCGATCATCGGCCCGACGTAGCGCTCGGCGTCAACGCGGCCGATATAAAATGCTCCCCGGGAGATTTTCGGCGCGTCGCCCATGAAGATGCGCAGCCCATTCAGGCTCGCCTCAGCGGATTCGGCTTCGAGTTCGAGCCGCGTGCCGGGTCGCGAGAGAACCATCTTTTTATCGGACTGAGCCCAGGCGATATGCAGGCCGTAGCGGTGCGCGAATTCCGACGTATTAAGATACTCGATACCGCCAATGGAAGTCGACGCGCTCCGCGACGAACGAAGCGGATGTGCGCGGGTGTGCTGGGCTTGGCTGACGCTGGACGTCAGCCCGAAAAATAACAACGCGGCAGCGCTGAATAGTAACCGCGGGAAGCAGCGCAAAACTTACCTTTTCCCGCTCAGGCGGTCGTCTGGCCCTGATTGTCCTCATCGTCCTCGTCGTCCTCATCGCCATGAGAAACGTCGGGATCTTCGGGCAATTCTTCGTCGCCGGTGGTGAACTTCGGCTTCCGCTTGTTGGCGGGCAGCGGGGTCAGCATCACGTTGATCTGTTTGCCGAGCAACTTCGGGTCGTTGTCCGGGTGGCCCATGCCGTCGAGTTCGGTGATCGCTTTTTTGATCACGCCGAAGCCGATGTCGGTGTGAGCCATTTCGCGGCCGCGAAACTTGAGACGCAGCTTCACCTTGTTGCCGTGCGAGAGAAAGTTTTCGGCATGGCGCAGCTTGGTGAAGAAATCGTTTTCCGCGATGCGGGCGGTGAACTCGATTTCCTTGATCTTGCTGGCGGTGGCTTTCGCGTGAGAGTGCTTCTTCTGTTCCTCGTACACGTATTTGCCGAAGTCCATGATTCGGCAGACGGGAGGCTGTGCATTGGCGGCCATTTCGACGAGGTCGAGGCCGACTTGCGTGGCGAGCTGAAGTGCTTTTTCCGTGGCCATGATCCCGAGCTGTTTGCCTTCGGGACTGATGACGCGGATCTGAGGGACTTTAATTCGGCTGTTGCGCCGAATGTGCGCAAACGGGTCGTTGTTAGTGCGACGAAACTGGCCAGGGCGATTGCCACCGGCAGAGGGATACGATGTGGACATTAAACGTGGTTGAAATTCTTCAGCGGCAGTGTTCTCGAACGGAAGTCCCGCGCTGACAATACCTATTTAGTAGTGAGTTTACGGGCATCGAGGCCCGGATTTGCCCTGATTTGGCCGAGGCAAGCCTGACAGGGCTACACGCTAAAACTCTCCCCGCAGGAACAGCTGGCCTTCGCGTTCGGGTTGGAAAACTTAAATCCGCCGCCCACCATGCGATTAGAATAATCGAGCTGGGTCCCTTTGAGGTAGAGGGCGGTCTTCGGGTCGACCAGCACGCGCACGCCGGCAGAGGGCACCAGGATGTCGCCTTTGCGCGACTCCGGGACGAATTTCATCTTGTAACTGAGGCCGTTGCAGCCGCCGCCCGTGATCGCGATGCGCAGGAAGTCGCCCTGCTTTTCCCGGGCGATCAGCGCGGCCACTTTTCCACCGGCAGCTTCCGTCAGACGGACCAGGTTCTCATTGCCCAGACGAACGCCCTCCGGCAAAGCCGGCAAAGACGCGGTGGGAGGAGATTCGAGCATTGAAACAATAAAACGCCAGTTAGGCACCGGCGCAACTTTGGTTTTTTCGAAAGGGAGTGCGGTGGCACGACACCGCTTTTGACGGGCCGGCACGACGGCCCGCGATGGCTGCGAGAAATACGCACACGCCGAGTACTGATAAATAG
>JAICMR010000233.1 GCA_025929155.1 Chthoniobacterales bacterium | reverse complement strand
GCTTCTTTGAGCAAACCTTCCGCGCGGCTGATCTGCGCGGTCATGTTCTCGTCATTGGCCTGAGCGATTTCCAAATCGCTCTTTGCCGCCGTAAAATCGGAATCGGAGATCAGTTTGCGCGCGTAAAGGTCTTGATTGCGGCGGAAATCTTCCTGCGCTTTTTGCAGGCGGGATTTGGCATCGATGCTCTGCGCGTGCGCTGAGGCGACGGCGGCGACCTGTTGGTCGACTTGGTATATATAATTGTCGGGTTTAATCTTCAGGAGCAGATCGCCCTTTTTGACCGAGTCGCTCTCGCGAAAAGGCATCTCGATGATTTCGCCGGCGACTTCGGGAGAAATTTTAACTTCGGTTTCCGGCTGGATCTTTCCGGTCGCGGAAACGAGCTGCGTGATGGTGCGAACGACCGCTTTGTCGGTGGTCACGTGCGTACCTTGGTCGCGGTGCTTGTTTTTCATCACGCCGCCGATGGCGAGCAGGGCGAGGACGACGATCCCGATGATCACGTACAACGTGGTGCGGGACTTTTTGCGCTTCGGAGTGGACTCCACAGCTGGGCGCACGGGACTTGAAACGGAAGATGGCATAGGATTCGGGTAAAAAGCGGTGGCAACTTAGCGCAGGCTGACTCCGCCGCCAACGGCTTCGACACCTGCATTCACATACCAGGTCAAGAGATTGAGAGGAAATTCTCGCAGCGTCACGCCTCGAAAACACGTAACGAGCCGCAGAGTTACAACAGCTTTGCGAGACGGGAACTCCCCGAACACGCGCCCCCAATCAGCTCATCCCCGGGCGCGCGGGCCAAAAACGCGCGACTTCGACCGCAGGATCAACCGGACGGCCGCTTTGTAAATGGGCGATCCATTCCTGCGCCAGCCACGGAGCGAGCAAGGCGCCTTTGGACCCGAGTGCATTGAAGATTCCGAGCGAGTTTTTCTTGGGATGGCGGCCGATCACGGGGTGTTTATCGGGCGCGATCACTCTGACACCGGCCCGCTGGGAAACAGTTCGGAATGGCGCGGCCCCCAGCAACTGCGCGGCGGCCTGCTCCAGCGAGACGCGGGCCTGCTCGGTCGGCAAATTGGCCGCGACGCCCGGCTCGACCGTCGCCCCGACCAGAGCGCGCGACGCACTGAGCGGCACGAGCCACTCACGCCGGTTGAGAATCACCTGCGGATCGAATGCGCCTGCAGCGGTTTCGATTTCGAGCAATTCCCCTTTGGCGGAAGTCAACCCTGCCCAGTTGAACACGCCTTGTCCCAGTTCACCGCTTCCGATGCACTGCACGGTCAGGCCCGCGCCGCCAGCTAAAGACGTCCCTGGCAATTCGATCGTTCTCCAGTGGCCGGACTCCTGCCAGCGCTTCCGCAACGCGACCACGAGGCCGCTCAAGTCGACGCGAAATGCCGGCTCGATCCATAGTCCATCGTCATCGAGGCTTTTGCCAAATCCCGCAAAATCACCCCTCGGCCACTTCTCGCGGGCGACCGCGCGCTCGCGCTGGTCGGCGAAAAAACGGCGAAGCCGATAAGGAAATAGAAATGGCTGGCCGACGGTGTCACCGATTTCCTGATACATCTCGATCGCGACCGGCAGAAGCGCGTCGACCCTCCAGCTTTTGACCAAGCGTTGGCCTGTGATCGGATTGATAATGCCCGCGCCCACGCTCGAAGCGGGCACGTTGAGACGGGAATTCTGAGCCGAATCCGGCCATGGATCTTCGATGGTGAAAGGAATTCCCGCGCGTTCGCAGCTCCAACCCAGCAATGAACCCGCCAGGCCTTGACCGACGATGCGCACCTCCGTGGTCATGACAGCGGCGGCGTCTGTTTGAGACGAACGTCAGTCCTTGCGTTCAGACGCGGCCATCGCCGCGCCAACGATGCCGGCCTCGTTGAGGAAACTGGCGGGCACGAGATTGGCTCGAACT
>JAICMR010000082.1 GCA_025929155.1 Chthoniobacterales bacterium | reverse complement strand
GCACAATCGACTCGCGGCTCACTTCCTCCGAGAGGTTGCTCAAGAGCAGGCCGTCGTGCTTTCCATTTTTCTCGTAGGGCGTGAACGAACCCGCGGCGCGCCGGCGCAGCTCGAGATCGAGCTCGAGATCGCGAATGATCTTCTCCGGAAAAAGACTAACGAGATAGGAATAACGCGAGAGCCTCGCGTCATAGTCCGCGAAAATCTTTTGCGAAGTGGTGGCGCCTCCGATGTAATTGTTTTTCTCAAGCAGGAGCACGCTCAAACCGGCGTGCGCGAGATAGGTCGCTGCGACCAGCCCGTTGTGACCGGCGCCGAGAATGACGACGTCATAGCTGGTTTTCATGGCCTTACGGTCGTTAGGCGCAGGTGGCGCGCTCCGCGGCAGGTCTCGCGTCTTCCACGGGCGACGGCGAGACTTCCCTTCATTTTTTCCTGACGCTCCGCTTGGGTCATCGCCCGGCCGCGAGCCGCTGCAAAGTCAGCCTGACGAGTTCTTCCGCGTTCAGGACCTCCTTCTTCGCCGACTGGACATCGCGGACCGCCTTGTGCGCTTCGACCTGCTTGTAGCCTAACGAAATCAACGCGAGTACCGCCTCGTTCGCCTGCTCCTGTTCCGGCGTCGGCGCGTGCGCACCGCTCGCCACTTCCCAGGCGGCCGCGACCCCGAGCTTGTCTTTCAATTCGAGCACGATGCGCTCTGCCGTCTTTTTGCCGAGGCCGCTGATCTTGGAAAGCGACGCGACATCCGAGTTCACGACCGCGCTCTTGAAATAGCTCACGCTCATTCCGCTCAGGACCGCGAGCGCCAGCTTCGGCCCGATCCCGCTCACGTGGTTCACGAGCAGACGAAAGAGATCGCGCTCCGCCGCGGTCATAAAGCCGTAAAGAATCTGCGCGTCCTCGCGCACGTGCAGATGCGTTAAAATTTGCACCGCCTGCCCCGGCTCGGGCAGCTGGTCGTAACTCGAGAGCGGAATGAAAACCTCGTAGCCGACTCCGCCGACATCGATCACCGCCTGCGTCGGCAGCGCACTCGTTAGGCGACCATGCAAAAATGTGATCATGTGTTTTTCAAAATCAGCGTGAGATCGATCCATTCGCCGGCCGCGAAATCGATCCCGTGAATGGTGAACTTGCGATAACCGCTCGGCAACGTCGGGTAAAGCCGATCTGCCACGTTGCTTGGCAGAATCACGAAGTGCGGCCCTTTGCTTGCGAGAAAATCATGCACCTGATCCGGCTGAAGCGTACCCGTCTCATGGCCGTTTCGCTGGTTGCGAAACGACCAGCCACGCACCCGGCTGCGGAAGACCCAGACGATGCTCGGCTCCTGGAAATCGTAGGAACCGAAATCCATCTCCGGCTGCAGGTAAGGTTCTGACTTTTTGAATAACGCGGCCGCGAGCGAGTAGGGCGCGAGCAATGGAAACACGATCAACGCCACCGCGAGCCAGGCCGCGGCGGTCGGAATCGTCCAGCGACGCAACCGTTGAATCGTGACGCCGGCGGCGAGCCACTGCCGCGCGAGGAGCAGGGAAAGAAGCGGAAAAACCGGGAGCGTGTAGTGCGGTAATTTCGTGCGGACAAGAGAGAAAATCACGAACACCAGTCCGGTCCCAAGGATCAAATACAGATCGAGCGCGTCGCGTTTCCGCCAGAGGCGGCGGACAAGCCAAGGCAGCTTTACGGACCAAGGCGCGAAGCTGAGAAAGACGGTGACAAAATAAAACGGCAGCGACCCGAGCGCGATTAGGAGCGACTTACTGCCGTGTCCCTGCATGTCGCCGAAGGACCGGCCCACCACATGCCGACCAATGCCGATCGCGAAAAATTCTCCATGCGTGCGAATGAGCGCCGGAACGCCCCAGAGCCCGACCAGGAAGAGAACGAGAATCATTCCCCTAACGAAGAGAAAACGCCGGGCGAAATCCGGCACCGGTCGAGCCGCACGAAAGAGGGCGACCGTCCCGAGCGGCACCCAGGCGATGGGACCTTTTGCCAAAAAACCGAGAGCGAGCGCGAGATAAAACAGCCACCACCAGCCCCGGGTATCCTGAGGCCGGAGCGCCGCGCTGCGCCAGCTTCCGCCGTGGCGATCGCGCAGAATTTCGTAGCCGGCCCAATGCGCGAGCGTGACAAACAGCACGAGCCACATATCGGCGACGGCCGCTTTTCCATGCATGAAACTCTGGAGACAAAGCGTGAAAAAAATCGCCGCCCACCAGCCTGCCCGCTCCAGGTTCAGGCGTCGGCCCCAGGCGAAAGTCACGACGGCAACGAGCGCCGCGGCGAATGCGGTCGGGAACCGGGCAGCGAACGGATTCTCGCCAAAGAGCCGATAGCTCGCGACCTGCGCCCAATAAGTCAGCGGCGGCTTGTCGAACCGGTAACGGTTGTTGAAATACGGCACGATGTAATCGCCGCGCTCGATCATCTCGCGCGAAGCTTCGGCAAAACGCGGCTCGTCCCGATCGACCAGCGGAAGGAGCCAGGTGCCCGCGAGGTGGAAAAGAAACGCGCCGCAAAAGAGCAGGACGTAATTGCGGGTTGCAGGTTGCAAGAGAGCGATTCAAAGATGGCCGCCGTCGAAAGACAACCGGCATTTTCCTGATGAAACGAATCGCGCCGCTCTGGAAGTGGCTTCTGCTGCTTGTGCTCGCGGCCGTCGCGATCGCGGCGGCCTTTCATTTCGACGGCGCGGTGCGCGCCTGGGTCACGGCGCATCCGAACCGGGACGCGAAAGCGTTTATGCGCCACGTCAGCCACTTCGGCGACTGGCCGGAACATCTGATCGCTGGTTTGCTCATCATCGGATTCGCCTGGTGGCGCGGGAACAAGCGCTGGGTGCGAACGGGTCTCGCGATGCTGGTCGCTCTCGCCCTCGCCGGAATCGTGGCACGCGGAGCAAAGATTTCCACGGGCCGCGCCCGCCCTTCCGTGCAGCAGGAGATGAGCGGCTGGCACGGCCCTCGGCTGAGCTCCCGCTACAACTCGTTTCCGAGCGGCCACACCGCCGCCACGACGGCGTTCTTCGGCGTTCTGCTTTTCGTTAGGCCGCGACTCGGAATCGGCCTGTTGCCGATTCCACTCCTGATCGCGCTCTCCCGCATGTATGTCGCAGCCCATTACCTTTCCGACGTCGTCGTTGCCGCGATCCTGGCGCTCTTCTGCGCGTGGCTTTGCGCGCGCTGGATTGCGGACGCACCTAGCCCCAATCAATCGGATGGATAACGCGCCGCGTGTCTCAGTTCAGCGGACGCCGGGCGGGCTGACGATGGCGCCCGCTGTCATGGAGTTTTCCGTGAGCGAAAAGAGCAAAAGAGAAGCGAAAGTTCATTTTGGCGAAGGTGCCGAGACCAGCAGGCGAGGCGCGTGCACTCCCAAGATGACCTAACGAAATCGATGAGAGAGACGAGGCTTGCTTACCGGATCGCGCGCGGCGCGGTCGTCTTTATTTGGATCTATCACGGGGTCGTGACGAAGATCGTCCTGCGCGACCACGACGAACTCGCCTTGCTCGCGGCCGGCGGAATTTCACCTGCGCATCAAATCCCGGTTCTGCTGGTGGTGGGAACGGTTGAGATCCTTTTTGGGCTGCTGACTTTGTGGTTTTGGCGGACGCCCTGGCCGCTTTTGCTTTCTGCTTTAGCCATGCTGGGTGCGACGATCGCCGTGGCAGTCAGCGCGCCTCACTACCTCGTGACCGCCTTTAATGCGCTGACTTTTAACTTCGCGGTCGCGGCTCTTTCCGTGATTGGTTTCCTCACGGCGCCGAAGTCTTTGGTAGCGCGAGACTCCGTCCAACCTGAGCCTCGATAGCGAAATCGGTCCGATTAAGCCGGCAACCGTAACTCCGGCGCTGCCCGTTCTCGCAGCAGCTCGACCCTTTCTTCGGGCCAGAACTTCTCCTGCTGGGAAGGCAATTCGCCAGGCGGAAGAGGTCTGGCTCGACAGAGTCTCACGATACCTAGGCGATACTCAAACTTTCCTTAGCGACAGGGTTCGTTAGCGGAAATGTGGCGGAGGGGGTGGGATTCGAACCCACGGGGGCTTGCGCCCCGCCAGTTTTCAAGACTGGAGCCATCAACCACTCGACCACCCCTCCGGTTGGGCGTTGCGGCAGTTATTTTGCCATCGCCGCCGTTTCGAGCAAGGGCTCCCCCCGGCTGGAGACCATTTCCCTCTGCCACCTGGACCATGAAGAACACGATCACTCCGGCTGCGCCGTGAAACGTCTATCGGACTTGGCGCAGCGCCGCGACGAGTTCGCGATCAGGTTCGCTTGCGCCCTCTGATTGCTACTGAATCTCGACAACTGAGGTAAAACGAACGGGCGGAGTTTCCGCCATGTTCCTAGGTAAAATCCTGATTTTCGACTAAGAATGTAGAAATTTATCGCATCGCCCCCAGGACCCGCTACGGTGCCGTCAGGTCAACCGATTCATTCGTTTGAACGCCCCGGAGCCGCGCTTCTGGGGAAGGCGGCAAAGCGTTCGCTAATTGCCATTTCATGAAACTCATCTCCATCTTTTCTTTACTCATTGCTGCCCTGATCACTCTTCCAACGCTCAAAGCAGAAGACACTACGATCGACCCGGATTGGTCTCCCCCGATGACGACCCTGACGCTGCAATGGAGCCCCAATGCAGAGCCGGACATCGCGGGCTACGTCGTTTACTACGGGTTGCATTCGGGCATCTACACCCGCTCGCAAACCGTCGACGACCCGTCTGCTACCATCCTGGTGCCGACCCGGTTCACGGTCTATGTCGCAGTGACCGCTTTCAATACGGCGGGTGAAGAGAGCCCGTATTCGGAAGAGGTTCACTGGCCCTAAGCCGAGGCAGAACCAGGAGAAAAAAATCCGAAGGTCAGGTCGTTCGCGCCGCTAGCGCCTCGCTTGCGGCCGTCTTCCGCGCTGGACAAATCAGCCGTTCATCTGAACGTATCCGCATGACTGGATGGCAAAGTGGTTCGCAGGATGAATTCGTTGAACCGGTCATGGCCCCGACGCCGCCATTACCCGTTCACGGCCGGGGCGCTTCCGCGAATCCGGCGAATCGTTTCGAAGCCCTGGCGCTCGATCCCGATCTTTCGGAGTTGCCGGAGGACGAGGAACGGCCGCGCCTAACGACGAAGTACTTTCGCGACTTCTCGCGCACGATCATCGCGCATAACGACAGTCCAGATGTCGGCTTCGACTCGAGCGTAAATCCCTACCGCGGCTGCGAGCACGGCTGCATCTATTGTTACGCCCGGCCGACCCATGAGTATCTCGGGTTTTCGGCCGGGCTCGATTTCGAGAGCCGGATCATGGTGAAAGAGGACGCGCCGGAACTGCTCGCAGCGGAGTTGGCGAAACCGAAATGGAAACCGCAGGTGCTCGCAATGAGCGGCGTGACGGACCCATATCAGCCGGTCGAACGCCGCCTCCAGATCACGCGGCGTTGTCTCGAAGTGCTCGCGCGTTTCCGGAATCCGGTTGCGATCATTACCAAAAACGCGCTCGTCACACGGGACATTGACTTGTTAGACGAACTCGCTTCGCACCATGCGGCGGCGGTCAACGTTTCCGTCACGTCGCTTGACCCGAAGTTGCAGCGCATTCTCGAGCCGCGGACCTCGGCGCCGCGCGCGCGGCTCGAAGCGATCGCCCAACTCCACGCGGCTGGAATTCCGGTAGGAGTGATGGTCGCGCCCATCATTCCGGGGCTGACGGACCACGAGACGCCAGCAATCCTGCAGGCCTGTGCCGAAGCCGGCGCGCAATGGGCTGGGTTCGTTGTCGTGCGCCTGCCCTTCGCGGTGGCGCCGCTGTTTGAGCGCTGGCTCGAGGAACATTTTCCCGACCGAAAAGAGAAAGTCCTCGGCCGCATCCGGCATTTGCGCGGAGGCGACCGGCTGAACGATCCCCGCTTCAAATCGCGGATGCGGGGCGAAGGCATTTTCGCGGAGCAGATCGCGGCGCTCTTCGAGGCAGGATGCAAAAAAGCTGGTTTTAGCGGACGCGTGCAGTTGTCAACGACGAGCTTTCGCCGCCCTAACGAGCAGTTGTCGCTTTTTGCCGACGGGTAGAGCGCGCCTCCCGCGCGTTGGCGA
Organism: Chthoniobacterales bacterium; assembly: GCA_025929155.1. Lineage (GTDB taxonomy): Bacteria > Verrucomicrobiota > Verrucomicrobiia > Chthoniobacterales > UBA10450 > Palsa-1392. The sequence continues at coordinate 9,799 of JAICMR010000082.1, read as the reverse complement.
AGGCGTCCTCGCCTTCACGGACTTTGATGGCCGCTGTTCGGATGATCAACGCTGAGTCGGCCGATTAAAGCTCGTCGCCGCCACACGCGTCGACCAGCACGCGGGAACGCGCGCGCTACGCCGCAAGGGAATCAGCGGCCTAACGAATAGTCTATCGATTAACTCGATTTTCGGCCGGACTGCGCTGATCACGTCGTTGCTAACCTCAAGAAAACTTCGCGGCAAAGGGTAGAACGAAGCATAGAGCGAACTTCCAATGAGACCAGAGAAGGCGCGCCAGGAACCAAGACCGAGTAGGAATTTCGCCCAGGCGCCGCCGTGCAAGAAATGGTAACCTCGCCAAGGTTACTGAAAACTGCGGGAGAAGATTTTGAGCGACAAATCTGAGCGTGCTGGCGCCATCATCCGGGCGATTCGGTTTACCACTTACACTTTCCGTTTTCTACTTTCCCCTTTCTACCTTCTACTTCTTTCCACATGAGTATTTCCATCCACGATCTCCGCATCGGGCTGCACGTCCGGCACCCGCGTTACGGCGCCGGTGTGGTCAAAGCTCTGACCGAGCACACAGCTGACATCACTTTCGACGACACCCTGCGCACAGTCGACCCGGCACTGAGCGATCTCACCGTGGCTGAGCCGACCGCGAGCCTGACCGAGTTGCAAATGCCGCTCGCCGCTTTGATCCGCCAGACCGCGCAGGCGATGGCTGACGCGCTCGGGCTCGAGCCACCCGAACAGATCGTCGACGGCCTCGCCAACCGCTGGCAAAGCGGTAAGCTCGTGTTACGACCAGCTGACTCCTCCTTGCAGGCGAAAGAAGTGCCGATCGAAACCTTCTTTCACAAGATCGTGATGATCCGGAATAACCTCCGTGTTCTCGAACAAAAGGTGAACGCGAGTGAAAAGCTGAGCGATGCCGATAAGTTCGACCTGCAGCAATACATCACCCGCTGCTACGGCTCACTGACCACCTTTAACGTCCTTTTTAAAGAGAAGGAAGATCAGTTCGGGAGTTAGCCAGCGCTGTCTCGCGACCTTTTCGCGCCTGCGTAAGGCTCTTTCCGCATGTTTTGGGCGATTGTTGTGCTGCTCGCGCACTCGTTAGGCGCGCTAACTGCCGTGCGCGCGATCATGGATACCCGGACCGCGCAGGGCGCGATTGCGTGGGCAATCATCCTGCTCCTTTGCCCTTACGTCAGCGTGCCCGCCTACTGGATTTTCGGACGCACGAAATTTCATGGTTACATCTCAAAACGGCGCGATCAGCTGCTCAAGACCAACGCTGTCGCCCAGCGTTTGCAGGCGGAGCTGATCGAGCGCGATCTGCTTGCAGAGCCGGGTCGCGAACACGCGCTTCTCATCGAGCAACTGGCCAAGCTGCCGTTTACGACCGGAAACGACGTCGAGCTTTTGATCGACGGCGAGGCGACTTTCCGCTCAATCTTTGAAGGCATCGCCGCAGCCCGGCTTTATCTGCTGGTCGAGTTTTACATCCTGCGCGATGACGCCCTCGGCCGGCGCTTTCAGCAGGCGCTGCTTTTGCGAGCCCAAGCCGGAGTGCGTGTCGCGGTGCTCTTCGATGAGATCGGGAGCAAGCACCTGCCGGCGAGTTATCAGCAGGAGTTACGTGCAGGCGGCGTGGAGGTTCACCCCTTCAATACCCGGCACGGGCCGTCGAATCGCTGGCAGGTGAACTTTCGCAACCACCGCAAGATCATGGTCGTAGATGGCGAGGCAGCCTGGGTCGGCGGATTAAATGTAGGCGATGAATACCTCGGGCTCGGCAAGAAGCTGCATCCCTGGCGCGATACGCATGTGAAGGTGGCCGGGCCGGCTGTGCTCGGCGCGCAGTTCGCCTTTTATGAGGACTGGCATTGGGCGACTCAGCAGTTTCTGAAACTGCGCTGGGAAGCAGAACCGGCGAAATCCGGCGCGCGTCGCACGGTTTTGGCCTTGCCCTCGGCTCCGTCCGATCCGCTGGAAACCTGCACCTTGTTTTTCCTTCACGTGGTGAACCGCGCTCAGCGACGGCTTTGGATCGGCAGTCCCTACTTTATTCCGGATGAGCAATTCATCAGCGCGCTGCAACTGGCGGCTTTGCGTGGAGTGGATGTGCGCCTACTTATCCCTGGTGTTTCCGACGGACCGCTCGTCGCGCTCTCGAACTGGTGTTGCACCGCCAGTCTAATGGACGTGGGAATAAAGGTCTATCGCTACCCTGGGTTTACCCACCAGAAGGTTGTCCTGGTTGACGACGATTATGCGACGGTGGGCACGGCGAACTTCGATAACCGCTCTTTCCGCCTGAACTTCGAGATCACGATGGCCGTTGCAGATAACGACTTCGCCCTGCAGGTCGAGCACATGTTAGAGGATGATTTCGCGCGGTCCCACCTGGTCACGAATGAGGAAATCTGCGGGCGCGGCTTTTGGTTTCGCTTCGGCACGCGCGCCGCCCGGCTCCTTTCGCCGGTACAATGAGACCGAGGGAAGCAGCGATCGCGACTCTCGGGGCTGAGCTGTAACTAACAAACATAGCTTTCAATTAACGGGCCTTGGATGTTTCAGTAATGCCCCTTCCGCCGCTGGAGCTTCGGAGGACCGGAATCAGCCCCCAGCGCTCTCTCATCCTGAGCCGCGGAGACGGCGAAGGGTCTCCCAGGCGTCGCTCGACCCCTTGATCTGAAATTGCCGCCAAAGAACGGTTGGGAGATTTCTCGCTTGGCCCGGATGACAACTTTTCCGGCGGATCATTGGGCTACGTTGATGTTAAGGATTGAGTTGGAGCAGGCCGGGCATTTGCGGCCCGAAGAGCCGCCAGCCGCTTTCGCATGTCGGAACCCGATTCAGGATTGCTCCGTGCGGAGCGCACGCACTCTGCTAGGCTGACGCATGCGATTTATTGTGACTGGTATTGTTATAGCCTTGACAGCCCCCGCGTTTGCGCAAACGGCGCCTGTGGCCGATCGCGTGGCGAAGCAGAACGCTCTGTTCGAAGAATTTTACCAGACCGGTCTGAAGAACTCACCTGAGCGCGCGACCGCCGTGGGCGATTATCGCTACAACGCGCTGCTCGGCCAGCGTTCGCTCGCGGAGATCGCGCGTCAGCACGCTGAAGCCGATGACTTTCTGAAGCGGCTCCAGGCGATTCAGACGGATGGAATGGGCGACACCGACCTGCTCAGTCATCAACTCCTCGAGCGCCAACTGGAACGCGAGGACGTAAACTACGAGTTAAAGAACTACGAGATGCCCGTGAACCAGCAGAATGGTGTTCATACCCACCTGGCTGATCTCCCGCTCAGCATGCCGTTCGATTCGGTCCAGCATTACCAGGATTACATCTCCCGGCTGCACCAGATCCCGCGCGTGCTCGACCAGACGATGGAAGTCATGCGGCAGGGCGAAAAGGATGGACTCATGCCGGCAAAGATCGTGCTCGAGAAATTACCTGCGCAATGCGACGGCATTATCGCAGCGAACCCATTTCTGCGACCGACAACGAAGTTTCCAGCTAGTTTCTCCGATGCGGATAAGAAGAGATTGACCACGGAGATCACAAAGGTAGTCAACGATGAGGTCTTTCCCGCTTACAAGAAGTTCGCCGATTTCCTGCGCAAGGACTACAACCCGAAAGGTCGGGAAACGCTTTCGGTAGAGAGTTTGCCCGACGGCCAACGCCGCTATGCCGAAGCCGTTAAGATGATGACCACCACAAACTACACACCGGCTGAGGTGCACGAGATTGGCCTGAAAGAAGTCGCGCGCATCACGGACGAGATGACAAAGCTGGCGAAGGGACAGGGCTACAACGATCTCGCCGGCTTCCGGGAAGCGATCAACAAAGATCCTAAATGGCGACCGACCAGCGAAAAGCAGATCGTCGATGATTTCGCAAAGTATATTCATGGGATGGAGCCGAAGCTGCCGGAACTCTTCGGCCTGCTTCCCAAGTCGCCGGTCACCGTGGAGCCGATCCCGGATTTCGCGAAAGCTGAATCCACTCATTACGTCCCCGGCACCCCGGACGGGAAGCGGCCCGGCCGGGTGGTCGTAGCTGTAGCTGATCCGACCAAACGCACGCTCGTGCTCGACGAAGCGGTTGCCTATCATGAAGGTGTTCCTGGTCATCACATGCAGATTAGTATCGCTCAACAGTTAAAGGGTTTGCCTAAGTTTCGCCTCCACGGATTCTACTCGGCTTACACAGAAGGCTGGGCGCTCTATGCCGAAGAGTTAGGCAAAGAGATCGGGTTCTATAAGGATCCCGTCTCGGACTACGGGCGGCTCAACTCCGAGCTCTTTCGCGCGGTTCGACTGGTTGTGGACACGGGCATCCACGACAAGAACTGGAGCCGCCAGCAGGTGATCGATTACATGCACGCGAATGATGTGAACGACGCGCTCGCCCAGACCGAAACCGATCGTTACATCGCCTGGCCGGGGCAGGCACTGGCCTATAAGATGGGGCAACTCATGATCCACAAGCTCCGTGACGAAGCCAAGGTGCAGCTGGGTTCAAAGTTCAACATCAAAGCTTTCCACGACGAAATCCTGAACGGCGGCGCGATGCCGCTCGACCTGCTCCAGGCGCGTGTTGAGCACTGGATCAAAACACAAATGCCGGAAACAACGAACCCGTCTCATTAAGCGGGCCCTGTCCGTTAGAAAACTCGCTACCGCCCGAGCGAATATTCTGGTCAGATTCGGCATCGACAGCGGATGGAGTTGCGGATTAGCGACCCGTCGCGAACTCTCCGGAAGCAATGCGGGTGAGACCAGTTCTCGAGATCGACTTACGAAGTCATCCTAGGCGACCACGACCGTCTTCGCGTTCATGAATTCGCGGATACCTAACGAACCTAACTCTCGCCCGTAACCCGAGCGCTTGATCCCCCCAAAGGGCAGGCGCGGATCGGAAGCGACCATCGCGTTGAAGAAGACCATTCCGCTCTCCAATTCCCGCACGAAAAGCTCCTGTTCACCCTTCTCTTGCGTCCAGACACTCGCGCCGAGACCGAAGTCGCTGTCGTTCGCGAGCGCGACCGCCGCCTTTGCATCCTTGATTCGGAAGAGCAGCGCAACCGGGCCGAAAATTTCCTGACGATACGCCGGCGCCTCCTTCGCGATGTCCGTAAGCACGGTCGGCGGATAAAAGTTTCCCTGGCCTTCCGGCACTTCGCCGCCGAGCAAACACCTGGCGCCGGCCTCGATTGATTTCCGCACCTGCTCATGGACCCCGTCGCGAATCTTCGACGTCGCGAGCGGCCCGATTTCGGTCGACTCATCGAGCGGATCGCCCGCTCTTAGCACACGCATCTTTTCCACGAATCGCCTAACAAACTCGTCATGGACGGCATCGGCAATCAGGAAGCGCTTGGCCGCGATGCACGATTGGCCTGTGTTGACCATGCGGGCTTTTACGGCGGTCCCGACCGCGGACTCGAGATCGGCGCTTGGCATCACGATGAACGGATCGCTTCCGCCGAGTTCAAGCACGCACTTCTTGATCGATTTGCCCGCCGCGGCCGCGACTTCACTGCCCGCTCGATCGCTTCCCGTTAAGGTCACCGCCTGGACGCGCCGATCCGCGATGATCGCGGCAACCTTCTCGGAACCGATCAGAAGCGTCTGGAAAACTCCGGGCGCCGCCCCCGCGCGCGCGAAGAGATCCTCGATCGCGAGCGCGCATTGCGGCACATTCGCAGCGTGCTTGAGGAGGCCGACGTTGCCCGCCATGAAGGCGGGCGCGGCAAAGCGGAAGACCTGCCAGTAGGGAAAATTCCAAGGCATGATCGCGAGGACCGCGCCGAGAGGTTCCCAGCGCACCGAGCTCTCCGCCGCCGCCGTCTGCACCGGCTCCTCCTCAAGGAAGCGCGCGCCGTTCTCCGCGTAGTAGCGGCAAACGCTGGCGCATTTGCGCAGCTCCGCCCGCGCCGCCTCCAAGGGTTTACCCATCTCCAGCGCCATCGTGCGCGCGAGCGCTTCCACCTCGGCCTCGAGCAGATTGGCGCATTTCTGCAGAACCTGCGCACGCTCTGGAAATGTCGTCCGTCGATGCCGCTGAAAGGCCGCGACCGCGTCGGCCAGTTTTTCGTCGATCCCGCCCTCACTTAATTCCTCGAACTCGCACAGCTTTTCCCCGGTCGCCGGGTTGATTGAAATCATCGCCATCCGCTACCAAACCCCGCGCAGGCGCTCTGGCAAGCTACACCCTGCGCAACTTCCTGGTTGCGCAAGAAAACGAATCGGTTATAATGCAACCATGAAGTTGCATAATGAAACCGATCGAATCAAAAAACACATCACACTCAAGGCTCCACGTCCTAGGGTCTGGCGGGCCTTGACGGATTACCAGCAGTTTTCCGTCTGGTTTGGTGTGAATCTTGAAACGCCTTTCGTCGCTGGACAGTCCACGCGGGGAAACCTGACCGTTCCCGGCTACGAACACCTCCGGATGGAAGTGGAAGTGCAGATGATAGAACCGGAGAATCGCTTTTCTTTCGCCTGGCATCCCTACGCCATCGATCCGGGTGTTGATTACTCCCAGGAAGCGCCGACCCTGGTCGAGTTCACCTTGGAAGATGTGGAGAACGGAACCTCGCTCACGGTGGTGGAGTCAGGCTTCGATGCGATCCCGGCCGCGCGGCGCGAGGAGGCGTTTCGGATGAACGACCACGGTTGGACACAGCAGATGCAGGACATCAAAGAATATGTCGAGCAGGGCAGCTAGCATTCCTGGCCAGGCGGCGATCTTCGCCGCGCTCGGTGATCCGACGCGCCTTTCGCTCGTCAACCGCCTCTGTCGCGATGCACCCTGCTCGATTTCCGAGCTTTCCGGCGATTCACACCTGACCCGCCAGGCAATCACGAAACATCTGCGGGTGCTTGAGGGCGCCGGTTTGGTGCGAACGGAAGCGATCGGACGGGCCCGCGTCTTCGAGTTAAATCCGGAGCCGCTTGAGCAGGCACAGAGTTATCTCGCGTCGGTCTCCCGACAGTGGGACGACGCGCTCGCGCGCCTGCAGGCCTTCGTGGAGTCGTAGCGGAAGAGCGCTTTTAGCCTGCACCTACACCTACACCTTTGCCGGCTGAGTGGGTAGGTGTATGTGCAGGTATAAGACTAAAGTAAACTGGCCGCTTGCGGTTCGCGCGCGTTTGACCGTTACACTACCATCTCAGGTACATGAAATTCTTGATCACGAACGACGACGGCATCGACGCGCCTGGTCTCGCGGCCCTTGTTGCCGCCGCCGGCACGTTCGGTGAAGCTACCGTGGTCGCGCCGGCTGGTCCGCAATCCGGGGTGAGCCACGCCGTCACCTGGCACAACGGCGTGCGTATCGAACCGCGCGGCGATCGACGTTTCGCAAGTCACGGCACGCCCGCCGATTGCACCCGGCTCGGCCTGCTTCATCTCGTGCCAGACGCAGATTGGGTTCTAAGCGGGATCAATCACGGCGCGAATCTCGGCGCCGATGTGCATTACTCCGGCACGGTCGCCGCGGTGCGGGAAGCGGTGCTGCACGGTTGGCCGGGAATCGCCTTTTCGCATTACCGGCGGACCGGCATCGAGTTTGATTGGGAACGCTCGGCGCGCTGGATTGCTCCCATCCTTGAGGACTTGCTCGCGCGCACGCCGGAGGCCGGGCTTTTCTACAACGTCAACCTCCCGCTGCTCGCCGCGGATGCGCCCGATCCCGAAGTGGTCTGGTGCGAGCTCGACCCGAAGCCGTTGCCGTTAAACTACCGGCATGAGGCGGAGAGCGGCCTCTACTTCGCCGGCGATTACAACCTGCGCGAACGCACCGCTGGCGCCGACGCGGATATTTGTTTCGGCGGCCAGATTGCTGTGACGCCGGTCAGGCTGTTGTGAGTGATTTCTTCCATCTGACTCGCGAGAACAGAGCTTCGAAGATCAGCACCGCACTTAGACCTATGGGAAGAACCACGAAAGAGAGCTGCAACTGGCGATAGCGGTTAACGTCCAGTGAGTGAAATATCGCCAGGGTCAGATTGATGCCGAGGCTGTAAGTATAGAGCCAGACGGTAACGAGTGCCGGCCACTTCCAGTGCGCCCCATAGCGTCCCTGCGACGAGACGATAGTTAAGAGCAAGACCAGCGCAATTACCCCAAACGGAAGACACAGAAAGGCGAAGGTTCCGTTGAGCCTGAGGTAAAAGACCGTGGCCTTCCACGACGGCAGGTCCGACCTGCGGCTAAGTGAAGCACAACTGGCGAGGTAAGCACGAGTCGGAGGGTAACTATTCATCTTGGCGCGCTCCAGGTCCGTATAAGAGTGCAGGCGCCTCTCGTAGTGGAAGGCAAGCAAATACTTCTTTGGTGTCTGAAAGGCAGGGCAGCGCCATTGTCCGTAAAAGATGCCAAGCTGGCGGAGGACCTTATGGGTTATTGCCGCAGGCTGGTGCTTCACTACGCGCAGATAGTAGAAGGTGCAAAAAGCCGCCAGGGCATTTGAGTTTCCCGCGAAATGCTGTTGTAGCTGGCCTACAATCGAATTATCTGACTTCAGGTAATCTGGATTGAATCCGAGCGAGGGATAGGGTCTGGCCGACGGTGCGGCACTGAGCTTTAGTTCCCGAGCGAGACTGCCGCTCAGTTCGGCGATGCACGCGCGTGGGTAAGGCAGCGGCGCGCCCGTCGAAAGATCATCGTTCATCTGTCGCTCGATCAGATCAGCGTGAATCGTGAAGAGCGTTTCCGGCACAAACACTGCCGAATCAGGATCCGATCGACGCAGCCACCATTCCGGCAGCACGAGCAGCAGGAGCACGAGAAATAAAGGCAGCAGAACGAGCACAACCTTCCGCCCAGCGCTCATGCCCGGCCGAAAGAGTGAAAGTAGCATCGGGAGGTTCGCGGGAATCACCGCCAGACCGATCGCCGGCTTAAGAAAGAAGAGCAGAACGGAAAAGAAGGTCGCGCTGACTCCGGTAGCCAGCGCTAAACGTGGCGCTCTGGTCACCCACCGTGCGCGGATAAATTCCAGCGCAAGGAGGACTTGAAGTAGCGCACCCGTCGCCAGAAGACTTTCCGGCCGTAAGGTGTGCTCAAAAAAAATCGCGATCGGTGAAAACTGCTGCTCTATGACTACGAAAAGTCCTAGTCCGAGATAAACTGCTTCGGGCAATCTGCGCGGCTTGGGGAAGAACACGCGCGCCCGTGACCATGCGAGAAATAGGAGTAAACCTCCGATCAATCCGATGGCATGTTGCAAGGCACAGACAAAGCGGAGATCGCCGCCCAGAAACAGCCCCAGCTCAATGGAAGCCGGATACAGAAAGCTCTGCCCCAGCGTGTGACGGAAGCCCTGTCCTAGAAGCTGCGATAACCCGGGTTTAAGGTAGGTCCAGGTATCCGGGTCAGATATCGGCGTGAGCGGGAGACGGAACCGCTCATAGCACGATGACACCAAGATTAGAAAAAGCAGCAGCCAAGCCCAACCCAAATGTTTGACGGTCCCTCGCAAAGCGCGCATCCGGCCGTAGCTTGCGGCGCGACTCCTTCCAGGGCAATGCATTCTCGCGCTCGTCGCGAGTCGATCAGATCGAAATGATCTTAAAATACGGCGCAGAACGCTGTGAAAGCAGCCTTGACGGGCTGGCCTTCGCTACTAGTCACCGCCCAGTCTGGTCTCGCATTGCAAGTCAACGCGGAAGATTACTTGGTTAGGTCCCCAAGTTACTCCATCTCGGGGTAAGGACCTTTACCTCCTTCGGCAATGAAGCGATCGATCCGCGCGCTTAGAACTGGCAGCGGCACGGACCCCAGCTC
>JAICMR010000099.1 GCA_025929155.1 Chthoniobacterales bacterium | reverse complement strand
TGGGGCGCGCTGCTCTTTACCGTGCACCAATACGAGACTGCGATTGTGACGCGTTTCGGAAAGGCGATCCGGGTCGAAGAAACGCCCGGTTTGAAATTCAAGCTCCCGCTGATCGATTCGGTCCATCGTTTCGACAATCGCATCCTCTCCTGGGACGGACCGCCGACCGAGACGCCGACGAAGGACAAGCTCTATCTGATTGTCGATTGTTTTGCGCGTTGGCGGATCAGCGATCCCCTTCTCTATTACAACCGTTTGAACGACGAGCGCAGCGCGCTCTCACGTCTGGACGACATCCTCGGCAGCGAAACTCGGACCGCCGTAGCGTCCAACGATCTCGTGGAAATCGTCCGGGTGACGAAAGGGCGGAAGCCGGTCCGCGACGAAGAGATGGAAAAAGCCGGCACGGTGTTGCCAGCGAACCTGCCGGATATTGAACTCGGCCGGAGCGCGATCGAAGAGCAGATCACCCAACGCGCCCGGCAAAAGATCGAAGGCTTCGGCATTGAGCTGCTCGACGAGCGTTTCAAGCGGAGCAAATACAACCCGGCGGTCGCGGAGAAAATCATCGAACGGATGTCGAGTGAGCGGCATCAGATCGCGTCGAAGTTCCGGTCCGAAGGCCGCGGCGAAGCAGCGAACATCAATGGGCAAAAGCAGAGCGATGTGGCATCGATCAGATCGGCCGCGAACCGCGACGCGCTAAAGACTGAAGGAGAAGCCGACGCCGAAGCCGCGCGGATTTATACTGCCGCTTACAGTACGCCCGAGGCGCAGGAACTTTATTCCTTCAACCGCCGGCTGGAAGTCGCGCGCGCCGCGTTCGCCCGCGAAACGACCGCGGTCCTGTCCACCGCGAGCGAGATCGGAAACCTTTTCAAAGGTCCCGTGCCGCTCCGGCCAAACCAGCCCGCGCCGCCGTCGCGCTGACTAGAAGGCCATTTGAAATCAGCCGGCTCTTCGGCGAAATTCGACGTTACTTCCATGGCCTCCGAAACCATCAGAGTCGACCGGGTCACCACCGACTCAAAGATCTTCGCCTTTACGCGCTGGGATATCATTCCGACGTTGGCGGGACTGTTTCATCTGGCGTTTTTCCTGGCGATGTTCTTCCTCTACCCGCACACGCCGCTCTGGATCATGCTGATTATGGGCGTCACTTATTCGCTGATGATCAACGCGAACATCAACGGCGTGTCGCACAATTTTATCCACAACCCTTTCTTCCGTTCGCCGCTCCTGAACCGGCTCTTTGGAATCGTCGAATCAGTCGCGTGCTGTTTTTCGCAGACTTATTACGACGTCGTGCACACGCAGCATCATAAGGGGAACAGCGACAAAAAAAACGCGAACGGCGAGACGATCGACTGGATTTCCATTTACCGGCATGGGCACGACGACGAGCCGGAAAATCCGTGGAGCTACGTCTTTCTGAGCTTTTTTCGTGACAATCCGGCAGCGATCAAACGTGAGCTGAGCAAGCGGGGCAAAAACGAACTCCGCTGGGGAAACATCGAGCTCGCTTCCTTCGCGCTCGTTCTTCTGATCATGTTTTGCTTCAACTGGCGCTACGTGGTTTTCTTCTTTCTGCCCTTCTTTTACCTCGGTCATTGCTTCAGTTATCTGAACGGTTACTTCCGGCATTATGGGGCCAACCCGGAGAAGCCGATCGCCTGGGGCGTCAGTAGCTACGGAAAGATTTATAACTGGATCTTCTTCTATAACGGCTATCACGCGGAACATCATTTCCGGCCGAAAGTGCACTGGACGAAGATGGAGGAATTCCATCAGCAGATCGCGGGCTTGCAGCGGCAGGAAGGCGTCCGCGTGATCGAGCGCGCGCATATGCTCGGCTTCCTCGATCCGAATCTCCCACAGCGGAAAAAGAACGATCAGGCCGTCACGGCCGCGTCAGCCTGAATCTGCAGTGGCGATCTGTGATCGCCGATCCGACTTCTCTGCCGGCTCAGAAGGAGCGTCCAGACGAGTGGCGCTCCTCAGCCGCCGTTACGCGCGCGAGAGTAGATTGTGTCCCGTCATCTCCTTCGGCTGCGGCAGTCCGAGGAGAAAGAGCAAAGTCGGCGCGATGTCGGCGAGAATCCCATTCGTTAGGCGGAATTTTCCGGCATCCGCCGCGACATAAATCAGGTGCACCCGATTCGTCGTGTGCGCCGTGTTCGGGGAGCCGTCCGGATTACGCATCTGCTCGCAATTACCGTGGTCGGCCGTAAGCAGCATTTTCCCCCCTAACGAGAGCACCGCCGGCACGAGTCGGGCCAGACACTGGTCAATCGTCTCGACCGCTTGCACTCCGGCTTCGACGACGCCGGTGTGGCCTACCATGTCGGGATTCGCATAGTTCAAGATAATCAGGTCGTACTGTTCGAGCCGGCTCAGCACCTCATCGGTCACCTGCACGGCGCTCATCGTCGGTTGCAAATCGTAGGTCGCCACCTTGGGGGACGGGATGATTTTGCGGTCCTCTCCCGGCCAGGCCTTTTCGACGCCGCCATTAAAGAAATAGGTGACGTGAGGATATTTCTCCGTCTCCGCGATGCGAAGCTGCTTTTTGCCCGCTGCGCTCACGACTTCGCCGAGGATGTTATCGAGCGATTGCGGGCCGAAAATTACGCTGCAGTCGTAGGTCGCGTCATACTCAGTGAGCGTGACGTAATGGACCCGCGGCCAGACTTCCCGGTCGAAACCGTCGAAATTCTCGAGCAAAAAAGCCTGGGAAAGTTGGCGTGCGCGGTCGGCGCGAAAGTTAAAAAAGAAAACCGTGTCGCCGTCGCGGATTCTCTGTTCGTTAGGCTCGGCAAAGATCAGCGGACGCATGAACTCATCGGTCTTGCCGTTCCCATACTGGCGAATGACGGCGTCGGCTGGCGTCTCGTCGCAAATCTTGCCGCGGCCGAGGACGATTGCATCCCAGGCTTTCTTTGTGCGATCCCAACGCCGGTCGCGATCCATCGCAAAATAGCGGCCGACGACGGTCACGATCCGGGCTCCGCTGGCGGCCAGTTCTGCGGCGCATTTCGTTAGATACGCTGCCCCACCAGTCGGCGATGCGTCGCGTCCATCGGTGATCGCGTGCACCTTGATTTGTTCGACGCCGGCTTCTTTCGCTGCGCGCGCGAGGGCGATCAGATGCTCGTAATGACTGTGCACTCCTCCATCGGAAACGAGCCCAATGAAGTGCAAACGGCCACTGCGCGCGGTGCGGAAAGTTCTCTGCAGAACTTCATTCTTTTGCAGCGCTCCGTCGGCGATCGCTTTATTGATGCGGGTTAAATCCTGATACACGATCCGGCCTGCGCCGAGATTAAGGTGACCCACCTCGGAGTTACCCATCTGCCCGTCTGGCAAGCCAACTTCCGCGCCACTTGCCTTTAAAGTTGAGTTCGGATAATCGCGATAAAGTTGATCGTGAAACGGAGTCTGCGCGAGCAAGGTGGCGTCGCCGTTCTTCTCACGCTCGGCTTCGCCTCCGGGATTAATTCCCCAGCCATCGCGAATTACCAAAAGCACCGGACCAGCCATGGAGCGCACTCTGCCAAGGAGCCGGTGCGTCTCAAGCAGTTTCCCACGGCTGCGGGATTGACAAGTCGCGCGGCGACCGCTCTTTCGAAGGATGCGTTGGCGCAACCAAATCCTCGCGCTGCTCTGCCTGGTGATTTTCTGCGCGCTCGGCGTTCTCTATTTTCGGCACTGGGTGGTGCAAAAGCCGTTCGGCATCGTGCTCTTCATTGGCGAGGGATTGACTCCTGGGCGAGTGGCTGCCACACGCGTTTATGCGGGCGGGGCAAATTCCCGGCTCGCTCTCGAAACCTTGCCCTCGATGGCTTTGCTTTCCAATTACTCGCGTGATTTCGCGGTCGCGGATGAGAGCGGCGCTGCCACCACGCTCGCCACCGGTCGCAAGGCGAACAATCGCAACGCGGGTGCGAAAACCTCAGGAACCGCCGCGTCGATCATCGATCTCGCGCGGCAAAAAGGCCGCACGATTGGTCTCGTGACAAACACTTCCCTAACGAATCTCACAGTGGCTGCTTTCTATGCCACAGGTCAAAGTCGGACAGATGAAATCGCGCGGGATTTTGCGGAGCAAAAGAAAATCGACATCGCGTTCGGCGGCGGCAGCGCGGAATTCCTGCCCGAGTCCAAAGGTGGACTGCGCCGCGATGGTCGCGACCTCATTCTTGAGCTGAGGCGCGACGGCTTTGAAATTGTGCGCACGAAAGCGGAACTGGAAAACGTTCCGCGCTGGCGGCGGCCACGTTTGCTCGGCCTTTTCAGCAGCGCCCAGATGGCTTCGGCCAAACAAGTCGCTTCCGGCAGCGAGCAGCCTTCCCTGTCTGATATGACGCGGCGAGCCATCGAACTATTACAGTGGAATCCTGGCGGTTATCTCCTGATCGTGGACGCGGGATTGATGGGCGTGGCCGCGCGCGCGAATGATGGCGAGCAAACACTTCTGGAAACAGTCGAGCTGGATCGAGCAATCGCCGTCGCGAAGAGTTACACCGGGGAAAATTCAACCATTTTGGCCTGCGGGAACCTCGGCATTGGCGGGTTGACGCTGAACGGCTCGCCTTTTCGCCGCGACAGCGGGATTGCTGTTCTCGGCGTCAATGCTGCGGGCGAACCGGCTCTAACCTGGGCGACGGGACCTAATGGTCCGCGAGATAGCCAGAACCATCTTGCAACCGAAGCCGGTGGTCAGGATCCGGCAGGAACAGAGAAAATAGCTTCGGCCACAGCCAGGTTCGAACCCGCCGCGTCGTTCGCGCCGACAGCGCGGACTACGGTAACGGATGTTTTGGCCGTCGGACGCGGCCCTGGCAGCGAAAGGCTCCACGGCTTTCTCGATAACAGCGCGATCTTTCAGATCATGCAAGATCAGCTCTGAACCACACGAAAAGATCCAGCTCCAAGTTGAAAACGCGAGCAAAGCAAAACCGATCTGCCGGCCAAGAAGTCAGCAGACCGGGTGAGTATTAGACGGTCTTCGCTACGGGCTGGTTGGAGGCACTTCCGGAGTGGCCTGCGGGATGAAGGTGAACGGCGGGACTTCCGGTAACGCTGGGGGCGGACCTTCTCCAGGAGGCTGAGCTTCCGCGGCCGGTCCTTCGGCGGGAATGTCCTTGTTGTCGAGGATTTCCTTGCCGTCGAGGATTTCCTTGCCGTCGAGGATTTCCTTGCCGTCCGCTGAACTCTCGTCGATGTCGGTTGTCTTACCGACGCGGCCGGCATCGCTGGCAATCTGATCTTTCAGCGCATGGCCGAAAGCGGCCACCTGTGCGACGGAGAAAGCGCCACCCTTCAGCGTAGCTGGATTCCACCTGACCATGATGTAGCGGCCTTTCGTCGGGGAGAAATCAACCGCAGCGCGACCTTGATCGGTGCTAACGACAGAGCCGACAGGCTTGATCTCCGCCAAGGTTTTGTCGCTTAATTTGATGTTTCCAGGTAGATCAGCTGCGTGGTGTTCATTCGAAATTTTCTGAATTGCCGCTTGGTCCAAATTCGCCGTCTGCTCGATCGGCAATCTGTTCAGAACGTAGAAATCCACGCTGCCCGGCTCTGCCGAATACAAGGCTGAAATTCGGCTCAGCGTCAGCTCGCGTCCGAGATCAATGACTGCGGTCGGAGCGGAATCATTCGCCGCAAATTCATAGGTCGAACCGGGCTCGTCATCGAGCATGTTGTTCGCCTCCTTCAGGTCACCCGAACTCGCATAAAGGGCACGGGCGCGGACGTGCAGATCGATGAGATTGTAATTAAGCAAAGCCAAGACAGATGAATCTGCCGCAAAATCGAGCTTCCGCGGTCGCGGCATGGTGAAATCGGAGACGGCGGGCGTCGCATAGACTCCAAAAGCCGCGATGCGGCCCGACTCCTTGAGGTCGAAGGTCAGACGAACGTATTTTGCTTCGCTCGGCCCCATCTTTGCGCTGACGGGACCATCGTCCATCGCGCGGGAGGCAACCTCATGCCATTCCGGACTGTTGGCCGGAACCTTCGCATTGGAAACCGCAATCGTCAGGTTGCCACGGGCTCCCTCGTTCAGAAGCGAAACGCTCTGAATATTTTCGATGTTCGCGAGGGAAATCAAGATGCTCGATTTCCCTGCCGATAATCGATACCCAATCGTGGGATCGTCCCAGAGGAGTCCATCTTCCGACGTGTCCCGGTTCTCACCGTTCAAACTCAGTTCCCCCTTTGCCTCACGGCTGGGCGGGGAAACGAGTTGGACGTTGGCGCCAAAGTGGTAGCGGGCGACATTCTCCGGGTAGGACGGTACTTGTTCCACCGTCAATGGCGGGGCTTTTTGCAGGACGATATCGGAGGCAATCGCAATACCCGGTGCAGTCAGAGCAGTACAGAGCAGGAGGAACTTGTGGCGAGGTCGGAAGAGAACGACGTTCATAATTGCCATAGCTACAAAAACGAGAGTAGGAAATCGATCTGTGCTTGGCAACAAAATAAAACCTCTCGCAATCTTTTTGCAATTACTCGGAATGCAGGGCACGAGCTCAATCCTGCGACGTTCTCGCGACACCCGTCGCTCGACACGCCAACGGTTCGAGGCTTCTGCGCGTGACGCGGCAGTCGATAAGTTATCGAGGCACCCTGAGTCGCGCCCTGTTCGCGGAAATCTAGAATTAACGCTGACCGTCGGGAAGAACTGCTACGGTCAGTTCTGCGCAACCAACGTCGATTCGGTAGCGCGGTACTTGTTTGTTCCGGCGAATGCGAAATAGGGCAAGTAGGCGTTTGAATCGAGATCGCCGCTGCGGTAGGCCATCCAATTAATCGTCGGATCCAAAATGTAATTTTCGCCCGCGGTCTGCCATTCCACCCAGGCGTGGGTTGAACGACTTGTCGAGCTGCGCTTCCCAATAACGAGCCGAACATCTTTGGCGCCGTATCTCTTCATTCGCTGATAAAGCGCAACGGCCTTTGCCTTACAATCAGCGGGTTCGCCTGTTTCAGTTTCGGCGGGTGTTTTCCAGACTTTTGTAAAGCCGTATGGGATCGAACGGAGATCGCCGATCCATCGATTGACCAACCGAATTGAGATTTCCGCACCCCCCGCCTGACCTGACGAAGCGAGGACCGACTCGATCCGACTCATTTGATGATCGTAAGGAGTGGCTTTGACCGGGACGAAGACTGCGGCGGCCTGAGAAGAGACGCA
The DNA here is from genome assembly GCA_025929155.1 of Chthoniobacterales bacterium. Classification (GTDB taxonomy): domain Bacteria; phylum Verrucomicrobiota; class Verrucomicrobiia; order Chthoniobacterales; family UBA10450; genus Palsa-1392. Next base: position 5,955 of record JAICMR010000099.1, on the reverse strand, counting down.
GGAGAGACCGATCAGGATCAGGAGAATGAAAAGGATCCGCTTTAGGGCGAAAGGGTTCAAGCTTATTGTAATCATCAATCCTATGATGATTCTCAAAAGCAGCACGCGTGCCACGACCTCTTGATTCTGCAACTGGGGAGTTCGTGCTTGGGACCACCGAGGCTCCGCGATTCTGCCGGTCTCCGTCTGTTGGGTTGGCGCTGAACCCACTGCCGAAATGCCGCAGATCCGGCACTCAGGCGCGACTGTCGTTGTCGCTTAAAGTCCGCAGCGCACTTGCTAGTGGAATCTCACCTAGGGTGGCTGCGGGAGAAAAGACGCCGCGTGACACCCTACGGTCAACGGATCAAACGGGTTGGAATCCGAGTTCGCTTTCGACGTTACGAGAAACTACTCGATGATCTCAGAACGCGCATCCGAACGAAGCGGGCGATCACCGAGGGAGGCGAACTCATCCACGGGTTGGTGCTTCTCCATTAGAGTGTTTGCCCCAACTTGGGCCTGCGTTTTCTTCTCTTGTGGGTCCGCAACCAATTGAAATCATTCCCGACCGCTTCCTGCGAAGCTGCGCCACACGCGAGGGGCGATTCGGTTGTGCCCGCTGAGACTGGGCTATTTTCACTCGCCAACCTGCATAGCACTGCCGGATGCGCCGGCCAGAGAACGGGTAAGTCGATGACGCCTAGCGACGGGCGTACGAGGTCGCGTAAGCTAACCCCCGCTCGGCCGCCTCGAGATCCGGCCTTAACCGTAGTGCAGCTCGATACTGGTCGATCGCGGCTTTGTACTGGCCCTCGTCGCATAACAGGTCGCCGAGGGATTGATGGGCAAGAAACATCGTTGGATCAAGCGCCACGGCATGCTCCAGACGAACTCGGGCTTCAGTAGGCCGACCAGCAGATCTGAGAAGCAGAGCGAGTCGAAATTCGGTTCGCGCACTCTTTGGATCCAGCGAGATGCTTTTCTCGTAATGCTCGAGCGCAAGATCATATTGGTGCTGATCGCTGTAAGCCAACCCCAGCAAATACTCTGCCTCCGCCAATGACGCATCGCGCGTAAGAGCCGTTTCGTAATGTTGGATAGCCTCCTGGACTCGACCTGCCTTGTGCAGTTCCTCGCCAAAGTTCAATTGGGCCTGAGCATTATCTGGCAATACCTCAGCCACTTTTGCCGTCCGCTCTAACGGAGGCACCACCCGCCCGACGAGTTGTGCGCCGCAAAGCACCCCAAACGGGACCACTAACGCGGCCCAACGAACGCTGTGCAGCATCCAAGGCGGCCAGGCAAAACGCGGTTGAGCAGCAGCCATTCCGGATGATCCGATACCGAGCGTGGTTCTCGTCTGCGTATCGCGAACCTTCCAGATAAACCCATCGTAATAAAAGTGAAGGAGCGCCGAAGCCGTGACCACGCCAATGAGCGCGTGACGGATCCAAAGGGCTGAAGCAGCGGATGTGGTAAACCCAATCGCTCCATACGCGAAGACCAGACCAACATAGACTCCGATCAGCGCCCCGCTCTTACGGAAGATGAAATGCATAAAACCGGTGATGGTGGTGTCGCGTTCCACGCGGCTTCGATTATAAATCCAGACGATCGACAGGTACTGAACGTCATGGAATACCTCGAATAGAGCGATTCCTACCAGGATATTCTGGACGCCGTTATTGCAGTACCACCAGAAGGCGATGCTGCTCACGAGCAGAGTGATTTTGATTGGACTTGCCCACCCCTTGCGGCGCCAGTGATCCCATTGCTGAAAGACAAAGAAAAGCGTCACGCCCGCCAGAACGCCAATGATCAGCAAACGCGTTACCGAGACGGCCATCGCGGGGATTACTGGCCCGCCACTTTCGTAATATAAATCGAGAAAAGTGCGGAACCGCATAGGCGAGAGCAGCACCGCCGCGACGAACCAGCTCAAACACAGCCAGAAGTCGGCGCGCGCTCGCGCCGTGGCGCTGGCCGACGCTTTGCCATCGTAAATCCTACAGAACCCGTAGGTCTGCATCATGCCGTGCCAGATGCCCCAGCCGAACGCCAGCAGCTGAATCGCCTGGATGTCGTACCAGGATGACCAGATGGCTACGGTCAAAAGTAAGATCGGCGCAACCAGGAACCGCGTCCGAAACCTGGCAAACAGATTACGGTCACCGTAGGCCCGGATCATCCCGGGGAGGTGATGACCCATCGCGCCGAAGGCTCCAACAAAAAGAAAGATGTCCTGCGCGCTCCAGCGAGCTTGAGCGGCTTTAAAAAGCGGGATGAGGAGAACCGGGGTGCCAACGAAAAGCAAAAGATCTCGCCAACGATCGAGAATCCAAGGCGAAGGAGGCGCATTCCTCGGTCGACCGGCCGCATTTCCAGCCACCTCAGATACAGTTCCGATAGGGGAGCGGCGCAACGTCGATGTCGTCATGCAGTTTTCCAGTGAAGCAGATGTTTATGGCCGTTGCAAGCGGGCTACGGGATGGATTCGATAGATAGCTTACATTTAAGATCAGCCGACGAAGAGCGACAGTATCTCTTGAAACGCAAATGGCGGGCGGCATTGCTGCCGCCCGCCAATGCGATAGGTCTCAGTTGACCTTTTAGAATTTCTTCTTCAAGCTCACGTAGTAGTAGCGATTACGGATGCTATAGAGCGAGGTGTCGTAGTTGTCGTTGAACGCACCCAGCACGGTTGGCGGGGTCCGGTCGAACGCGTTATCCACGCCAACAGATAGCGTCGTATCCCAGAGCAAGCGCTGGAAGATGTTCGCCGAAGTGTCGGCCGTGGTCACAGCGGTCTGTTGCACCATTCCTTTTCCATCCTTCGCATCCTTTGAGTATCCCGTAGGCGCGGCTTCCACTGGAGCCGGCTTCGGGAAGGTATAGCTCAACTGCATATCGAGCGTGATATACTGCGTCACACGACGGTGCAGGATGTAATTGGGATTCGCAATCGTACCCGGATTGCCCGGCACGAAATCCTGGAACACAGGACCCTGGTTGTTAATGAACGCCGGGTCGTCTTCATAGTCTCCGATGTAGTTTCCGGTCGCAATGAAGTCGAATCCCTTGAATTCCCACTCACCGCGGAGGAAGCCCTTGTTGAACGGAATCGCACCGGGCGCCAGCGGCAAGGAGCCGTTGTTGTAGTTACCAAGGAAGTTGGTGTATCCAAGTCCCAGGACGGGCTCGATCTTGTAGGTGAAGAAGTGATTCCAGCCAAGCGAAAGCGTGAACGTGCCGAGGTTTTGAGTCGGAATCTGGTAGATTGCCGTTACGTCAATGCCTTGAACGTTGCGCCGACCGGCGTTGCCCGTCGCTGAATCAACTTCAAACAGGTTGCCCTGTGAGTCGCGGTTGACACCGAGAGCCGGTCCGCCAGGCAGACCCGGGAATCCGGCGCCGCCGCCGGGACCGTCAGGATCGACCACGTTCGTAGAGAGCAGGAACTGAGCGAAGCTATTGCCGTCCACAATGAGATTCGTCGTGAACACGTTATAGTAATCCGCAGTCAGCGTGAACCCGCTCAGGAAGGTCGGGGAGTAAACGATACCTGCCGTATACTCGTCCGTGGTCTCTGGCAGGAGTGCCGGATTACCCCCACGAATAACACCCTCTGGAGCCTGCAGCGTAGTGCCGAAGAGAGGGTCGAAGAGATTCGGGAAGTCCTGCAGTTTTTCCTGAAACAGGTCCAGCGGTCCCGGTGCAACAAACGATTGAGAGGCCGTGGCACGGAGTGTCACACCTTCGATCGGAGAATACCGCAGCGAGGCGCGGGGGCTGCCACCGAAGTCTTCGTCCGGATTCGAGTTGTCGAATGTCGCCCGGTTGTTCTTGTTCACGTTATCCGAGACATAGAACTTTTCATAGCGGAACGCCAAACCGAGTTCCAAGGAGCGGACGCCCGGGATTTTCATTGTAGAAGTGACGAACGGTATATTGAGTTCGCCGAACACTGAATCCACAATCACCGTGTTCCGGCTTGCCGTTGCGGCATTGAAACCGAGCTGATCGCCCGCAAGCTGGACATTGTCCGGCGTGGTTTCGTTTTGAACATTCCGGTGCTCATAACCAGCGGCGATATCGATACCGCCGTTATAGAGATTGGGGAAGAGGTGCGCGTTGAACTTCGCGTCCGCCAAGTAGGCCCGCTCCAGGAATTGGGTCGTTCCGATATAGGAAGCTGCGAAGGCTGCAGTGCGGTTATCGTACGGCGCAGTCAAGCCCGTGGGCACACCGTTGACATAAGTCGGAGCAACACCCACCACCGGCGCGCTTTGGCCGATGAACGGGTTGAAGTTCCCCGCGGTAATCTGCGCCTCAAGGCCGCTCAGGGTCGCGTCACCGCTATCCGTCTCTACTTCGTTGAATCGGTCATAAACAAATCCCGAATCATACCCGAAGTGACTGATGAAGCTATTGTCCTGGAAGTTGAAGTCGCCTTTGACCGCCACAGTGTAGCGGGTGTCATCCTTATCAAAGAAGGAACGCCGATTTCCCAAATCATTGACCAACCGATAGCGCAACTGAGTCAGTGCAGTGCCGAATGGGTTGAACTGGGAAGCCTGTGCTTCCTCAAGTCCGCCGCCCGGGGTGAGAGCGAATGGCGCCGCCGCGAGGCCGTTGTCCTGAGTCAGATGGGAATATAGAACATCGCCGTAGATCTGCATTCCGTCGCCGAACACATTGTATTTTGCGGTGACGTAGTAGTCGAAGCGCTCTTGCGCCGGGATAGTGGGACTGAAAGCGCGGAAGTTGAACCGCGAAGGATCGGTTCCCGGCTCAAAGTCGCCAGGAAGGGTGCCACCAGGAGGCACGCTGAATTGAGTCGGCTCAAAGCGCCGATAAGAAGCCAGCGTCGGCGCATTGTTCGTCGGATCGATGAGAACCAACTGCGTGCCATTAACAGCGACTCGGCCTGCGAATGTCGGGCTGTTTGTATTGCCGCCACCGAGCTGCAATCCAGTCGCGTCGTTCGATACGTCGCCAGTGGAAGAGATTAGTCGGTCACGTGCATACAAGTTCGCGCGCGAATAATATTCTGCTGCTGCGGCGACTTGGAATTTACCGTCGAGACCTGTCACGCCACCGCGGAAATAGGCTTGGCGCACATGTGCGTCGGAGTCGGTCGTGTTGCCGTAGAGAGCATAGACTTCCGCACCTTCGTAGGGAGCTTCATTCGGACCATCGAGAAGAATGAAGTTCACCACACCGGCAACGGCGTCAGAACCGTAAATTGAAGAGGCACCGTCTTTCAGAATTTCGATCCGGGAGACCGAACCGACACCAAGAAGGTTAATATCCGCGAAACCAAAAGCGCGGCGACCATTGATGAGGGTCAGCGTGTTGCCTGGCCCGAGACCACGCAAGTTAACGAACGCGCTGCCGTCACCGCCATTGGAGTCGTTTTCGGTCAAAGTGTTGCCGACGAAGGAAGGCAACTGGCGAAGACCTTCCGCCGGAGTTTGAGCACCTTGCTTGGTGATCGTTTCAGCCGTGTAAACGGTAACAGGAAGGGCCGACTCGGTTTCCGCTGTCGGAATATACGAGCCAGTCACGATGATGCGCTCAGCGGTGGCTGGACCGCCAGCGGTCGTGCCTTGCTGTTGTTCCGCCGCAGGGGCTGCCTGGACCGGAGCATTGGGCACATTCGAGTTTGCACTCGACGGCGGAGCCTCCTGAGCGAGGGCGCTCGAGGCGAAAAGAAGCGGGATTCCGACGCCAGCCGCGAGGGCCGTGCGCACGAAACCGAGCTTCGTGAATACTGTTTTGTTCATTTGTTTCTCCATTGGTTTGGTTAGGTTTGGCGGTGAGGATTAAAGAAGAAACAGTACCGTGACAAGCGATTTTTTCATTTTTTTTAAAATATTTTTGAACGGCTGAAGGCGGGGATGTGTCGGTAGCGGACACCTTCGGATAAAATCGAGGAGGATACGCGCTTGGGCGATCGACCCTGACGACGGT
>JAICMR010000141.1 GCA_025929155.1 Chthoniobacterales bacterium | reverse complement strand
CCTTCTTGTTTTCCTGAACGATTCTACCCCGGTTGGAGGGCAGTCTGCGGCTATTTCACGCCATTCGCGGGATTCCATGATCCCTGCAGCTTGCGGACATAAACAATCTGTCCGGTGTGATAAGCGTTGTGGGTGCTGATGTGAGAAATTGTGGTCGCTACTGTCGCCAGTTTTTCCTCGGGCATCTTCTCGACTTCGGTTTCCAACTCCTTCATCACCTGATCCAGGCGCTGCACGATGTCGTTCAAGTGCGCTGCGTCGAAGTCGTTAAAAGTCTGGTCATTGCTATTCGGGCTGGGCGGCTTTTTCCCCTGGAGCCGCGCGAGCGCGTTTTCATTCCAAAAAACCAGATGATGCACGAGCATGCCGACCGAGTGATCGGCATTCGGGTCGAGCTTCCCCTGCGCGTTTCGCGGAACCCATTTGGCCTGCTCCGCGGTCAGCCCGGCGACGGCGGTATTCATCGGTGTGAACCATTCCGCCGTGTCATGCGTGCTATGAAGCTCCGAGAGCAAGACCGAGCGTAGCGTGGCCGGTGTCGGCGACGGCTTGCCTGGTGTTTGCGCCCAAAGACTAGCCGTAGCCGTCGAGAGGAGTAGAATGATGCTCGGAGTGATGAATCGACGCGTGAGATGGGTCATAGCCAATAAGAAGCGGAACAGTGAGAGAAGGCAATCCCAACCTTCCAGCTGATCGGTTGCTCATTTCTGGTTCCGCAGCTTCCCTCTCCCTTGCAGGAGCGAGACTGCAGATCACATACCGCCGGCTCGTTCGTAGATATAGGCGGCGCCCTGATAGAGATTGCCGTTGACCGAGCCTTGTGCCCCGATCAGGAAAGTGTGACGGTCCAGGTCCACGTCCCAGCCGAAGGAATCGCCCGGCTGACCATCGCTCGCCGTCCCTTCCTGAACGAAATCCCAGGAGCCGCCGACCAACCTAAAAAAGTAAGCGGTGCCGGCCTTGGGCGGCGGTGGATTATGGCTGAAATCATCGTCGTGGCTCCACTCGCCGACCAATGCCCTCTTGCCTTCTAGTGCAACTGACTGGCCAAACTGGTCATAGGCCACCCCGTCACTCGCCGTGATCCTCTGGTCCTGCGTCCAAACACCATTGGTGCGACTGAAAAGATAGGCTGCTCCCTGATTAGGATTAGCGTCAATGTCAGCAGCGGGCGATCCGACTATCATGCGCCTGCCAGACAGCTCAATTGCGAAACCGAATTGATCGCCCGCCGATCCATCGGTCGCTGTCAGCTTTTGCACCTGAACAAACGCAGCACCCGTATTCCTGAAGACGTAAGCCGCACCCTGGGGATAGACGCCGGTAGAAACATAATCCGGCCCGGGCGCGCCAATCACAATCCCCCGACCGTCAAAGGAGAGTGCCTCACCGAACTGATGGCCGTCAGCCGGAAGGCCGTCAGAGGCAAAAAGTTCCTGCGTCTGACTCCAGGCTTCACCGGAGTTGGCAAAGACATAGGCCGCACCTTCACCACCGTTCTTGTTGTAGGCGCCTACCACTGCGGCATTCCCCGCCAGGCCCACTGCCTGACCAAAGTAATCAGTCGCTACCGCATCCGAAGCTTTAAGTTGCTCTGATTGTTCCCAAACCCCATTAGAGTTAGTGAAGACGAATGCTGCACCGGTCGGACCTTGAGTATCAAAGGTAAAGGGTGATCCGATTAGCAACGTATTACCTGAAAAAGCGAGAGACCAACCGAAGAAGTCCGACCAGTTAGGTGGCGGAGTTACATCAGGAGTAGCGACCAGCTTCTGGGTCTGAGTCCAGGTACCGTTGACATTCTTAAACACATAAACGGATCCCGGCCTATAAATAGGAGCCGGTGCACTGACAAAAGCCGTATCTCCCGCGACAAGGACCCGGAACCCGAATAGGTCATTCGCTTGTCCATCATCAGCTGTGATCTTCTGCTCGAGCCAACCCGTCGAACCCATCCAGATTGGCTGTCGTTCGACAGGGAGCACTGCGGCTCCGGCCTGATTGAATTGATATTGGCCGGCCATCTGAGTCAGAGCCGCGCGGTAGAATTTACTTTGGACGCTCTCCGGCGTGGCGGAAAAAGCGGTGAGCGCGAAGAGAGACAGACCAAGACCGGCTACGACTTTGATGGATGATCCTGAATTCATGAGCGGCGATTACATTTCCTCAGTGTTCCGTCTGTCAAGCTTTTGCTGCTGGAAAAGGACGGGCGATCCGCTGCTCCCCCTCCCGGCCTGCGCCTTGCCGTGCTGCGGCGTTCGTCAGTCCCGCACCTGACCACGTCCGCGGATGACATATTTGTAGGTCGTCAACTCCTCGAGACCCATCGGCCCGCGCGCGTGCAGTTTATCAGTGCTAATGCCGATCTCCGCGCCGAAGCCGAATTCGCCGCCGTCGGTAAAGCGGGTCGAAGCATTCCAGTAAACGGTTGCTGAATCGATCTCGCGAAGAAAACGGCCGGCCAATTTTTCATCCCGGCTCACGATGCAATCGCTATGGTGCGAACCATAACTCTCGATGTGCTCGATCGCCTCGTCTGGCGAATCGACCACTTTCACTGCCAGGATCAGGTCGAGATATTCAGTGGACCAGTCTTCCTTCGCTGCCGGTTTCAGTCGCTCGTAACCCCGTGCCGCAAGCTGCGCCGAAGCGGCCGGATCAGCCCGCAGCTCAACTCCCTTACTCGTTAGGCGCGGCACGAGCTGGTCGAAGAGCGCGGAGGCAATGGTGCGATGAACAAGCAGAGTTTCAACTGCGTTGCAGACACCGGGCCGTTGCGTTTTCGCGTTCATGATGATCTCCGCCGCCATTCCCAGGTCGGCCGCGGCATCGACGTAGATCATGCAAACCCCGTGGGCATGTTTAATCACCGGCATCCGCGCGTGACTCACCACCGCTTCAATTAGTGCCCGCCCGCCGCGCGGGATGATCAAGTCAATGTAACGATCCATCTCCGCCATGTGCCGCACCGCCTCGCGATCGGTCCGCGGAATCAGCAAAATGCTGTCGGCAGCCAATCCGGCCTTCGCGCCACCACGCTGGAGCGCTTTGGCAATTGCGAGATTCGAATGGATCGATTTGGAGCCGCCGCGGAGAATCGTAGCGTTACCGGTTTTGATGCAGAGAACCGCTGCGTCGCTCGTAACATTAGGACGCGACTCATAGATAATGCCGATCACGCCGATTGGCACCCGGAGCTTTCTGATCTCGATCCCGTTAGGTCGAGTCCACTCGCGCAAAATTTCGCCGACTGGATCCGGGAGTGAAGCCACTTGCCGAATTCCATCGGCCATCTTTGCGAGACGCTCATCAGTGAGCGTGAGGCGATCGATCAGCGCCGGGGCGAGCTGCTTCTCGCGAGCGCGCGCCAGGTCCCTTTCGTTCTCCGCCAAGATAAAGCCGGCAGAAGCAACCACTTCGTTAGCCATCGCCATCAACGCGGCGTTTTTTTCTTCGCTTCCGAGTTTCGCCAATGCGCGAGCCGCCTGTCGCGCGCGGCGCCCGAAATCGTGAATTTGCTCGCGGAGATTCTTGTTCATGCGTGAAGAAACGCCCTATCGCATCATCCGAGCAGAGCGCAGCGGAGCCGAACGATCCCGTGGAACTGCTGGGATGCTGTGGTCGCGGACCGTTCGGCGCGGCGCATCATTTGCAATGCAGTTTTCCAACTGTTCGTCTGGCTCGTTCGACTGCGGTGCGCTTCGCTTGGCAATGCCGTTCCTGAGTTTGCTGGTGCGCGAGTCATTTGCGCTTCTTTGTGACAAAATGAGTGCCGACCGTTTCGCCCGCCACCACCGCCGCGACCCGCTGCGGTTGTCGCCCGTTAATGATCGCGGTCGCGATTCCGGCATCAACCGCCCTTTGCACGGCGTCCAGTTTGGAAACCATGCCGCCGACCGAGAAGCGGCCTTTGTCGCCGTTAACGAGGTTTTTCGCGCGGTCGATATCGCGCACTCGCCTAACGATGTTGCCCTCGGCGTCGAGCAATCCATCGACCTGCGTGAGGAGAATAAGCAGGTCTGCGCCGGCTAAAACCGCGACGTCAACGGAGAGCCGGTCGTTATCTCCGAACTTCAACTCCTCGACCGCGACGGAGTCGTTTTCGTTGATAATGGGAACCACATTGCCCGCCGCGAGGAGCCGCTCAAGCGTGTTTCTTGCATTGGCGCGTCGCATCTGGCTGTCGAGATCGCCGTGGGTCAGGAGCAGCTGCGCAACGTTTAACTTGTAACGCGCGAACGCCGTCTCGTAGGCGCGCATCAGTTTGGATTGACCGATGGCTGCGCTCGCTTGCGCCGTTGCAAGATCGTTAGGCCGCTCCGTCAGGGAAAGCGCGCTCATGCCGGCCGCGACTGCTCCGCTCGTTACTGCAACGCATTGGTGGCCGGCCCCGATGAGAGCGGCAATCTCGGCAGTCAGCTTGGCGAATTGCTTCGGATCCAGCCCGGAGGAACGGGCGCGGGTCAAAACCCCCGAGCCAAACTTGAGAACAATGCGTTTTCTGAATGAAGCCATAACGCCAACGAATCGTTAGGCGCAGACCGTAGCGTCGCGGCTATTCGATTTCGGGCGTTTGGAGAGAAGCAACTGCGATGCCGAGCGCGGCCTCCGCGAGGTAAACGCTCCGCGCGGTCTTTGGATGTTCCGCCAGTTCTTCCGTCGCAGCTCGCATCAACTCCGGGCCGAAATGCCAGAGGAGCGAATGCCAGCGCGGTTTCAGCAAGCCCATCACGCCATCGCCGATCAAAAAGAGTGCGCCGAGTTGCACGAGACGTCGGACGAGCAGGTTATTGGTCATGAATTTCTATGGCGTGAACGGCTGGAAAGTTCAAATCGTCAGCGCGACGTTTTCTTCTCGCTGACGCCGACGATCTCGACCGCGCCACTGCTCGTCTGCTGCAACGTCAGCGTCTTTTGCACCAGACCGGAGCTGTGCTCGTTCCTGTTGCGCAGTTCGTAGCGCAAGGGAAAGCTGACGCGAACGCGGCCGTTTTGCAGAGGCGTGATGGTCAAATCTCCCGGAAGCGTGAATTGGCGTTCCGGCCAGCGCTCGTCGTACCGCGCGAGATCCTGGCGAATCTTTTCGCGCGAGACGTTTGACTTGCCAGAGTAATTGACGCGGTCGGCGAAGAATTCGAGTTCCGCTCCTATTTTTGGATCGAGACCCGCAAGGACAAACGCTCCCACGTAGTCACGCAGACGCTCGCGAGTGAGGGAATTCCTCGTGGGCAGGTGCGACGCCCCGGCACAGGCGCCGGGGGCGGCGGAGCCGGGAGCGGATTCTGCGGTGGCGGCGGGGGCGGAGCGTGCGGATCGATTGTCGTGTTTTTCGTGGTCGTGTCTGGGATCGAAGCGGAAGCGAGTCGCGCGTTGGGCGGAGGCGGGATGACACCGTGGTTCAGGCGCTCGAGAAACTTCTCGTCGCTCTGGCGAAGTTGACGCCAGGTCGCGGGATCCGGCGGCGCTGACTTTTCGTTAGGCTCAACTCCGAGCGCGTGCGCCGTCGCCGCATCGAGTTGCCCATTGATCGCGAGCCCACGGCGAATCTGGTAGCGCGTCAGCGCCGCAGAAGTTTCGCTGTCGAAGTGGCCAGTCAGTTTGCCGTTGTAGAATCCATCCTTCTGCAAACGGCTCTGCGTTGCGCGGATGTTGTCATCCGCAAGGCTGGTTCTGGAAGTCGCCAAGCTCATCGCCAGCAGAAGAAGAAAAAGCCATTTCGATCTCATCGGGTTTACCCCCGAAGATTCGTCCAGTGGGGACGGTGAGGATGTCTGGAGTTTCGCCGGGAACCGGACATAATGCAGCCACTTATGCGTATCGGAACTCTTTTCCAGGCGACTCGCGCTTATTCCTTACCCGCGAGCGTGGTGCCGGTGTTGCTCGGAACCGTACTCGCGATCCGGGGAGTTGGCGACGTTCCGCCCGCGCAATTCCATTGGTCGATTTTCGTACTCGTGCTCGTCGGCGCCGTCCTGGCACATGTCGGCGCGAACGTGCTAAATGATTATTTCGATTTCAGGAGGGGAATCGACACACGGCCCGAACATGGCAGCGGCGTGATCACGAGCGGCGCGATGACGGCGCGACAGGCGCTGCTTTATGCGCTGGTGCTGCTGGCCGGAGCGGCTCTCTGCGGGCTCGCGCTTTTACGCACCCACCCGGTGCTGATTTTTACACTGGTCGCGATCGGCCTGGGTTGCCTGGTCTTTTACTCGGCGTTTCTGAAGTCGTTCGCGCTCGGTGAACCGATGATCATTCTCTCGTTCGGTCTCGGCCTAACGATTGGGGCTTATGGGGTGCAGGTGAGTGAACTGACGTCCCGCGGTTGCTGGCTCGCGGCGCTTTACTCGGTGCCGATTTGCCTGCTGGTCGATGCGATCCTGCACGCGAATAACCTGCGGGACGCGCAGGATGATCACCGCTCAAAGGTGCGGACGATGGCAAATCTCGTCTCACGCAAAACCGGCGAACGCTGGCAACTCGTCTTGCTCTTCGGCCCGCTTCTCTTTGTCTTAGTTGGGATCGTGCTCGGCTGGTTGCCGATCTGGAGCCTGGTGACGTTGCTGGCAACTCCGTTACTGATGCGCGCCGCGCGGACAGGAAGTGTCGAGGGAACGGCGCAGACGCATCTGATTTTCGGCGTGCTTTATGTCGGCTCGCTTCTGCTCTTGCGCTGACTTAGTCGGCGGCCGGCGCAGTTCACCCTGAGCCAGCGCGGCGCGGCGAAGAGAGCCCCCGTCGCCCTACTGCCCGCCCGCAGCGTGCATCGTCCGGTGAAATCGCTACGCCGGGGATGACACTCCGAGGGCCAGCGCTTCCTGCTTGTGATACGTCACGAGCCGGAAGCCCCATTCGATCAGCGTCGCGATGTCTTTGTCGGCGGCTTTTCGATCGTTGAGGAACCTGCTGATCTTTTCCTGCAACGACTTCTGCTCCTCGATGCTGTCGAGGATTTCGAAGATTTCCATAGAGAGCAGCCAATCGTTAGGATGCTCGGCCTGCTGCGTCTCCCAAATTTCGCCGAGGCGCTCGTAGCCGGTTTTGCTCGTGCGAATGTCGCGCACTTGTTGATAAAGATTTTCGAGCTTTTTCCGCTGCGCGTCGGAAGGATTCTTGATCGTGCGTTCCTTCGGGACGAGCGCGACCTGGTTGTAGGCGTCCTTATCTGCGGCGCCGTTGAAGACGGAAACAATCCGCGTGCCCACAGCCATATCGTAAACGCCCCAGGCCGGATCGAAGAGGATGCGGTCTCCAAACTTCGCGGTGCAGTCGCTGAAGGTCACGACGAGCAAGCTACCCTTGCGAAGTAGCAGCTTTTCAACTTTCCCCTCGACCGCGATACCGCTCTCGAATTCAAGCCGGCCGCGCTCGCCTTCGCGCAAGTCGCTTCCTTGCCACTTGCCGATCGGCGAACCAAAACCTTCCTTGTGATGCTCGATGCCGTGACCAGGCAGTTCTTTATCATCGACAGCCAGCGAAGTCGGTCCGGTCGTGCGCAGATAAATCGGCTGATGGTCAGGGCCGGTCAGGACTTCGGTGAAGGTGCCGGAAACCTGCAGCCCGGAATCGTATTCGCACGTCGCGGTGTTATTGCTCTCGACCGCTTTGTGGATGCCTTCGAGGCCGCCGACGCGGAAAGCCATTTTGCTCGCAAGCTGCTCGAGCACGTCAGCCAGTTGTTTGAAATCCTGGGTCACGAAAAGCTGCGGCTGCTTCGTTGTGATATCGAACGCGACCTCCGCTGCGCCTAACGAATACGGAATCTTCTTTACCTGCGGCTCGAGGCACGAAACTGATTCGCCGATCGAGGAAAGCAGCCCGGCACCGTAGATTTTCGGTTTCTCAAGCGAGCCAATGAGCCCGTATT
>JAICMR010000008.1 GCA_025929155.1 Chthoniobacterales bacterium | reverse complement strand
CGGCATATGGTTGACCGAGGATGTTGCTGCCTCCGGTGGCGAGAACGCGGCCATCATCCAATAGAGCTGGAATCGGGTGAAGCCGCCGCTGGGAGAGCGGTCCGGCCGCGTGCCAGATGCTTTTTCCTAGAGCATAATACTCACTGGTTGCCAGAGCGGCGCCAGATGCGCCTTGTCCGCCGAAAATGAGCGGGATGCCCTTAAGCACCGACACGATACCCGCGCCTTCGCGCGCACCGACCAGGTCGTCCGTCACGGTCCAGTCGCCGGTGGCGACATTATAGATCTCGGAACTGCCAGTCACCTGCCGGTTGAGACCCGCACCGCCCGCGGCGATGACGTTTCCATCGGACAAGAGCGCGAGGGAGAAGTCCCAGCGGCCCATGTTCATCGCGCCGGTCTCACTCCAAACACCGGTCGCGGGGTCGTAGAGCTCGGACGAGCGCAAGCCGTTCGTGTAATCGAAGGTCCCACCAGCGACGAGCACCTTACCGTTAGGCAAAAGGACAGCTCGATGGTAATTGCGGCCCTGTGTCAGACTTCCCGTTGCGGTCCAAGTTCTTAAAACGGGATCGTAAAGCTGGGCATCGCTGATTGGGCGAACGTGATCATTCGCACCTCCGGTGATTAATACCTCTCCATTCTTGAGGAGAACGGCAATGTGTCCTCCTGAAGGCACCTTTAAGCTACCGGTGAATTGCCATTTGCCGGTAGTCGGATCGTAAAGCTCCGCGGTGGACTCAGCCCCGCCGTTGAACCCTCCCGCGGCGAGCACGCTGCCGTCGGGCAGAAGAGTAGCGGAGTGGGCGTAACGCGGCTCATTCAGGCTGCCTGTGGGCACGAAAACAGGGTCGGCGGAAATCGGGCCGATGGCGGCGATGATCAACAGACAACCGGGGAGGAGTGAACGTTTCTTCATTCTCCGATCTTAGCTCGCGAGCTCGGCTGCCAAAGAGAAAGTTGTCGCACCTAGATGTTTTCCGCCGTTTCCAGGACCGCCGCCGGTTTCACCCGCGTCGCGAGGAACGCTCCAAACAACAGAATCGTCGCACTCCAGAATTGACCTAACGAGAAGCGCTCGCCAAAAATCCAGGCAGATAACAAAATCGCGCCGACCGGGCTCAGGAGCTGCAACGTCTGGGAAAGCGCGACGCCGATCTCGCGGATTGCGACATAATAAAGAACGTGCGCCAGGCTGATGCAGGTGACGGCAGAGATGACCAGAATGCCATTGACGTGCGCGCCGGCGTGCAGCGGCGTATCGATTTTCCCAAAGGCCCAGGTGAGCGGGCCGAGCATCGCGGAGGTGAGAAAGCTGATGAGCCCAAAACTGCGGATCGTCCCGAGCCGGGCTGAAGGGCGCTTCACGAGCACGCCGTAGAGCGCCCAGCAAAAGGTCGCCGTGAATGCGATTCCCAACCCGGCCAACGGCACATGGCCCGCTGCCCAACCGGGCTGAAACCAAAACACGCCAACGGCACCGAACAAGCCGAGCAAAGTGCCGACCTGGAACTGCCATTGCCTGACGACCCAGCGTTCCTCCGGAAAAAACACGAGTGCGAGCAGAGCGGTCATGATGACGCTAGAACGGGTGAAGATCGCGTAAACGCCCGGACCCATGTAATAGAGCGAGAGTGTTTGCGTGACCTGATGGATAACATTCGGCACCGCCGGCACGAGGCACGCCCCGACGACCGCGAGATCGAGGCGCGGCCCGCTTTTGCGAAAACGATGGATCGCGAACGGCAAAATCGCGAGACAGCCGACCGAGTATCGATAGAAATTCTGCGCGAAGGGATCGTAGTAGCGATTCAGGTAAA
This sequence comes from Chthoniobacterales bacterium, assembly GCA_025929155.1. Classification (GTDB taxonomy): domain Bacteria; phylum Verrucomicrobiota; class Verrucomicrobiia; order Chthoniobacterales; family UBA10450; genus Palsa-1392. The sequence continues at coordinate 39,272 of JAICMR010000008.1, read as the reverse complement.
ACTGGAAGAGCGAGGGCGTGGCCCAAATGACAATCGTCGCGAAGACGGCCGCATAACCCTCCGATCGGCGCCGGGCGTTCTCCGTCGAAGAACCTGTGGAAAGGGCGGGAACGCTCGGCATGGATAATCAGTCTGGTGCTTTTTTATTTTGCTGGATTACAAGCAATCGATCGCGGAGAAACGTAATTCTTACCAGATCAATCCCATGCATCATTTATCTAAGTCACTGAGCAAAGTCGCGGTTACGACGGCAATTCTAGTCCTGAGCTTGAGCGGGGAGCTGTTTGCCGTCTCGCCGGAAGCGGCGAAGCACGGCAACAAAGGCAACGAGCTGGCGCAACAAGGCAAATACGATGACGCGATCAAGGAGTTCACGCTCGCGATCAACGAGAACGTGAAAGACCCACGCTTTTATCTCGATCGTGGGCGAGTTTACCGGCTTGCAAACAAGATGCCGGAAGCGATGGCTGATTTCTCGAAAGCTGTCGAGATGGCGCCGGACAACGACGTTGCGTATTTCGAGCGAGGAAAAACCGAGCTCGCGCAGAATCAATACGACCCGGCGTTGACTGATCTTAACAAGGCGATCGAGCTGAACCCAAACAACGTGGACGCCTATTACCGGCGTGGCTTGACGGAATATCACCAGCGAAAGTTCGACGAGGCACTTAAAGATTACAGCACCGCGATCGAGAAGAACCCGACCGACTTGAATGCCTTTAATCGTCGCGCCGACGTTTACGTGACGACGGGCAAATACGAACAGGCGCAGCCGGATTTGGAGATGGCACTGAAACTCAAGCCTGGCGACCCGGCGACGGAACAGCGGCTGCAGTTTGTGAAAAACAAAATCGCGCAGGCTGCACTGCCGCCTCCTCCTCCGCCGCCGAGCGCGACTCCTACGCCGACGCCGGTGCCCGCGAGCGCGTTTGCTCTGACGCCGCTCAACATCTTATACGGCGTTATCATTCTCGTTATCATCGTTGTCGCCATCCTGTTCTGGTTGCGCTCGCGGGCGCGACAGACGCCGTTCGACGAGAGCTAGTTGGCCGCCGCGGACCCCCGGTTGGCGGCTACTTTCCCGCTGCTGAACCTGAAATTACGACGCCGGCCAAGAGGGCGATTGTCTGCCAGAAATTGTTTTTGACAGGGGGGAAGGCGCGGTTAGCTTGCCCCGCTTTTTCGGAGAAGGAGGAAAAGTCCCATGGTCGTTCAAGTATTTGACCGGCTCTGGGACTTTCGCTTCTAACGACGCGAAAGCGACCGGTTTGTCCCACGTCTGCGGGGGCGAGCTCGATATGAACAGCGGCCCACATAGCTCAGTTGGTAGAGCACGTCCTTGGTAAGGACGAGGTCACCGGTTCAAGCCCGGTTGTGGGCTCCAGAGCGAGCTTGCGGCCGGCGAAATCAACCTAACGAAAAGAGAGCAGCAAAAAGTTAAGCAACCCAAGGAGAATTCCAGATGGCTAAGGACAAGTTTGAACGCACAAAGCCGCACGTGAACGTCGGCACAATTGGTCACGTCGATCACGGCAAGACCACGCTCACCGCCGCGATCACCACTGTGCTCGCGAAGAAAGGCTTTGCGCAGGCGCGCGCCTACGATTCGATCGACGCGGCTCCGGAAGAAAAAGAGCGTGGTATCACGATCTCGACCGCGCATGTGGAATACCAGAGCGACAAGCGCCACTACGCGCACGTCGATTGCCCGGGCCACGCCGATTACGTTAAGAACATGATCACCGGCGCAGCGCAGATGGACGGTGCGATCCTGGTGGTCAGCGCTGCGGATGGCCCAATGCCGCAGACTCGTGAGCACATCCTGCTCGCGCGTCAGGTCGGCGTGCCGTCGATCGTTGTTTTCCTGAACAAGACGGACATGGTGGACGACCCCGAACTTCTCGACCTCGTCGAGATGGAAGTGCGCGATCTTCTCACGCAGTATGAATTTCCCGGCGACAGCATTCCGATCGTCAAGGGCAGCGCGCTTAAGGCGCTCAACGGCGATCCGGAGCAGGAAGCGCAGATTCTCGCGCTCGTGAACGCGGTCGATGACTACATCCCGGTGCCGGAGCGGCCCGTTGATCAACCGTTCCTCATGCCTGTGGAAGACGTGTTCAATATTGAAGGCCGCGGCACCGTCGCGACCGGTCGTGTCGAGCGCGGGATCCTCAAGAAAATGGAGGAAGTTGAAATCGTCGGCATCAAAGACACCGCCAAGACCACCGCAACCGACATCGAAATGTTCCGCAAACTGCTCGACGAAGCGCGTGCAGGCGACAACGTCGGCGTGCTCCTCCGCGGCGTAAAGAAGGAAGACGTTGAGCGCGGCCAGGTGATCGCCAAGCCAGGCACGATCAAGCCGCACCGCAAATTCAAGGCGGAAGTTTACGTCCTCTCGAAGGAAGAAGGCGGCCGCCATACGCCGTTTTTTACTAATTACCGCCCGCAATTTTACTTCCGGACGACCGACGTGACCGGCAGCGTAAAGCTGGCCGAGGGCGTTGAGATGGTCATGCCGGGCGACAACGTCTCGGTCGAAGTGGAACTCGGTACGCCGATCGCCATGGAGAAAACCATCCGGTTCGCGATTCGCGAAGGCGGCAAAACCGTCGGCGCCGGTCGCGTGAGCGAAATTCTCGACTAGACTGCATTTCCTTCTCCTGCTCATGCTCCTAATCCAGTAGGGCGGAGCAGGAGCAGGATTAAGAGCAGGAGCAGGATTACGATTACGCCAGTAGCTCAATTGGTAGAGTAGCGGTCTCCAAAACCGTCGGTTGGGGGTTCGAGTCCCTCCTGGCGTGTTGGATCAGTCGTTAGGCACATGTTTACAAAGACGAAAAGTTTTATCTCCGAAGTCCGGGTCGAACTCTATAAGGCGACCTGGCCCTGGGACCCGAAACAGAAGGGGATGAAGCGTTACAAAGAGTTAACCGACTCCACCATTGTCGTCGTGATCGCGATGCTCCTTCTGGGCGGCTATGTCGCGCTCTTCGATTTTATCCTCATCAACGTGATTCATTTCATCACCCGCCTGTAATCATGGCTCACGCGCTCGCTGGCAAAGATCAATGGTATGTGGTGCATGTCCTCTCCGGGCAGGAGAACAAGGTGCGCGACAACATCGAGAAACGAGTCAAGACCGAAGAGATGGGCGACGTCGTTTACGAGGTGCTCGTTCCGACCGAGCGGGTGTCGGAGATTAAGCGCGGCAAGAAAAGCGAGACGACGAGAAAATTTTTCCCTGGTTATCTGATTGTCAACATGCACCTGCTCGATGAAGAGAATCAGCTCATCGGGCGGACGTGGTATTTCATCCGTGAAACTCCCGGCGTGATCGGCTTTGCCGGGACCAAAGATCGCCCAATTCCGATGCGTCCGTCGGAAGTTGATAGCATGCTCGCGCAGATGCGGGAGCGCGAAGAGAATGTTAAGCCGAAAGTCAGCTTCGAAGTTGGCGAAACAGTAAAAGTTGCGGATGGCCCGTTCCAAAACCAGAGCGGCATCGTTGAAGAGATTGATCCGGAACGCGGAAAGCTGCGCGTTTCCGTCACCATCTTCGGCCGCGCCACGCCGGTTGAGCTCGAATACTGGCAAGTCGAGCGCGGATAGGACGACCGCACAGGCTACTAGGAGATGAAGATAGAAATCGGCATTCATCGCTCAGATATTGTAAGTTATTACCCTATCTACTAAGGCCACCTCTTCCTATATTCCCGTTAGTAATTCCTACTTCTCTTCACCATGGCTAAAGAAATCGTCGCCCACATCAAATTGCAGATCCCGGCCGGGCAGGCCAATCCGGCGCCTCCCGTCGGTACCGCGCTTGGACCGCGCGGAGTCAATATCATGGCGTTCTGCAAGGAATTTAACGCCGCCACCCAGAAACAGGCGGGCGATATTTTGCCGGTGGTCATCACAGTTTACAAAGACAAGTCGTTTACCTTCATCACGAAGAGCCCGCCCGCTGCGGTTCTCCTGAAGAAAGCCGCCGGCATCGCGGCCGGTTCAAAAGAGCCGAACAAAACCAAAGTGGGCAAGGTAACGCGCAAACAGGTCATGGAGATCGTGAAGACGAAGTCGAAAGACTTGAACTCGCGCACTGACGAAGCTGGATACAAAATCATTGCCGGCACCGCCCGTCAGATGGGTTTGGAAGTCGTCGAATAGGACGCTTTCAGCTTTCGTTAGGCCGCGGAAGACCGGCTCGTGCTGATTCCTGGTTTTGGTGTCTGTTCGACGCTCGCCGGCTACAGATAAATTCCAGAGCTGAAGCTCAGGAATGATCCTTCGTGACCCCGCTCGCCAGCACAATCAGTCGCGGAAAATAAATCTCAGAAATGAGATTGGCATTATTAGTCAGGCTCCCTTCGCTGAGCGAGGTCGCAAATAGCTGCCACGGCAGCATCGCGGCAAAAACCATGACTGGATAGGGGAATGCCATCAGCGGGCAGCTTCGCGATTCGGCTGAAGACGAAGGTGAATACCGTCATCGTGAGGAGCGGCCGAAGCGCCGCCCAAAGAATGCCGATGACCGTTTGCCTGTAACGCACGAGCAAATCGCGCCAAGCAAAGGAAGTAAAATAGCTCTCGATAGCGGAAGAGCTCGCGCCAATAGTTTCGCTCAGGTATGTCCGGTTTCGACGATGAGCTGAGTGGTGGCGGGGGGCATGGGGAAGACTGAAATCTGAAAACAGCTGAGCTCGGGATGGAAGTTAGGGAACCGGAAGGGAAGAAGAAGGACGCTACAAACTCGAGCAGTGAAAACTGAAGAGTGACACCACAAGAGGTGAACGGTCACTGGCAAACCATCAACCGCGCGGTCGCTGCCAGCTCCATCGGGCCGAGTTTTACATTGGCGTTCGCGCAGGCGGAGCGTAAACTTTTTCATGAGCACAGCCGTAGCCGAAGAAAAGAAAGCCGGAACCAAAATCAGTCAGCTTGAGCAGCTGAGGAAATTCACCAAAGTCGTTTCCGACACGGGCGATTTCCAGACCATCAAGGAATTCAAGCCGGAGGATGCGACGACGAATCCCAGCCTCATCTTCGCCGCAGTCCAGAAGGAGGAATACGCGCCTTTGCTCGATGAGGTGATCGCTGATCGCAAGAGCAGCGGGCTGAGCGGCGCCGCGCAGATCGAGGACATCATCGACGGCTTGCTCGTGAAATTTGGCTGCGAAATTCTCGAAATCGTGCCGGGTCGCGTCTCGACCGAGACGGATGCGCGTCTTTCCTTCGACACGCAAGGCTCGATCAAAAAAGCCCGGCACCTGATCGAGCTCTACGAAAAACAGGGGATCGATCGGAAGCGGGTCCTGATCAAGGTTGCCTCTACGTGGGAAGGGATCAACGCCGCCGAGCAACTGGAGAAGGAAGACATCCGCTGCAATATGACGCTGCTCTTCTCGCTTCCGCAGGCGGTGCGTTCGGCGGAGGCGAAAGTGCAGCTCATCTCGCCTTTTGTGGGTCGGATCTACGATTGGTTCAAAGCGGCGAACAAACGCGATTATACCGGCGCGGAAGATCCCGGAGTGAAATCGGTGCAGGAGATTTACACCTACTACAAGCATTTCGGCTACGAGACGGAAGTAATGGGCGCGAGCTTCCGCAACACCGGGCAAATCCTGGAGCTGGCCGGTTGTGATCTGCTCACCATCAGTCCGGAGTTGCTCGAGAAACTTTCGGGCTCGAACGAAAAGATCGAGCGGAAACTGGACCCTGTGAAGGCGAAAAAGGCGGACGTGCAGCGTCTTGAACTCGACGAGAAAAAGTTCCGCTACCTGCTGAACGATGATGCGATGGCAACGGAGAAAACTGGTGAGGGCATTCGAAAGTTTGCAGCCGACATCATGAAGCTGGAAAAGCTCGTCGCGAGCAAGTTGTAGCAGCGCCAACGATCGCGGTTTCCAGGTTCGCGTTGGTCGGCTTCAATCGCGGCGGCGACCTAAACGTCGATCTCGTCGGCAAACAATTTGCCGGCACTGCATGGAATGGACGGTCAGGCGCTGCGAGTCGGAACCGCCGGAAGCAGTAAATTGACTTTTGACATCGCGAAGCGGCCGGCTAATTTACGCGTCCCCGCCGGTGTTGTTCGGCGGGAGGAAATGCAATCAGGAGAGCGTCCACGCTCGCTGGAACTGAAATCATCATGCAAAAAAATCGCAGCAAACGTTACCGCGCCGCCGCTGAGCTGGTGGATCGCGACAAGACCTACAGCTTTTCCGACGCCGTTTCGACGTTGAAGAAACTCCCGCCGACAAAGTTCGACCAGACGGTCACGATGTCGTTCCGGCTCGGAGTCGACCCGAAACAATCTGACCAGATGGTGCGCGGCACCTGCCCGCTCCCACACGGCAGCGGCAAACAGGTGCGTGTGCTGGTTTTTGCGCAAGGCGCAGCGGCCACTGCAGCGAAAAATGCTGGGGCAGAATATGTCGGGTTCGAGGATTTGATCCGGAAATGCCAGGAAGGTTTTCAGGATTTTGATGTCGCGATCGCGACTCCAGCGGCGATGGCGGAGGTCCGGAAACTTGGAAAGGTTCTCGGTCCACGCGGCCTGATGCCGAACCCGAAAACCGGCACGGTGACCGACGACACCGCAAAAGCGGTGCAGGAAGTGAAAGCCGGCCGCGTCGAATTCAAACTCGACAAGAATGGCAATGTCGCGGTGCCGGTTGGCAAATTTTCCTTTGCGGAAAACCAGCTGGTCGAGAACGGGACGGCTATCATCGAAGCGGTCATCAAGGCGCGGCCGCCGACGGCGAAGGGCCGCTTTGTTGAAGGGATTTCCCTGGCGGCGACGATGTCTCCGGGTGTGCCGGTTGATCCCTCGCCTTATCTTAGCATCTGAATTCTTCACACCATGAGACCTGAAAAAGCCGATATCGTTGCGGATCTTTCCGAGAAGTTAAACAGCTCGCCCTTTCTGCTGGTGACCGATTACCAGCGGATGAAGGTGGATCAATTTGGCGAGCTGCGGAACCGCCTCGCGCCCGCGGGAGCAGAAGTGCACGTGGTCAAAAACAGCTTCCTGAAACGCGCCATGACCGCGAGCGGATTGCCGGACGTGGCGAAAGAGTTGAGCGGCCAGACCGCTGTCGTTACCGGTAAAAGCGATGTCGCGCCGGTCGCGAAGGTGCTGAAATCTTTCGCAGCCGAATTTAAGATCGCGACGCTTAAAGTTGGGGTTGTCGACAAGAGCATTCTTTCGACGGCGGAAGTGGAATCGCTGGCCGATCTGCCGCCGCGCGAACAACTGCTCGCGCAATTGCTGGGCGTGCTCTTGGCACCGGCGACGAAACTGGTGCGTACTTTGAACGAACCGGGCGCGTCGCTCGCGCGACTTTTGCAGGCGAAAGCCGACAAGGAAGGCAAGCCGGTGGAAGCCGCAGCCTAACGACCGGAAAAATTTAATAAGGAAAGCAAGAAAGCAGGAAAACAGAAACGGCGAAACGCTCAAGGGCAGAAATCCTTCTTCCTGTTTTCCTGATTCATGAAAAATTTCTCCCCTCCGCGATTGGCGGGGAGCTAACAACAACAACTGTCCGGATTGGCGGCTGTCGATCGTAATTTCCTGGAGGCTTCCGGGAGCGGCAATCGGAGGAAAAGAAAATGGCAGATACAAATGCAATCGTGGAGCAACTCAGCGGCCTGACCGTTCTGGAAGTTGCCGGACTGGTGAAGCAACTCGAAGAGAAATGGGGCGTAAGCGCAGCCGCTCCTGTCGCGATGGCCGCTCCGGGCGGCGGTGGCGGTGGCGGTGCGGCGGCTCCGGCAGCCGAAGAGAAGACGACTTTTGACGTCATCCTCAAGGAAATGGGCTCGAACAAAATCGGCGTGATCAAGGAAGTTCGAGCCGCTGTCCCTGGACTTGGGCTGGCGGAAGCCAAGGCGCTCGTCGAGGGTGCGCCCAAGACGCTAAAGGAAGGCGTGACTAAGGAAGAAGCCGAAGAGATCAAGAAAAAAGTCGAAACGGCTGGCGCCAAAGTCGAGATTCAATAGTCGGCGTTCAGCGAGAGGCGCAGCGCTTTTGCAAAAAAGCGTTTGCGCCTTTTCGCTGGCTGATGATAGTAGCTACCCCCGTTCCCTCGAAAAGCAGACCGAGTTTTTTATTTTTACCCGCTCTCGTCGGTTCACATCAAGATTTGCAGCAAAACAGCAGAGGTCGCTTTTGACCGGCCGCTGTTTTGCTGCTACTTTTTTTGCCCGCGATTCCCGGCTGATACCTTGATCCTCAGCCCTCCGCGTGACCTCATCCTGGGTTGCGATCGGTAGTTAAACCATTGGAGATTAGTTATGTCTGAACGTCCTGTAGAGCGCATTCACTTCGGCAGCATTAAAGAGGCCATCGAGCCCCCTAACCTCATCGAGGTCCAACTCAACTCGTATGTCGATTTCCTCCAGAAAGATGTCCCGCCGAGCAAGCGGAAGAACACCGGTCTGCAAACTGTGTTCAAGGAAGTCTTCCCGATCGAGAGCTACGACGAGAAGGCGACGCTCGACTTCAGCCACTACGAAATCGGCGAGCCGAAACTGAGCGCGCTCGAAGCGCAGCGTGAAGGCCAGACCTTTAGCGCCCCGCTGCACGTCACTTTCCAGCTCAAGGAAGAAAAAGGAACGAAAGAAGAGAAAGTTTACATGGGCGAAATCCCGCTCATGACGCCGCAGGGCACATTTGTAATCAACGGCGCGGAGCGTGTAGTCGTCTCCCAACTGCACCGCTCACCGGGAATCGCTTTCGAATCGTCGATCCATCTCAATGGCAAGGTGCTTTACAGCTTCCGGATTATTCCGGATCGCGGCTCTTGGATCGAAGTCCAATTCGACACCAGCGATCTGCTTTACATCTACCTCGACCGCCGGAAACGCCGCCGCAAATTTCTCGCGACCACTTTCCTGCGCGCCCTCGGCTATGGCTCCGACGAAGAGGTGATCAAGCTTTTTTACACGATCGAAGACCTGAAGTTAAGCGACAAGCTCGATGAGGAAATGCTCGCGACCAAAGTGTTGACTGCCGATGTCCTCGACGGGGAAGTGACAGTCGCGCGCGCTTTCGAACCGCTCACTTTGGCGGCCGTGAGCCAGATCATGGCGCTCGGATTAACCGAAGTGAAAGTGATCGATATTTCGAACGATGACACGGTGGTGAAGGCGCTGAAAAAAGATCCGGCGCACGATCAGGAGGAAGCGCTCAAAGATATCTACCGCAAGTTGCGGCCGGGCGATCCGCCAACGGTCGCAAACGCGCGCGCACTCTTGAAGCGTCTCTTCTTCGATCCGAAGAAATACGATCTCGGCCGCGTCGGTCGCTATAAACTGAATCAGAAACTCGGGATCGATGTCGATCTTGGCGAGCGCATTCTGACGGACAGGGATTTCATCGCGGCCATCAAATATTTGATCAATCTCCGCCGTGGCGAAGGCACCCTCGACGACATCGATCACCTCGGCAGCCGTCGCGTCCGTACGGTCGGCGAGTTGCTCGCTAATCAGTGCCGCGTCGGTCTCGCCCGCACGGAGCGGCTCGTGAAAGAGCGCATGACCCTGTTCGACATCAACATCGACGGAATGACGCCGCAGAAGTTAATCAACCCGAAAGCGCTCAGCGCGGTCGTGCGGGACTTCTTCGGTCGTTCGCAACTGTCGCAGTTTATGGATCAGACCAATCCGCTCGCGGAGTTGACCCACAAACGCCGTCTCAGCGCGCTCGGGCCGGGCGGTCTCTCCCGCGATCGAGCGGGTTTCGAAGTGCGCGATGTGCATCCTTCCCACTACGGTCGCATCTGCCCAATCGAAACCCCGGAAGGTCCGAACATCGGTCTGATCAGCTCGATGAGCACCTTCGCGCGGATCAACGAATTCGGTTTCATCGAAACGCCCTACCGCAAGGTCGAAAATGGTCGCGTCAGTGACCAGGTCGATTATCTCACAGGCGATCGGGAAGAGAATTATATCGTCGCGCAAGCCAATGCGACGATGGACACAAAAGGCAATTTCACCGACGAGAAAGTCTCGGTCCGGTATCGTGGCGACTTCCTTGAAGTTGAGCCGGAGAAAGTCCATTACATGGATGTCTCACCGAAGCAGCTTGTTTCCGTCGCCGCCGGTCTGATCCCGTTTCTCGAACATGACGACGCGAACCGCGCGCTCATGGGCTCGAACATGCAACGCCAGGGCGTGCCGCTGATCGTTTCCGAATCGCCGCTCGTCGGCACTGGTCTCGAGGGGAAAGTCGCGCGTGATTCTCGCGCGGTGGTCGTTTCGACCGAAGCCGGCAAAGTCGCCTCCGTCACCGCTGATCAGATTGTGGTGACGAAAGACGGTCACATGCCGGAAGGCCGCAAGAAATTGAAAACCGACGAAGAAGCGGGCGTCCACGTTTATGAGCTGCGGAAATTCATGCGCTCGAACGCCGGCACGTGCGTAAACCAAAAGCCGATCGTGAAGAAAGGTCAGCACGTGAAGAAGGGCCAGGTCATCGCCGACGGTCCAAACACAGAACAGGGCGAACTCGCGCTCGGCCGCAATGTCCTCGTCGCGTTTATGCCTTGGAACGGCTACAACTTCGAGGACGCCATCATGATCTCGGAAAAGGTCGTGAAGGAAGACATCTATACCTCGATCCACATCGATGAGTTCGAGATCGGCGCACGCGACACCAAGCTCGGGCCGGAAGAAATCACGCGGGACATCCCGAACGTAAGCGAGGAAGCACTTCGCAACCTCGGCCCGGACGGAGTCATCCGCGTAGGCGCGGAGGTGAAGCCGGGTGACATTCTTGTGGGCAAAATCACCCCGAAATCGGAAACCGAATTGGCGCCAGAAGAGCGTCTCCTTCGTGCCATTTTTGGAGAGAAAGCCGCGGACGTGAAAGACACGTCTCTGACTGTCCCATCCGGCACCTACGGAATCGTGATGGACGTGAAAGTTTCGTCGCGTCACGAGGTTTCGCATGAGAAACTGACGCCCGCGGAGACCAAGCGTCAGCTCAAGGCGATCACCGAAGACAATCGTAAAAAGAAGGACGAACTCACCGAACAACTGACGGACGCACTCTCCAATTTCTTGTTAGGCGAAAAGGTTCCGCTCGACGTCGTGAACGCGCAGAGCGGCGAAATCATCATCCCCGCCAACCGCAAGATCACGAAAACCCTCCTGCGCAAGCTCGCGATCGCGCACGATCACATCGAGATCGATCCTTCGCCGATCCGGAACAAGATCCGGGAAATCATCGCGCAGTACGAGCACAAGTTTGCCGAGCTCGAGTTGGAACGCGAGCGTTCGATGGATCGCGTCGAGAGCGGCGACGACATCGACCCTGGCATCATAAAGCAGGTTAAAGTCTTTGTCGCGAGCAAGCGCAAGCTGAGCGTCGGCGACAAAATGGCCGGGCGTCACGGCAACAAGGGTGTCGTCGCGCGGATCGTGCCGGAAGAAGACATGCCCTATCTGGCTGATGGAACGCCGGTCGAGATTTGTTTGAATCCGTTAGGCGTGCCGAGCCGCATGAACGTCGGCCAGGTGCTCGAAACTCATTTGGGCGTGGCCGCGAAAGCGCTCGGCTTCAAGGTTGCGACCCCGGTTTTCGACGGGATTTCCGAAACGAAAATCCGCGAGTACTTGAACGAGGCCAAAAAGGTCGACGGCTTTAAATGGGTGCAGGAAAACGGCAAGGCGCGGCTGTTCGATGGTCGCACCGGCGACCCGTTCGATCAGGAAGTGGTGGTCGGCTACATCTACATGCTGAAGCTGGGCCACCTGGTCGCGGACAAGATCCACGCTCGGGCGGTTGGCCCTTACTCGTTAGTCACACAGCAACCGCTGGGCGGAAAAGCGCAGTATGGCGGCCAGCGTTTCGGCGAGATGGAAGTCTGGGCGCTCGAGGCGTACGGCGCGGCTTACACCCTGCAGGAACTTCTGACCGTGAAGTCGGACGACGTACAGGGACGCACCCGCATCTACGAGTCGATCGTGAAAGGCGATAACTCACTCGAAGCGGGGACGCCGGAATCTTTCAACGTTTTGATCAAGGAAATGCAGTCGTTAGGCCTGGACGTCAAAGTTGGCGGGCAGGCGCCCGCGTTTCTGGAGAACGTGGCCTAACGAATAACAATCCTGTCATCCTGAACGAGTGGAGCGAAACGAAGTCGAGGATGCCGGGAAGCGAGGTTAGAGCTTCCGTCGCGGAAGCACTCGGCCTCGCTCGGAACGGCAGTGGTAGAGGTCAATTTTAACTTACAGTCTTAGAAGCAAATTTTATGAACGAACATTCCTGGCGTGAATTGGTGGGCGAAGAGCGCACCGTTGGTTTTGATCAGGTCGCGATCGGTGTCGCCTCGAGCGATACGATGCGTTCCTGGAGCAAGGGCGAAGTTAAAAATCCCGAAACGATTAACTACCGCACCTTCAAGCCGGAAAAGGGCGGCTTGTTTTGCGAACGCATTTTCGGTCCAACCCGCGACTGGGAATGCTCCTGCGGAAAATACAAGCGGATCAAGCATAAGGGCGTGATCTGCGACCGTTGTGGCGTCGAGGTGACGCTGGCGCGCGTCCGACGTGAACGGATGGGCCATATCGAGCTGGCGGTTCCCGTTTCCCACATCTGGTTTTACAAATGCATGCCGTCCCGTCTCGGCCTCATGCTGGACATGAGCGCGCGGCAGCTCGAGCGCGTCATCTATTACGAGGATTATATCGTGATCGATCCGGGCAATACGCCCCTCACGAAATGCCAGCTCCTGACCGAGGTGGAATATCGTGAAGCGCAGGAGCAGTACGGCGAGGAATTCAAAGCCGGCATGGGCGCGGAAGGGGTCAAGACTCTCCTCGCCGATATCGACCTCGCGAAGCTGAACAAGGAGCTCGAAGAGGCGATGGGCAACACCAAGAGCAAACAGATTCGCAAGAAACTCGCGAAGCGTTTGAAGCTTGTGCAGGGCTTTGCCTCCTCACACTCGCGCCCTGAATGGATGGTGCTCGAAGTGCTGCCAGTCATTCCGCCGGATCTCCGCCCGCTCGTTCCGCTGGAAGGCGGCCGGTTCGCGACTTCGGATTTGAACGATCTCTATCGCCGCGTCATCAACCGCAACAACCGGCTGAAGAACCTCCTTCAGCTCAAGACGCCAGACGTCATTATCCGCAACGAGAAACGGATGTTGCAGGAAGCAGTCGATGCGCTCTTCGACAACGGCCGCCACGGTCGCGCCGTCACCGGCGCTGGCAATCGCCCGCTCAAGTCGCTCAGCGACATGCTCAAGGGAAAAGGCGGACGTTTCCGTCAGAACTTGTTAGGCAAACGCGTCGATTACTCGGGTCGCTCCGTTATCGTGATCGGGCCGGAGTTGAAACTCAACCAGTGCGGTCTGCCGAAGAAAATGGCGCTGGTTTTGTTCGAGCCGTTCATCATTCGCCGGCTCAAAGACCTCGGCTACGTCCACACCGTCCGGAGCGCGAAGAAAATGATCGAACGCCAGACGCCGGAGGTCTGGGACATCCTCGAGGAAGTTACCAAAGGCCACCCGGTTCTGCTGAATCGCGCGCCCACTTTGCACCGCCTCTCGATCCAGGCTTTCGAGCCGTTACTGATCGAAGGCGAAGCGATCCGGATTCATCCATTGGTCTGTACCGCTTACAACGCCGACTTCGATGGCGACCAAATGGCAGTGCACGTTCCGCTCTCGGTCGAAGCGCAGATGGAAGCGCGCATGCTGATGCTCGCGCCGAATAACATCTTCTCTCCATCGAGCGGTAAGCCGATCACCACACCGTCGCAGGATATCACCCTGGGTTGTTACTATCTGACGCAGAATCCGCGTCGCGCGGCCGGTGCCGCAGCGGAAACGCGGCTCCCGCTTTTCGGAAACGTGACCGAAGTCGAATTCGCGATGGCCGATGGCGCGGTGAAAACGCATGACCGGATTCGGTTCAAAAACCCCGACCTCGGCAAGGACACCATCTACGGCGACAAGGAGACCCACGTGATCGAGACCACCGCAGGTCGCGTCATCTTCAACGAAATCTGGCCGAAAGGTCTTGGCTTTTTCAACAAGGCGGCGGGCAAAAAACAGCTCAGCGACATCATCTGGCGTTGCTACCAGGTCTCGGGACAGGACGGCACTGTCGAGACGCTCGACAAGCTCAAGGAAGTCGGATTCCGCGAAGCGACGAAAGCCGGCATTTCGATCGGAATTTCCGACATGATCATTCCGAAGGAAAAAGAGGTCGAACTCAGCACCGCCTACAAGCAGATCAAACAGGTCGAGCAACAGTACCGCAAAGGCATCATCACCGACGGTGAGCGTTACAACAAGATCATCGACATCTGGACCCACGCCGGCGACGAAATCTCCAACGTCATGTTCCGCACCCTCGAACATAACGAGGGCCGCAAGGAATTGAACCCGGTCTATTTGATGGTCGATTCCGGCGCGCGTGGCAACCGTCAGCAGGTGAAACAGCTCGCCGGCATGCGCGGTTTGATGGCGAAGCCTTCTGGCGAAATCATCGAGCGCCCGATCACTTCGAATTTCCGTGAAGGCCTCACCGTGCTTGAGTATTTCATCTCCACCCACGGCGCGCGCAAAGGTCTTGCTGATACGGCGCTGAAAACCGCGGACTCAGGTTACCTGACGAGAAAGTTGGTCGACGCGTCGCAGGACGTGATCATCAACGAGCTCGATTGCGGCACCGTTAACGGCATTGTTGTGAAGTCGATTTATGAAGGTGACGAAGAGGTGGTGGATCTCTCGGCCCGCATCATCGGCCGGGTCAGTTGCGAGACGGTGGTCGATCCGGTCACGAAGAAAAAGGTCGTCAAAGCCAATCAAATGATCGACGAACCGACGGCCGCCGCAATCGAGAAGATCGGCGTCGAACAACTTAAGATTCGCTCCGTTCTTACCTGCGAAACCGGCCGCGGCGTTTGCGCGCATTGCTACGGACGCAACCTGGCGACCGGTCAGTTTGTGAAGCTGGGCGAAGCGGTCGGCATCATCGCCGCGCAATCGATCGGCGAACCCGGCACTCAGCTCACGATGCGGACGTTCCACATCGGCGGCACGGCCTCGCAGACCTTTAAGCAGCCGGTCATCAAGGCGAAGAACGACGGCACTGTGCAGTTCAACGATCTTCGCACCGTTCAATCACTCGACGGCAACTGGATCGCGCTAAACAAAAGCGGTTCGATCACAATCCACAACTCCGAAGGGCGAGAGCTCGAACGTTATAACATCGTGATCGGTTCCGTCATTTCGAAAGACGACGGGGCGAACGTGAAGAAGGGCGAAACCTTCGTGCAATGGGATCCCTACAATGTCCCGATCCTGACCGATAAGTCCGGCAAGATCGAATTCCGGGACATGATCGCGGGCGTCACGATCAAGCGCGACGTCGATGAAGCGACCGGGCTTATGGGCACTGTCATCATCGAGCATAAGGAAGACCTGCATCCGCAGGTGGTGATCGTCGGCGACGATGGCGAAGTGAGCGCGAGCTACTCAATTCCCGCGGGCGCCCACGTCATCGTGGAACCGAATCAGAAAATCCGCGCCGGCGCGCTCCTCGCGAAGACACCGCGGAAGGTTGCGAAAACGAAGGACATCACGGGTGGTCTGCCGCGAGTGGCCGAGCTTTTCGAGGCGCGCCGCCCGAAAGACAATGCTGAGATCGCGAAGATCGACGGTATTGTCGAGATTGGGGGCACCAGCCGGGGCAAACGGAAGCTTATTCTGAAAGACACCGACACCGGGGCCGAGGAAGAACACCTCATCCCGATGAACAAGCACATGATCGTCTTCAAGGGCGACTTCGTGAAAAAAGGGTCGCAGCTGACCGAAGGTCCAGTCGTGCCGCACGAGATTCTCGAGATCTGCGGACCGCAGGACTTGCAAGAGCACCTCGTGAACGAAGTGCAGGAAGTTTATCGGCTCCAAGGTGTCGAGATTAACGACAAGCACATCGAGATCATCGTTAGGCAAATGCTCCGCAAGGTGAAAATCACCGATCCGGGCGACACTTCGCTCCTCTGGGGCGACCAGATCGACAAGCTCGATTTCGAGAAAGAAAACACCAAGGTCGTGCAGCAGGGCGGCAAGCCCGCGGAAGCGACTCCGGTCCTGCTCGGGATCACCAAGGCTTCGCTTGAAACCGACAGCTTCATCAGCGCGGCCTCCTTCCAGGATACCACGCGTGTCCTGACCGAAGCGGCCACGTTAGGCAAAATCGATCGCCTCCGCGGCTTCAAGGAAAACGTTATCATGGGCCACCTGATTCCCGCCGGCACCGGATTCCCCGCGGTGCGCGAGATCAAACTCGTCGAACTCGGCGAGCAAGTCGGCGCGCCGTTGATGGAGGAACCGGAAGCACAACCCGCCCTCGGCTAACACGCTCAAGTCGATGTTAACTTTGAGAGCCGCAACGAGAGTTGCGGCTCTCTTTCTTTAAACATGTCCATCGCAACCAAAACCGGCGACCGCGGCGAGACTGCGCTGATGTATGGCCGGCGCGTGCCGAAAACGGATCCGCGTGTCGATGCCTACGGCTGCGTTGACGAGCTCAATTCCGCGCTCGGGATCGCTCGAGCGACGGCCGGTTCCACGGCGATCGCCGGGCAAATCCTCGCGATCCAAAAGGAACTGATCAACGTGATGGGCGAGCTCGCCACCGCTCCCGAGGATCTCAATCGCTATGAAAAAGACGGCTTTACTCTCACCACGTCAGCGATGGTCGATCGCCTAACGAGCGTGATCGACGACTTGGAGAAAGACAAGAATCTCTATGGCAAAGGCTGGGCCATGCCTGGCGACTCGCCGCTCGGCGCCGCACTCGATCTCGCGCGCACCACTTGCCGCCGAGCGGAGCGCCGTATTGCCGCGCTTGAGACGAATCCGGAAATCCTGCGCTATCTCAATCGGCTTTCCGATCTTTGCTGGCTCCTCGCTCGCGTGGCAGAAAAGAAAGCCGCCGCAAGCTAACCGGCGCGGCCGCTTTTCGCCTTATTCGCTTCGCAACGCCTCGGTGGGATTCACCCGCATCGCGCGACGCGCGGGCACCAGACTCGCGATCAAAGCAGCCGCGCCGAGCAGCACGATGACGAGCAGGTAAGTCGCAACATCGGCGGCACCGATCCCGTAAAGCAACGAGCCGAGAAGACGCGTTCCGCCGAGCGCGCAGAGAATGCCGAGCGCGATCCCGCCAGAAACGAGCGCAAAACTTTGCCGCAAAACGAGGCCAAGCATGTCCCCGCGCTGCGCGCCAAGTGCCATTCGGATGCCGATCTCACGTGTTCGTTGGGAGGTAATGTAAGCCATGATGCCGTAGAGGCCGACCATCGCCAGCAGCAGCGCCGCGCCCGCGAAAACCGCGAGCATCACCATGCTGAATCGGCGATTATCCAGTGACGACGAGACCACCTGCTCAAGTGTCTGGAATTCCGTCGGCATTTCCGGATCGAGCGCGCGCGCCTCGCGCCGCATCGACGCGATCAGGCTGGCCGCGTCCACCTGGCTGCGGAGCACGATGGAAAACTGCGCAGCCGCGCGCGGTCTCTGAAAAAAATTGACATAAACGGTTGGACGCGGTTCTGCGTCGAGGCCGTCGTCTCGCACATCGCCGACCACGCCGACGACATGGAGCAAACGCGGATCCCCATCCATGTTCCCAAACTGGATTTCCTTCCCGATCGGATCCTCGTTAGGCCAATACCGCCTAACGAGCGCCTGACTGACAAGCGCGACCTCCGGCGCGTCCGGCCCATCGGAAGCAGTGAAGAACCGTCCGCGCACCAGCGGAATGTGCATGGTCGAAAAGTAGCCCTCGCTCGCGACGCGAAACTCGGCGTCCCGTAAGCGCGGCGTGCCCGCGAGCGCAGAAAATTCCTTCTCCAGTTCATCCGCGCTTTTTGCAGTCTCGCCGCCGGTTTCGATAATGAAGCTGCCGTTCGCGCCGTCGCCGCTCATTGGCAGTGCATTAATCCCTCCCGCTCCGATCGCGCCCGGCAGTGCGCGCAGACGATCGAGCAACTGCTGGTAAAATCGGGCGAGATGGCGCTGGGCCGACGGCGTTTCGGGATCGGGTTGTGAGATCGTCATCGCCACCGCGCTCTCCGGTTGAAATCCAGGATTCACTTCGAGGAGTCTCTGAAAACTGCGGCCTAACAATCCGGCGCCAACCAGCAACATCAACGTGAGCGCAACCTGCGCGACGATCAGGCTATTTCGAATCCGCGAGCTGGAACCGCCGGCGCTGCTCCGGGCGCCTTCCTGCAAATCGGCCTGCAATTTCCGATTAGAAACGTGGAGCGATGGCACAAGTCCGAGCAGCCCGCCGACAACAAGTGAAACCGCGAGCGCGAAAATCAGCACCGTGGTGTCGACGCCAATCGTGCCGACGCGTGGCAGGTTGCCGTGGTAGAGACCGACGATCAGCGAGACGCCCCAGTAGGCGACGAGGACTCCGAGTGCGCCGGCCACGAACGTGAGCAGCAGCGTCTCCGCGAGAAATTGCCGAGTCAGTTGCCAGCGCGAAGCGCCCAGTGCGGCTCGGAGCGCGATCTCTTTGCGGCGAGTCGTCGCCCTAACGAGAAGCAGATTCGCGACATTCGAACAGGCTATAACGAGAAGCAGTCCCACTGCACCGCAAAGAACCCAGAGGAGCCCGCGCACGTCCTTCACCATCCGCTCGCGCAGGGGCGTCAGGCCGAAGCTGCTGGCGTCGATCTGGTTGCCGTATTCCCGTTTCAGTTGCTGGCCTATCGCGGCCACTTCCGCCTGCGCCTGCGCCATTGAGACACCGGCGCGCAGCCGTGCCATCACGCTCCAGTTATGCGCCGTGCGCGAAGCCACCGGCGGATAAGTCGAAGCAGGAAACCACACGTCAACGTTAGGGGGAAATTCCACGCCCGGCGGCAGCACGCCGATAACCGAGAAGCTGTGGTCTTCCAGTCGGAGAGTGACTCCTTCGAGATCGGTTCGTCCGCCTAACGAGCTTTTCCAGAAACCGTAGCTGACCACAACAGACTGGCTTTCCTCCGCATTTTCGGTGGGGGAAAAGAACCGACCCAGTAAAGGTTGCACGCCCAGCACCCGGAAAAAATCGGGAGACGCCGCGCAGGTCGTCGTTCGCACCGGCTCGCTTCCGCCGGCGACCGCATCCATGCCGGCGCCATAACGCGCGATCGCCTCGAAGCTGTGAGCCTGACGTTGCAGATCGTGGACGTTCGCCTCCGCAACCGGCATGCCTCGCCCCGTCTCATCGAGCTCTCGCAATTCGACGATTCGCTCCTGTTGCGGGTACGGCAGCGGTCGCAAGAGGACCGCGTCGACCACGCTGAAGATCGCGCTCGAAGCGCCGATCCCGAGGGCGAGGGTGATGATGGCAACGAAGGTGAAACCGGGCCGTTTCAGAAGCGACCGCCCGGCGAAGCGAAGTTCAGAAAACATGTGTTAATGATGATGCGTTGGCTCGACGGCTGGATTCAAAATTTTTTCCAGCCGGGCTAGCTCCGGGGAGGACGAGATGCTATCTCGTCGCTCGGCGCAGTCTGTGCCGAGCCCGGCGAAAAGCGGGCGTGATGGTTTCGAGAGACGTGACGCCAGTTCGGCACCCGAAGCGACGCAATCCCCAGGAGCTTGGGCGAGGCTCGGTCAAGCCCCACGGAGTGACACCACGTCCCTCCCGCATCACTCATCGCGCAATGCTTCGATCGGATTGACGTGTGTGGCGCGTTGCGCGGGAAGAAGGCATGCAATGAGCGCAACGAACGCGAGGAGCAGCGTGATCGCTCCAAGCGTAAAGAGATCGAAAGCGCCCGTCTGAAATAGGATCGAACCCATCGCGCGCGTCGCGAGCAGAGTCGCCAGAAGGCCAACGAGCAAACCAAGGCCAACCAGTTTGCCGCCGCTGCTGAGAATCAGATTGAGCACATCACGGGTCTGCGCGCCGAGCGCCATCCGAATCCCAATCTCACCCCGCCGTTGCACGACGTTGTAAGACATGACGCCGTAGATGCCGATCGACGCGATGACCAACGCAACGAGCGAAAAAGCGGCGACGAGCGTCATTGCGAACCGCTGTTTCGCAATCGTCTCGGAAAGAATCTCGCTTAGTGGTTGAATTTTCCCGACCGGTTGATCCTTATCGACCGAGTAAACCGCGGGCCGCAATGCCCCTGTCAAGGCCGCTGGTGAGCCGCTCGTCCGCAGGACGACATTCAGCGTGTTGAAAGGATGTTGGGCGAACGGCTCATAGGTCTGCACCGTCGTCGCTTTGTCGACGCCGTACTGTTTGATGTCGCCGACGATTCCGACGATCTGGCGCCAGTTTTCGGGCCCGTTTTGGACGTTGATCCGTTTTCCGATCGGATCCTCGTTAGGGAAAAATTCTTTCGCCATCGTCTCGTTGATGACGGCGACGCGCGGTGCCTTCGCATTATCCTGCGGCGTGAAAAGCCGGCCGCGGATCAGCGGAATGCCCATGGCGCGGAAATAACCGGGCGTGACCGCATAGTAGTTGGTGTTCGGCAAATCGCTCGGCGCGACCGGCGGTCGTCCAGTGATCTGAAAGGTGAGGATCCAGTCGCCTAACAATGGCAGAGTGTGTGTGAGCCCGACCTCCTGCACTCCCGGCAAGACGCGCAGCCGTTCGAGGAGCGCATCGGCAAAAGCCACCTGCTGCGCATCTTTTTCATACTTTTTTTCGGGAAGCGAAAGGCGGAGAACCGTGGCGTCCTTCGGATTGAATCCGGGATCCACATGCGTCAGCCGCATGAAACTGCGCGCGAGTAATCCGGCGCCACCTAACAATACCAACGCGAACGCCACTTCGATGACGACGAGCGCGCCGCGCAGCCGTCCGCGCGCATCGGTCGAACCGCGGGAGCCTTGCTTGAGCGATTCGTTCATGTCGGTGTGCGCCGCGAGCCAGGCCGGCGCGACTCCGAAAACGACGCCGGTAACAACACTGAGAAGGAAGGAAAAAATCAACACCGTGGTGTCGAGATGAATGCCACTGGCGCGCGGCAGATCAGCCGGTGCGAGCGCGAGAAGCGCGTCGAGTCCCCAGCGCGCGATGAGCAATCCGGCGGCGCCGCCGACGACGGCGAGAAGAACGCTTTCGGTGAGCAGTTGCCTAACGAGTCGAAAACGACTCGCCCCGAGCGCCGCGCGAATGGAAAGCTCGCGGTGCCGCGCGGTCGCGCGGGCGAGGAGCAGATTGGCAATGTTCGCGCAGGCGATGAGAAGCACGCAGCCGACCGCGCCGAGGAGAACGTAGAGCACCACGCGGACATCGCGCACGCTGTAGTCAAGCAGCGGCATGACAAATGTGCTCCAGCCTTTGTTCGAATCGGGATATTGCTTCGCCAGTTGCGACGCGAGCAGCTTCATCTCCGCGTCCGCCTGCGCCGCGCTCACTCCAGGTTTCAGACGGCCGACGACACTTAGGTAATGCGCGCCGCGATACTTATTGCTCCGCTCCTCGGGGCTAAAGGTCAGCGGCGTCCAGACATCGACTTTGGTCGCCTGGCCGAACTCCGGTGGCGCCACGCCGATGACGGTGTAAGGCTCGCCATTCAACTGAATTGAACGGCCAATCACATTCTTCTCGCCGCCGAAAACACGTTGCCAAAACGGATTGCTCAGAACGACGACACGGTCCTTTCCCGGTGTGTCTTCTCCGGGCGCGAAGGTGCGGCCGAGGACCGCCTGAATTCCATAAACCTTGAAGTAATCCGGCGTAGCGTGAACGCCGATGAGCCGCTGCGGTTCGCCTTCGCCGGTCAGGTTGATCTGATCTCCACTGAGCGCGGCAAGGTAGGAATACGAGTGCGTCTGCTTCTGCCAATCGAGAAAGTTAGGCGGCGAAGCGGAGAACTGCGGAAACTGCGGAAGGTTCGTCTCCTTGATCACGACGATCCGGTCCGGCTGGGGATAATCGAGCGGCCGCAGGAGGACGCCGTTCACGACCGAGAAGATGGCGGTGCAGGCGCCGATCCCGAGCGCAAGAGTGAGAATGGCGACGGCGGTAAAGCCGGGCGAGGCGATGAGTTGTCTGAAGGCGTAGCGTAGGTCGTTCATGGTGATTTCTTATTCGTTAGGCGAAATGCATCTGGGAAGCGCTCGCGCTTCGCTCTGAAAAGTTTGCGACGGCGAGTCGCCATCGCCAGCGCGCGGCACGCGTGCAATTCCCCAAAAAGTGTCCTGCGCTGTTTTACTCATAATGGAGCGCGATCACGGGATCGATTTTCATGGCGCGGCGGGCGGGAACGAGCGCGGCAACCAGGGCGGCGCCGGCGAGCAGCAGAATCACCGCGCCGTAGGTGAGCAGGTCAGCCGTACCGACGCCGAAGAGGAGCGCACTGAGCAGGCGCGTCGCGGCAAAAGCGCCCGCCAAACCGACCATGATCCCGATCGCCGCCATCGTTAGGCTCTGGCGCAGGATCATCAGGAGCATCTGCCGTCGTTGCGCGCCGAGCGCCATGCGAATCCCGATCTCTTTGGTTCGTTGCGTCACGTTATAGGCGATCACTCCGTAGATGCCGATTGCCGCGAGCAGAATCGCAACGGTCGCGAAGGCGCCGAGCAGAGCGCTGTTGAAACGCGATTGCGTCAGCGTCTGGCTGAGCATGTCCGGGAGCGATCGCACCACCGGAACAAATTGCTGCGAGTCAACCTCGTGCACTGCGCGCCGAAGCATTGTCTGGAGTTCGTTAGGCGCAGGCTCGCCCGTGCGGACGACGATGTCCATGTAGCTATCCGGTTCCTGCAGAAAGGGAATGTAAAACTCCGGGTTGTTCGGCTCCGCCAGGCTGCTGTGTTTCGAGCTCCCGACCACACCGACCACTTGGCGCGGTTTCTTCTCCAAGCCAACCAGGAGGCGCTGCCCGATCGGATCCTCGCCCACCAGATATTTTTCCGCGAACGCTTCATTGATCATGATAACCGGGAGCGCCTCTTTCCGGTCGCGTTCATTGAAGGTGCGCCCGTTGCGGAGCGGAATGCGCATGGCCCGGAAGTAACTTCCATCCGTCGTGAGGTGCGACGCGGAAGACTGCATCCCAGGCGCGGAGGGCGAGTGCCCGACAATGCCGAAGCTCGTGCTTGAGTCGTTGTCGCTGAAGGGCAGAGGCGAGGCCATTCCGACGTCGGTGATCCCCGGCAGCGCACGGAGTTTCGGCAGGAGCGTTTGGAAATATTGTATCTGCTTATCCGCATCTCCGTAGCGCGATTGCGGGAGCGTTTGCCAAAAGGTGAAGACGCCGCGCGGATCGAATCCCGGCCGGACCGCGCGCAATTCCGCGAAGCTGCGAATGAGCAAACCCGCGCCCACCAGGAGCACGAGAGAGAGCGCAAATTGCGAGATGACGAAAGCGGAGCGAAGTCGATGACTGCGAACGCCGCCGGTCGAGCCGCGCGACGCTTCCTTGAGCGATTGCTCGACCTGCGGACGCGAGACCTGCAACGCCGGAATCAATCCGAAGACCAGACTTGTGAGAAGCGCGAGCCCCAGAGTGACAGCGACGACCGCGCCATTGATGCGGACCTCGTGCAGACGCGGAAGGTCGGCCGGGCCCATCGCGATCAGCGCATCGGTGCTCCACCAGGCGAGGAGCAGGCCGGCTGCGCCTCCGAGGAGCGCCAGGAGCAGGGTTTCGGAAAGAAGTTGCCTAACGATACGAAATCGGCTCGCGCCCAGCGCCGTGCGGATCGCGATCTCCCGTTCTCGCGCAGCCGCCCGGGCGAGGAAAAGATTAGCGACGTTCGCGCAGGCGATCAGGAGCACGAGCACGACCGCCGCACAGAGCACGAGCAGCGCGGGCCGCACATTGCCAACCACGTCCGCTTGCAATCGCACCACCCGGAGCGTTCGTCCGGCGTTGGTATCGGGATATTGCTGCGCCAACTGCGCGTGGATCGTCTGCAAATCTGCCGCCGCCGTGCGCAGGTTGACTGCTTTTTTCAAACAGCCGACGACGCTGAGAAAGTGCGAACCGCGCCGCGTCAGAAGATCGTTCGCAGCGCTGCCGAAGAGTTGTGGGAGCGGCGCGATGTAGTTCACGTCGTCGCGCTGGACCGGGAATTGCCAGCCCCGTGGCATCACTCCGGTGATCGTCGTCGGGTGACCCGCGAGCAGGATTTTTTTCCCGATTACATTCGGATCGCCGGAAAAGCGCTGTTGCCAGAAAGAATAGCTGATCACCACCACTCGCGGCCCGTCGCGTTTCTCATCCTCGCGCGAAAAGCCGCGCCCGAGGACCGGCTGCGTCCCGAGCACCTGAAAAATATCCGAGGTGATTGCGAGCCCCGGAACATCGGCAGCGTTCTCGCCGGTTCCCCAGACGGCGGAGACGTCCGAGTAAGCTGCCATTGCGCTGAAGGTATGATTCTGCGCGCGCAGATCGAGGTAATCGGGATACGAATGGACCTGCCGCTCGTCGCCCGGATGTTGTGGCGCAACCACCCAAATCATCGTTAGGCGATCGGCATTCGGAAAAGGAAGGGCGCGCAGGAGAACCGTGTCGATCACGCTGAAGATGGCGCTATTCGCGCCGATCCCGAGCGCGAGCGTCGCGATCGCGACGAGGGTGAAAGCCGGGGACTTGAGAAGTTGCCGGAGCGCGTAGCGGAGGTCTTGGATCATAATAGTTGGTTCGTTAGGCGAAAAAATCCCGGGGAGGACGGGGTGTCACCCCGTCGTTCGGCGCAGTCTGCGCCGAACTTGGCTGCAGATCGGGTTCTGTTGTGAAATTGGGCCTCGTTCGTACGGGGCCTTGGACGAGGCTCGTCCAAGCGCAACGGGGTGACACTCCGTCCTCCCCGGAGAAGAGATCATTCATCGCGCAGCGCCTCCATCGGAGAAATGCGGGTGGCGCGCCGCGCCGGCAGCCAGGTGGCGAGTAACGCGGCAGCGGCGAGCAGTGTCGGCGCGAAGGTGAAGGCGAGCGGGTCGAACGGGCTGACCTGGAACAGAATGCTGCTCACGATTTTTCCCGTGCCGAGCGCGAGGAGTAGACCGACGGCGAGACCGGCTGCGACCATGACGAATCCTTCGCGCAGGATCATCCATTGCACGGTGTGGCGTTCCGCGCCGAGAGCCATACGAATGCCGATCTCGCGGGTGCGCCGCGCAACCGAATAGGCCTTAATGCCATAGAGACCAACCACCGAGAGTCCGAGCGCGAGCCCGCCGAAAACAGAAAACATCGCCGCGGCCGCACGCACGAACCAGAGCTGCGGATTGCGCGCCATGTGGCTGGCGAAGGTGCGTAGCTCAAAGACCGGCAGCACCGGATCGACGCTCAGCACCGTACGGCGAAGGAGATCAGCGGTGGCGGATTCGGCATCAGCCGGGAGCGACGCGAAGCGGACGAAGAAGAAAACATCGTTCCGAAATCCGCGCGCGAACGGCAGGTAGATCGCGCCGTCTGATTCCTTGTCGAATAGACGATTCTTAACCGGAGGAACGATGCCGACGATTTCGATCGCTTCGCCGCGTTTAATTTCGCCGCTCTCTTTCCCGGATTCGTTGGTCGGGATTTCCAGCGTCGGGAATTGAATTCGTTGTCCGAGCGCGTTGCCGTCGGGCCACAATTTTTTCGCGAGGACTTCGTCGATGATGGCAACCGGCGGCCCGCCCGGTTGGGTCGCTTCCGCTGTGGTGAAAGCTCGGCCGCGCAAAAGCGGCAGTCCGACGGTTGCGAAATAATCCGCCCCGACGCTGTTCCACCACGGCGAAAAAGTTCGTCCTTCGGCCGCGGTTGCCGGTTTCACCGCCGGCGCGGGATGCGCACCGGCGCGCTGCACGTCGCGTCGCACGAAGCTGTTGCCGAACGGAACGGTCGCCGAGATGCTTGCGTGTTCGACGCGGGGCAGAGCGGCAAGCTTGTCGTGCAGTGTTCGATAAAGATCACTGGCCTGCCGTTGATCGAATCCGCCGAGGCTGGCATCGGTCTCGACCAGGAAAGTATTCTCGGCGTGCAAACCAGACTCGACTGATGCCGCCTTGGCCGCGCCGCGAATGAAAAGTGCCGCCGCCGTGAGAAGCGCGAGCGAGAGAGCGATCTGCGCCACGATCAGCGGATGGCGCGGGAGAAATTTCCAGCGCCGTCGGACCGCGTCCTCGCCCGCGTGTTGTTTCAAATCTCCAAGCACACTCGTGCGCGAAAGCTTGAGCGCCGGACCGAGCGCGAAGCCGAGCGTTCCGAGGATGCAGAACCCGAGCGTTGCCGCCAGAACCATCGGATTGGGACGGCCCAGCCAATCGACCTCGACCGGGGCGATTTTGCTGAAGGAAACAGCCAGAAAATCGATCGACCAAAGCCCCAGGACGAGGCCGCCGAGTCCGCCGAGCAACGAAAGGAGAAAGCCTTCCGTGAGCAGTTGCCTAACGATGCGGGCGCGGCTGCTGCCGAGCGCGAGGCGCACTGCGATTTCTTTTCGCCGCGCCGTCCCGCGCGCGAGCAGCATGTTGGCCAGATTCAGGCAAGCGACGAGCAGAACCACTGCCGCCATTCCCGAGATCATCACGCCGACGGCGTAGATCGGCCCGGGATCGGTCGGATCGGTGCTCGTGGAAAAACGATCGAGCGGCCGGGTGATGAAAGTCTGATCCTTTTGCGCGACCGGAAACTCCGACTCGAGATTGGCCGCAAGGGTTTTCAAGGCCGGCGCAGCGGCTGTGGCGGTCAGGCCGGGCTTGAGCCGGCCAATCACAATCAGCTCGTCGCGTCCACGGTCTTCCAGCGAGGACTCGTTAGGCGCGCTCTCGCGGTCGTTCATGATCTCGTCGTAAACTCCCAGCGGAAGCCACACTTCTGCCTCGAAAATGCTCTCCGTCTCGGTCAATCCTTTCGGCATGATCCCGACCACGGTGAAGTTCTGGCCGTTGACGAGCAGCGTGTGACCGAGCAGCTGTGGATCGCGCGAATGCCTCTGTCAATAGCGATAGCTCACGATCGCCACCCGCTGCCCGCTCCCCGATTTTTCTTCTTCCGGCCGGAACTCGCGTCCGTAAGCGGGGCGAACCCCAAGCACCGAAAAATAATTGGAAGTTACGAGATCAGCCGGCGCGCGCCGCGTCTCTCCCTTGGCGCCGAGTCCGACGACGGTCTCGCGATGACCGAGCACGCCGGCGAAGACTGTGTTCTGCTGGCGAATGTCGCGCAGGGTCGGATAGGAAAAGGCGCGAAAGCTCTTCGGGTTCTTTGTGTCCTGAGAAAAAAGCTGCACCAACTCCGCCGGGTACTGATAAGGCTGCGGCGAGAAGAGCATCGCGTTGACGAGACTGAAAATGGCGGCGTTCACCCCGATCCCGAGCGCGAGCACGGTGACGGCGGCGAAGGTGAATCCGGGAGATTTCCAGAGCTGGCGGATGGCGAAGCGGAGATCGTTCATAGTAATTCAGGCTTCCAGGCTGATGGGTAGCGCAGGCATCTTGCCTGCAGTTTGGTTGGTTCGTGCAGGCTGGAAGCCTGCGTTACGGACGGCCAAGATGGCTGTGTTACGCTATTCATTACGTAAAGCCTCGATGGGGTTCACGAGCGTGGCGCGGCGTGCGGGGATGAGGCAGGCGAGGAGAGCGGCCAATGCGAGCGCGAAAGCAGTAGCGGCGAGGAGGAGCGGGTTATGCCCCGAGATCTGGTAGAGTTGCGATGAGAGCAGACTCCCCAACGCAACGGCCGCGCCGAGCCCGATGAGCAACCCAAACGCGACCGGTTTCATCCCCTGGCTCACGATCAAGCGGAGCACATCCGCCGTCTGCGCGCCGAGCGCCATGCGCACGCCGATCTCGCCCGTGCGTTGCTCGACGCTGTAGGCGACTGCGCCATAAATGCCGACGGTCGCGAGAAGTAGCGCGACGGCGGCGAAAATCCCCAGCAGGATACTCGTTAGGCGTGCCTGCCCGAGCGCTTGCGCGACGATCGCGCTCATCATCTGCGGTTGCGCGATGGCCAGGGTGGGATCGATCCCGGCGACTGCTTTCTGCGCCAGGCGCGTGATCTCGGCGCTCGGCAGCGTGCCCCGCACGGTCAGGATGACGAAGGGAAAATTCTCCTGCGCCCATGGCCGGTAAAATTCCACTTCATTGCGTTGCGCGACCTTTTCCGAACGGACGTCGCCGACCACACCGACGATTTCCACCGGCACGCTCGCGCTCGTCACGAACAAGGTTTTGCCGAGCGGATTTTCGTTCCCGAAAATTTTGCGCGCGCCCGCCTGGCTGATCAACGCCACGTTCGGGTGATCGCTCAGGTCGTGCTCGTCAAAGCTGCGTCCGGCGAGCAGCGGAATGCCCCAGGTTTTGAGATAACCGGGCGCGATATCGTGCGACGGCGCGGCGGTGCGTTCATTGATGGGCGGAACGTTCCGGTCGGCACGGGCGTAAAGCGTTCGGTTCCCACCGGCGAGAGGAACCTCTCCACTCGAGCTGAATTGTTCGAATCCCGGAACCGCTCGGAGCTTCGCATCCAGTTGCTGGACGAAACGCGTCCGTGCCGCCATGTCCGGGTAAGGCGCAGCCGGCAGAGTGATAAAGCCGACCCAAAGATTCTTCGCCTGAAAGCCGAGATCCTGGTGACTAAGCCTAACGAAGCTTGTGATCAGTAAGGTTGCGCCCGCGAGCAATGCGAGTGAGAGCGCGACCTGCGCGCCGACGAGAATTTTGCGGAAACGTTGCTGCTTCACGCTCCCGCTCGAGCCGCGCCCGCCTTCCTTGAGTCCATCGACGAGATCGGCGCGTGAGCTTTGCCAGGCTGGATAAACCCCCATTGCCAAACCGGTGATGAGCGAAAGCCCAATCGCAAAAAGCAACACCGGCCACGACAGCCCAATGCCGCTCACCGGATCGAGTGGGAGAAAATTCGCCGCCATCTTCGGAACGAGCGGGACCAATTGCCAGGCGAGCACCATGCCGACGGCGCCGGCGAGGACGCTCACGAGCAGGCTTTCGAGAACGAAGAGTCGCAGCACACTGCCGCGCGAAGCGCCGATCGCCATGCGCAACGCGATCTCGCGCCGACGTCCGCTGAACCTAACGAGAAGCAGGTTAGCGACATTGCTGCAGGCGATGAGAAGAACGAAGCCGACGGCGGCGAGGAGCGTGCCGAAGGCCGGACGCAAATCGCCGCTCACATCTTCGGGAAGAGTTTTCACAAAACCGACCACGTCCGCGTCGATCTTCCCGGGGTTTTCGTTGTGGTAACTTTGCGCGAGCGGCAGCAGCGCCGCCTGCACTTGGGCAACGGTCTGGCCTGGTTTCATCCGCCCGATCACGCGCAGGAACGCCGTCCCGCGCATCATCCGTTCATAGGAAAAGCCGGGAATCACAAACGGCTTGGTCGTCCAGACTTCGTTGCCGTTCGGCCCGACCCATTGCGCGGGCATGTTCGGTACCACGCCCACGATCGTGTGCGCGACGCCGTCGAGCGCGATGCTGCGACCAAGCACATTCGGGTCGCCGCCCAGCCGGGCGCGCCAGAATTCCTCCGAGACGATCGCAACGTCCGCGCCTTCCTCTTCCTGCGGCGTGAAGGTCCGTCCCATGATCGGCCGCACGCCCAGGACATCGAAGTAATTTGCCGTGGTGCGGAATCCCTGGAGCTGTACCGGCTCGCCGAGGCCGGTGAGGGTGAAGGCGGTAAAGCTTTCGGCGGCGAACCCGTCGAAAATCCGCTGCCCATCCCGATAGTGCATGAAGCGCGGCCCGGAGAGCGGGTAGTCGATCGTGTCGCCGCCCTTTGGTTTCGTGAAGAGATGGACGACGCGCGCTGGTTCCTTGAAGGGCAAGCCGCGAAGGAAGAGATCGTTGATCAGGCTAAAGATCGCGGTGTTGAGCCCGATCCCAAGCGCGAGCGTAATGATGGCCAGCAGAGTGAAACCGGGAGATTTGAGCAGTTGGCGAAGGGCGAAGCGGAGGTCCGTGATCATGGTTAGATTAGTTTGTTAGTCGTTAGGCATTGTTAGGGGAAAGGCGCGAAATCATTCGGCTCGGAGCGCAACAAGTGGATCAACCCGCGCCGGCAGATAGTTGCCGGTGAGGTTCGCGCGGCTTTCCGCGTAAGCCGCGAGATTCGAAACTGGTCGCGCGCTCTTTCCAGCGAAGAAAATTCGCGGGGCCGACACCGTTCGGTTGGCCCGCGCGCGAGCCGCATTGGTCTCCCAGATGGCGACGACGCGATCGGCGTTGCGGTAAGGGAGCCGCTCGAGAAAACCGCGTGGACGATCGTGAAGATCGCGCTGTTCGCGCCAATCCCGAGCGCCCGCGTGAGGATGGCGATGAACCTGAAGCTACGGGATTTGAGCAGCTGACGAATCGCAAAACGTAAATCAGTGAACATAAACTTTTGTCGTACTCGGGTTCACAGGTTGTATCGCTGGCTTTGCAGTCGTTAGGGAGGATTTCGAATATCGCGCGCTGAGGTTATTCATTGCGTAGCGCCTCCATCGGATCGACGCGCATCGCGCGACGCGCTGGCAACCACGCGGCCAGAAAACCAAGCGCTGCGATCAATAAAACCGTCGCGCCAAACGTCAGCGGATCGAAAACCCCGACGCCGTAGAGGAGGCTGTTGAGCAACCGGGTCGCGGCAAAAGCGCCCGCCAATCCGACCGCTACGCCGAGTGCCACCAGCGTCATTGCCTGCCGCACAACCAGTCCAAAAATCGACGAGCGCCTCGCGCCCAGCGCCATCCGGATTCCAATCTCGCCCGTGCGTCGCGCGATCGTGTAAGACATCATCGCGTAAACGCCGAGCGCCGCGAGGAGGAGCGCGAGCGCCGCGAAAATGCCGAGCAGCGTCGTGATCAAACGCGGCTGCAAGATCGATGCCGAAACATGTTCCTCGAGCGTTTGCACGAGCGCGATCGGCTGATCTTTGTCGAGTGCGCGCACCGCGTCCCGCACAACCGGTACAAGTCGCACCGGATCGCCCTGCGCGCGCAAGACCAGGCTCATCCCGTTGAGCGGAAACTGAAGGTGCGGAGCGTAGGTCTCCGGTTGCGGTTCCTCGGCCAGTCCCTCGTGACGAATGTCGCCGACCACGCCGACGACCGTGCGGCAGAGAGAGTTGAGGCAGCCCATTCCGATCTTTTTCCCGATCGGATTTTCGTTAGGCCAAAATTTTCGCGCAAAGGCAGCGTTCACGAGCGCGACCTCGGCGCGGTCGCTGGCGTCGCCGGTGTTGAAGAGACGGCCCTGGAGAAGCGGGATCTTCATGGTTGCGAGATAGCCCGGCGTAACGACGCCGATCGGAATCGGTTTCAGCTTCTCTTGCGGAATCGGCGCTTGTCCTTCCACCGCAAACCGCCCCGTCATGCTGTAGCCGGAGAGCGGCAACTGACTGATCGCGCCGACGGATTCGACGCCGGGTGTGTTCTGCAAACGTTCCAGCAGCCGATCGAAAAAGAGCGTGCGTTGCGAGCCATGACCGTAGCGGGAGCTGGGCAATTCCACCCGCACGGTGAGCACGTGCCGCGGCTCGAACCCGAGCTTCACGTTCAGCAGCCGAACGAAACTGCGGGTCATCAAACCCGCGCCAATCAGGAGGACGAGCGTGAGGGCAATCTGTGCGACGACGAAGCTTCCGCGCAATCGCGAGCCTCCGCTCGCGGTCTTCGCCGTCGCCTTGAGCGCTGCGTTCAGATCGAGACGCGCCGAAGAAATGGCGGGGGCGAGACCAAAAGCAATCCCGGTGACAACCGACGCTCCGAGAGTGAAGAAGAGCACTCCGCGGTCGATCGCGACCTCGCTCAGTCCGTAGATCGTCCCGGCGAACTCCGCGGGGATGTTGGCAACAAGGAGATCAACTCCCCACACCGCAAGAAGCAATCCAAGCGCGCCGCCTGCGAGCGAGAGCAATGTGCTTTCGGTAAGCAACTGCCTAACAAGTCGGCCACGACTGGCGCCAACCGCGGCGCGGATCGCAAATTCCCGGCGGCGCTCCGCCGCGCGCGCGAGCATGAGGTTTGCCACGTTCGCGCAGGCGATGAGGAGGACGAAGCCAACCGCGCCGAGGAGCACGAAGAGCGCGAGCCGAACATCCTGCACCAGCGTTTCGTGAAGCGGCCGCACCTGAATGTGTTCGCCGCTGCGATCTTCCGGCCCCTGCCAGGTCTCGCGCTGCCAGTTCGTGTTCAGCTCGGCCTCGGCGCGCTCGCGGGAAACGTTCGGTTTTATCCGGGCGATCAGCTGCACGATATGAAACTGCTGCCCGTGCCGTTCCTGCACCGGATCGAGCGCGAGTGGTTTCCAGATGTCGAAGGCGTGCGGGAACCGGAATCCCGCCGGCATGATTCCGACGACCGTGTAACTGCGATCGTTCAGCGTGATCCTTTTCCCGATAAAGCCGGGATCGCCCCCGGCGCGCCGTTGCCAGAATTGGTGACTGACGACCACTTCCTGATCGTGCCCGGGCTGCTCTTCCTCCGCGCGAAAGCCTCGACCTAACGAGGGCTCAACCCCGAGCAAGGGAAAGAGCGAAGGCGATACTTCCGAGCAGAGGATGCGTTCCGGCTCGCCACTGCCGGTTAGAGTAAATTCGTCCTCGCTGTAGGCGGCGAAAGTTTGGAAGGCGCTGCTCTGTTCGCGGAAATCGAAATAGGAGCCGGCGACCAGCCCGCCGAGTCCCTCCTGTGTCCGAACCTTCTCGATCGCCATGATTTTGCCCGGATCTTTAAAAGGCAGTGCACGAAGGAGAACCGCGTTTGTGACGCTGAAGATCGCGGTGTTTGCGCCGATCCCGAGAGCCAGCGCGAGCACCGCGACCATCGCGAAACCGGGTTGCCTAACGAGCTGGCGAAAAGCGAAGCGAAGATCATTCATAACGAAGTGCGATCATTGGATCGACTTTGGTGGCCCGCCGGGCAGGAATGAGACAGGCGGCGAGTGACACGCCTAAGAGGAGAAGGGCTACCGCCGCAAAAGTGGGCGCGTCCGTCGGCGAGACGCCGTAGAGAAATCCTGCAAGCACCCGCGTGCCGCCTAACGAAATCACAAAACCGAGGCCGACGCCGAGGAGCGTCAAGCTCAGCCCCTGGCGCAGGACCATGCGCAGCACATCGCTTCGTTGCGCGCCAACCGCGATGCGAATCCCGAACTCGCGCGTGCGTTGCGCGACGCCGAAAGCGAGCAGTCCATAGAGTCCAACGCTCGCGAGGAGCAATGCCATCGCGGCAAAGGCGCCGAGCAGCAAAGTGTTGAAGCGTTGCCCGGCAAGCGAGACCGCGAGCACTTCATCCATGCTCGCCGGTCGACCGACGGCCAGCAGCGGATCAACTTTCCAAATCGCCGGCTTAATCTGATTCGTGAGACCGGCGCGATCGAGCGCAGATGGCGCGCTCACGACGATTTCACTCCAGCGTTTCCACGCTTGGACGCTCTGTGCATAAGGCGTGTAGATGGCCGGCTCCTCTGGCTGACCGAGACCAAAATGGTGCACATTCCCGACCACGCCGACGATTGTGATCCAGCGCACGACATCTTCCCGGGCCCAACGAATGCGTTGGCCGAGGGGGTTCTGCCCGGGAAAATAACGACGCACCATTGCGTCGTTAATGACACCCACGAGCGGAGCTTCCGCCCGATCATCGCGCGTGAGGGCGCGACCGCGCAGGAGCGGGATTCCCATCACCTTGAAATAGTCACCCGCGATCGAACGCGCATAGAGACTCGGCTCCTCTCCGATCGCGATCGGCGGCCGACCCTCGATAAGGAAGTTGTGATCAAGCGCATCGCCCCCGAGCGGCAGCTCACTGATCATGGCTGCGCGTGCGCCCGGCAGCGCGTTCAGATTATCCAGCACCCGCTCGCGAAACTCGGTCTGCTGCGCGACCTGCCGGTAGCGCGCTTCCGGCAATTCCACCCGCACGCTCAGGATATTTTGCGGCGAGAATCCGGGCGCGACGATCGTTAGGCGATAGAAAGTGTTTCCGAGCAAACCGGCGCCGATGAGGAGAACAAGCGCGAGGGCCAGTTCCGCAACCACAAGTGCGTTTCGGCCTAACGAACGTCCTAAAGTCACGCTCCGGCTGGCGTCCGAGAGAGCGGCGTTCACCCGAACCCGCGTCGCCTGCCAGGCCGGCCCGAGCCCGAAAATCAAGCCGGTGAGAAGCGAAAGCCCGAGCGTGAAAGCGAGAACCTGCCCGTCGAGATGAATCCCTTCGACGCGCGGCAACTCTTCCGGCTTGAAGGCGAGCAGCGTGTCGACACCCCAACTGCCGAGGAGCAATCCGAAGCCTCCGCCCAACACCGCGAGGAGCAGACTTTCCGTCAGCACCTGCGCGACGAGCCGGCCGCGACTGGCCCCGAGCGCGCTGCGAATCGTCAGCTCCGGACGACGTTGCGCCACCCTAACGAGAAGCAGGTTCGCAAAATTCGCGCAGGCGATGAGGAGAACGAGCCCGACCGCGCAGGAGAGAACGAGGAGCGCGGGACGGATGTTGCCCACCATCCGCTCCTGCAACGAAACGAGTGTGGTGCTGCGGTTCTTGTTTTCATCCGGATTCGCCTGCGCCATTCGTTGATCGAGAATCCGCATCTCGCTTTGCGCCTGCTCGAGCGACACGCCCGGCTTTAACCGCGCGTAAGCCCGCAGCAAATGCGCCCCCCGAGCTTCCGCCGCCCCCGGATAAAAAACGTGAATCGGCACGAACGCTTCCAGGGTCGGGCGCGGCGGATGGAAATCAGGCGCGGTCACTCCGATTACCGTGTAAACCTGTCCGCCGATCGTGGCGCTCTTGCCGATAATGGCGGGATTGCTCGCGAACTGACGCTGCCAAAGTCCATTCGTCAGGACGATCACGCGCGGCGCGCCGAGGCGATCCTCGATCGCGCCGAAGGTGCGGCCGAGCTGCACCTGCGCCCCAAATGTCGCGAAGAAATCGCCAGTCGTTAGGCCGAGTTCGAGCTGGACCGGCTCGGCGCCGCCGGTGTAATCGGCCGCCTGCGTTCCCACTCCACCAACGCTTGCGAAGGAGTGATTCTGCGCAGCGACGTCCTCCAGCTCGGGCGCCGATTGATTCGATTCGAATGTGACGAGTCGCTCCGGTTGTGGATAAGGAAGCGGCTGTAGAAGAACGCCGTTGACGACGGTGAAAATGGCGGTGTTTGCACCGATCCCGAGCGCAAGCGTGAGCACGGCAACGAAGGCGAAGCCAGGTTGCCTAACGAGTTGGCGAAAGGCGTAGCGAAGGTCATTCATAACGCAGTGCGATCATCGGATCGACTTTGGTGGCTCGAAGCGCGGGCAGAATGCTGGCGAGAAAAGCGGCCGCGCCGAGGAGCGCGATGACAAAAAGATAAGTCACCAGATCGCTCGCGCCGACCCCGTAGAGCATCGTGCCTAACAATCGCGTGGCGCCAAACGCCGCCGGAATTCCGATCACCATTCCGAGGGCGACCAGCAGCCCGCTTTGCCGCAAAACCATCCGGAGCATGTCTCCGCGCTGTCCGCCGAGCGCCATGCGTATGCCGATCTCTTTTGTCCGTTGCGCGACTGAAAACGAGATCACGCCGTAGAGCCCGATCGCGGCGAGCAATGTCGCGAGCCCCGCGAAAATCGAGAGCAAGAGCATCGCGAACTTCCGCCGCAGGACCGAGTGCGCAAGCACGTCTTCCATCGTCCGCGGATGCGCCAGTGGGACGTTGCGATCGACGCTCCAGACGGCGCGTTGCACCGCGGGCAGGAGCCTGAGCGGATCGGAAACCCCGCTCCGCACCGTGAAGTTCATCGACGGCCACTGAGTCTGCGTGATCGGCACATAAACCTCCGGCCGCGGGGCCGTCTCCAGCGCGACGTGCCGCACGTTGCCGATCACGCCGATGATCTGCAGCTTCTTCGCTTTCGGTCCGAGATTGGTCAGGTATTGCCCGATCGGATTTTTCCCGGGAAAAACCTGCGCGGCGGCGGCCTGGTTGATGATCGCGACGGGTAACGAATCGGCGCGGTCGTGTTCGCTGAAGTTTCGCCCCTGCAGTACCGGGATCCCCATCGTCGGGAGATAATCCGTCGTGCTCGCGCGGAGATCGGCTTCGTAACCTCGGTCATCGCCGCGCACGTTGAACGAGCGCGAGCTGTTGCCTCCCGTGAGTGGCAGCTGGCTGACTGCCCCGACCGATTGCACTCCCGGCACGGCGCGGATCTTCTCGATCACTTCGCGGTAAAAGCTCGTCTGTCGCGCGGCATCGGCAGAGCTCGGAAGTCCGGCGTTGAAAACGAGCAGGTGGTCCGACTTAAAGCCGGGATCGACCGTCGTTAGGCGGACGAAACTTTTCATCATCAATCCCGCCCCGACGAGGAGGACGAACGATAAGGCGATCTCCGTCGCGATGAGAGCGGCGCGGGCCGTACTTCTGCCTAACGAACTCCCGCGTTCGCCCTCGCGGAGCGCGGCATTCGGGTTCGCGTGCGAACCAAAGAGTGCCGGGGCAACACCGAAAAGAACACCAGTCACGACCGAGGCGAGGAGACTAAAGGTGAGCACTTCGCGGTTGAGCCCGATGCCGCGAAAATCGCTGAGCTCGCCCGGACTGATCGAAACCAGGAGCGGCAACGCCCAGCTCGCGAGGAGGAGCCCGATCGCGCCACCGAGCAGGGCAAGGAGGATGCTTTCGGTGAGCAGTTGCCGAATAAGCCGGAGCCGGGAAGCGCCCAGCGCCGTGCGAATCGCGATCTCGCGCGAGCGGGCCGCGGCGCGGGCGAGGAGGAGATTGGCGACGTTCGCGCAGGCTATGAGGAGGACCAACGAAACCGCGCCGAGCAACATCAGGAGCATCGGCCGGAGGCTGCCGACCATCTGCTCGTGCAGCGGGACGAGAGCGACGCCAGTGTCGTCGTCCGAGTCGGGGTATTGTTTTTCGAGGCGCAGTGCGATCGTGCTCATCTGCGCCTGTGCCTGCGCGAGAGTGACTCCCGGTTTCAAGCGCGCCCAGGTGTCGAGATAGCTGCGGTCGCGCAGCAACCTCGGGTTGTCGTTAGGCGCGAGCGGATGCACCGGCACGTCCCAAGGCGAAGGCTGCCAGAGTTCGCTATAATTGTCCGGGTTAAATCCCGGCGGCATGACTCCGACGACGGTGTATTTCTCGCCGTTGAGGAGCAGCTCTTGGCCAACCACTCCACGGTCTGCGGCGAAATGCCGCGTCCAGAGTGCGTGACCGAGAACGAGGACGTGATCGTTCCCCGGTTTCTCATCCTCCGGACCGAGCGTGCGTCCTAGGAGCGGCGCGGTTTGGAAGAGTTTGAAAAACTGGCCCGAGACCGTCGCCGCGCGCACGCTCTCCGGTTGTTCGCCGCCCGAGAGACTGCGCGAGGAAGGGCGGCTGCAAGCCATGGCTGAGAAGACCGAGTTCTGCGTCGACCAATCGATAAAATTAGCTGGCGAAGAATCCCCGTAGGAGACGCCGGTGCTGCGGGTCGTCTGTGCGACGGTTACGATCTGCTCGGACTGCGGGTAAGGCAGCGGATGGAGCAGAACGGCATCCACGACGCTGAAGATCGCGGTGCTCGCGGCGATCCCGAGAGCGAGGGTGAGGACAGCGATCAGGGTGAAACCCGGAGATTTTAGAAGAAGCCGGAAGGCGTAGCGGAGATCAGTAAGCATAGTTAGGCGAGGTTTTCCTCCGGGTAGCGCACACGCCTCGTGTGCTGGTTGTGGTGTTCCAACGCGACGAACTTTTTCTGCGCGTGATGCCGTGGGAGAAACGGCGATTGGAGAGTTCGCGACCGCGGGACGCCGTCGCCAGCACTCGAGACGAGTGCGCTACCCTTAGCTGATGCGCGCCTATTCATAACGGAGCGCGACGATCGGATCGACACGGGTGGCGCGACGGGCGGGGAACCAGCAGGCGACCAGCGCCACGCCCGCGAGCGCGCAGATTGCAGTAAACAGCGCTGCCGGATCAAGACTCCCGACGTTGTAGAGCAAACTCGTGAGGGCACGCCCGGCGCCGAGCGCGCCTAACAATCCCAGCGCCAGCCCGATTCCGACCAATAAGAGCCCACGCCCGAGCGCGAGACGAAAGACATCGCGACGCGGCGCGCCGAGAGCGAGGCGAATGCCAAACTCGCGCGTCCGTTGCGTCACGCTCAGCGCCATCACGCCGTAGAGGCCGACGCTCGCGAGCACCAACGCGAGCGCGGCGAAAGCCCCCAGGAGCGTCATCGTTAGGCGGCGCGTCGCCAGGCTGTCCGCGATGTTTTTCTTCATCGTGGCGATCAACGAAACCGGCTGATCCGGATCGATGCTCTGCACCGCCCTAACGACAGCGGGCGCGAGCGCGGCGGGATCACCGGCTTTCGCGCGCACGAGCAAGTTGTTTTCATGCGTCGCCATCTGCGCCGCGCAGTAATAAATCTGCGGCAGGTTGAGCCGATCGAACTCCTCACCCGGCACATCAGGCCGAACGTGTGGCACCACGCCCACGATCGTGAGGGGCGGCGGGTGCGGATCGCTCGACTGGTTGTCGTCGAGGTGCTGGCCGACCGGGTTTTGCCCCGGGAAAAACTTCTGCGCGAAGACGTCATCGACGATGACCGCGCGCGGCCGCCGCGGTTGCTGTGTCGCCGCCGCGTCCGACTGCGGCGTTTCGGTCACTTTGAAATTGTTCATGCCAATCGTGGTGTCCGGCCGGTCCTCCGGTCCGAAGGTCCGCCCGCGCAGGATTGGCATGCGGAGCACCTTAAAGTAGTCGAACGAGACCACATTCACTTCCGCGGAAGGCTCGTGTCCCGGGGGAGCGGGCGGCGTGCCTGTGACGTGGATGGAGCTGTCCCATTCCGTGTTGTCGAAAGGCACGTTCTGTCCGATCGCGGCCGCGGCGACGCCTGGCAGCGCTTCCACCCGCTCGATCAGTCGGTTGTAGAAGTCGGTGACTTTCTCGTTCGAATCGTAGCGCGCCTCCGGCAACGCGAGCGTCATTGTCAGGACGTCGTCCGGCTCGAAACCGAGCGGCGCGTTCTGCGAATTCCAAAAACTGCGCAGGGTCAGGCCGGCGCCGGCGAGCAGAATCAGTGCGAGCGACACCTGCAAGACAACCAGGATTCCGCGGGCGCTCTGCCGTCCGCCACCCTCACTTGTTCCGCCTCGCATCCAAAATCGATCCCTGCCTTGGCGAATGCCCCGGTTTGCGTGCGATGGCTGACCACGTGCTTCTTGTTTTTGAGAGGATCGAACGATGAACGCAAAAAGTCTAACACCCGTCGAACCTGCAAAAGTGCAGACCGCGGTTGGACCCTCTCTTCGTCTTCGCTGTCCTGTCTGCGGCCATTCGGAACCCTCGTTAATGCT
>JAICMR010000185.1 GCA_025929155.1 Chthoniobacterales bacterium | reverse complement strand
TTGCGCACAGGATGAACGCGGTAGCAGGCTGAAGGAAGCCCGAATTGAGGGGCACTGCCGGCAGGATTATGCGCGCTTTTTCGGCGCTTTGGAAGGGCCGAGTAGAGCCGTCTTGGAAGCCTGCTGGAACTGGGGCCTGACTCATGACTTACTCGAAGAGATCCTCAGGAAAAGGCCGGCTGTTCGGCCTCGCCAAGCATCTTCTCATGCCGTCTCCGGAAGAGGGTGAGGAGCGGCCCCGTCATGGTGGTGGTGACGAGCGCCATAATCACCAGCATCGCGAAAATGCGCTGGGATAAGATGCCGAGATCGTAGCCGATATTGAGAGCGATCAATTCCATGAGACCGCGGGTGTTCATGAGCGCGCCAAGTTGCCACGAAGTGCGCGAATCCATCCCGGTGAGACGCGCGGCGAAAGCACTCCCCCCTAATTTGCCGAGCGTGGCTACGGCGATGATAATGGCGCACAGGCCCCAGTCCCCGGGGCCGCTCAGCAGGCCGACCTGCGTCCGCAAGCCGGTGAAGACGAAGAACACCGGCAGGAGCAGAACGGAGCTGATATTTTCCACGCGCACGGTCAGCTTGTGGCGAAAACCGCCTTGCTTCGGCATAATCACTCCCGCCAGGAAGGCTCCAAAGAGCGCGTGGATACCGATCAGCTCAGTGCAGAAGGCGGAAGCCAGCACCACCGTGAGGACTAT
Source organism: Chthoniobacterales bacterium (assembly GCA_025929155.1). GTDB lineage: Bacteria > Verrucomicrobiota > Verrucomicrobiia > Chthoniobacterales > UBA10450 > Palsa-1392. The sequence goes on along the minus strand of JAICMR010000185.1, from coordinate 3,437 downwards.
GGCTAGACTGGTTTTGCTTGGCTCGGGCTGCTCGAGGGCGAAAGCGCTGAGCGCCCGCTGCAGACCAGGCCGAATCAGAGCCAACATAAGGCCGACAAAAAGAATCACGAGCGCGAAACTAAAGACCGCACCGCCGATGCTCGTGGCGCGGGCGATCGCGACGACAAACGCGAGAATGGTCCAGGCGGTGACGTCGTCGACGGCGGCGCAGGCGGTGGCGGTGGCGCCGAGCGGCGTGCTAAAGAGGTTGCGATCGCGCAGGATCCTCACGAGCACCGGGAAAGCCGTGATGCTCATGCTGATGCCGATGAAGAGAGCGAAGGAAGTGAAGGACGCACCCGGCTGCGCGAGCGACTGATAGAGGAAGAGCGCCAGCGTTACGCCCAGGAGGTACGGGATGACAATACTGGAGTGACTAACGACAATCGCCGTCTGCACCTGCCGTTTCAGCTGCGACACATCCAGTTCCATCCCTACGGCGAACATAAAAAGGCAGACGCCGATCTGGCTGAAAAGGCGCAACGGCTCCAGGCTGAACGGCGCGAACAGAAAGCCGAAGGCATGTGGCGCGACCAATCCGAAGAGTGAAGGCCCGAGCAAAATGCCAACAATCATTTCACCAACGACAGCGGGCTGACCAAGGCGCGCTGCGACAGCGCCAGCGAGCGCGGCCACAGCGATAATGACGAATAGCTGTAGGAACAGGCGACTCAGCCCGCTCGTGCCGTTTTGATATAAGTTCGCGGTGGCGGAGGTGAGGAAGGTCGTGGCCTGCGCAGGGCCCGTCGCCTTGTCCGGGCCGGTCTGGGACGCGGCCACGGGCGAGGAAAGGCTTGAGCCTGCCGCGAGCGGCGGAGTGAGTCGATTACCAAGGCGGAGAAGGCCAAAGATCCCCACCAGGGCAATTGTGGTGATGACGAGGTAAAGCTGGACGGTGCGTGACATGGGTTCGGTTCTTTCAGAGTTATGGCTGGACCGCGATCCTCGGAGCGAAGGCGTCGGGACCGATGCCTCAGCCGCGAAACGCACGCCCCAATCAATCGGTTTCGATTATATGCGCATCGTCGTGACCGATGAAAGCAAAATCTTCCGAATCGTGAGGTCAGGCCGCCTCGCAATCCCGGTGATGGCGCGCGAACCGAAAATCTTCCAACTCCCTAAAGAAGCGCGCTTATGCTTCCTCCGAGGCACCCTCGATCCGGGCCTCTCTCACCCTGCCTCCATGCTCATCCTACGCGCAGGAGTACGCTTTACTTCTTGTGAATATCGATCCCAATAAAGGTCCGCGGCAACTAGGCAATGTCATTTGCGGGCACGTATTCGAGAGGAATATGCCCGCAGCCGCCAGACCTACGGCCTCGCTGCGCTTGTGCCTCCTGCCGCTCTCCAAAAGAGGGCGCCATCAGAGGCGATTCCGTCGCTTAAAGCGCCACTCGCGTTTGGCTCAGCCCGCGCCGTCGGTATAAGGCCGATCGGTAGAGTTGACCTCGACCGACCGGGGAGAAGATGGGCAGGCTAATGCGGCCGTTGCGACCGACACGAAGGAACGATAAACCATCTGCCAGGTCGTGGGAATCAGCGCGGAATTCCGGACGCCACGGAGCGGGTAATTCCTGGCGCTGCCGAGCAATCTCAGTCGCTGGGTTTCTAATAGGTCTCGACGGGAGACCGTTTGCCATCTTCGGGGCTGCGCGCGGCAGCCGCTTCCGCTCCGAGCACCGCGACTCGCAAATTCCAGATCTCTTCGTTCAACCTGCCGAATGCAGATTCCGAGAACGCGGCCGGCGGCTGCGACTTCTGCTTAAACTTGTCGATATTCCCCAGCGCCCGGTCGAGCTGGTCATGCGGAAGCTGCTCGATATAGCCTAACGCTTCCTCGATCATCGGCACCCGGTGGCAAATCATCGCGAGATCGTTCCCGGCGCCGATTGCCCGCTGGATGGTCTCTTCGAACCCGTATTCATTCAGGATCGCGCCCATGTCGAGATCGTCGGTCATGACCAGACCTTTGAAACCGAGCTCACCGCGGAGGAGTTCCGTCACGATTTTGTGGGAGAGCGAAGCGGCAACTTTCTCGCGCTCGAGCGACGGATACCAACCGTGGCAGATCATCATGCTGTCCACCTCGCTCGCGAGGAAGCGAAAGACGGCGAGTTCGTTTTCATCCAGCTCAGCGCGGGAACGACGGATCACCGGTAAATCGTGATGAGCATCGACCGTCGCGGCGGAGTAGCCAGGGAAATGTTTGCCGCAGCTCGCGATCCCTTGCGCTCGGAGGGCCTGATTGAAAGCGCCCGCCAGCCTAACGACTTCTTCCACGTCTCCCCCGTAGCAGCGACCGCGGAGAGAATTGTCGGCCTCATCGTCGAACGAAATGTCGAGGACCGGGCAGAGATCGAGATTGAAACCGAAAAGCCGCAGGAGACGTCCGGTGATCTCGCCATGTTGCCTAACGAGTTCGAGATCGCCTTTCTCACGCAGTTGCTGCGCATTCGGCGGCTCCTCGCCGATCAGGCGCAAACGCGAGACCCGGCCGCCTTCCTGGTCGATCGTAATGATCGGCGGCACCGCGCTGAGATCGCGCAGGTCATCGATCAGCTTCCGTAATTGCGGCGCGCTCTCGATGTTGCGTCCGAAGAGAATGTAGCCGCCCGGCTGCACCTTGCGAAAGAGCGCGGCCGTCTCGGAATTGAGGTATTTGCCGGGGATTCCGGTAAGGATGAGTTGACCCGGTGAAGCGCTCTTCATAGGGTCGGAAGCTAGATGGAATGAGCATCGCCGAAAGCAAAAAGGATCGGAGTGAAGATTTTCCTCGGGAGAAGAGGGCGAACTGTTGTCCTGAGCGGATCGAAGGATCTCGCAAGCGTCGTTCGACTCTGCTTCGCCTAACGAGAGTAAGAAACACTTGTAAGATCTTTCGCTGCGCTGCGCCGGCTCAGGACGACATCGCTGGTCATACGATGGCCGGTAGAGGAAACCTGACCATTCGCTTCGTTTGATTTGAAAAAGATCGGCATTTTCGGCGGGAGCTTCGATCCGATTCATCACGGGCACCTCATCCTGGCGCGCCACGCTCTCGAAACATTTGCGCTCGATCAGATGCTTTTCGTTCCGGCTGCGCAATCACCTCACAAGCCGCGCTCCATTCCGGCGGAGCCAGCGGCGCGCTGGGAGATGATAGAAGCCGCGATCGCGGGTGAGCCAGGTTTCGCGGCCTCGCGGCTCGAACTCGATCGGCCGGCGCCTTCTTATTCCATCGATACGATCGAGCACCTGCGCGCCCAAATCTCGGACGCGCAATGGTTCTTTCTCATCGGCGAGGACAATCTGGCAAAGTTGCCGACCTGGCATCGCTTCGAGGATCTCGCGCGGCTCGTGCAATTCGTGGTGCTCGATCGGACCGGGCAGGCAGCCGCTTCTGCCTATCCAATGATTAG
>JAICMR010000094.1 GCA_025929155.1 Chthoniobacterales bacterium | reverse complement strand
CTGTTCGCGCGTCTGGGGCCGGCTCCGTCACAATCACGAGACGTCTCCCGATGCGCAGGGGCGGGCGTTTCCGGGGCTCGAGAAACTTCCTTTGCCAATCGCGTGGGAGTCTTTCGATCGTGCCGCCGCTTTGCCTAACGAACTGCTGGGCCTGAGCCTTGGAACGGCAGGTAATCTGGAGGAGCGAACGGCGTTTTCCCGGCCGCGTGATCACTGCCACACCGCCAGGATGAGTCTCGTTTAGCGCTTCCTCGTGGGTGGCTAGCCAGGTTGGAGTAGCGTGAAATTTCCAGATATACATAAGTTGTCGCCGGGCGCCGGGGTTGCCGTTTCCCGTTCGCGGGCGCCGATTGGTCGCCAGGGAGTGTATCGATTGACCCTGCCGTCGGAAGAGAGCCGGGCAATCTGCTCCTCGGAGTAAGGACCTTCCTCCTGCTCCAACATTCTCAGCTGGTAGCTTCTCATCAAGCTTGAAACCATAACCTCTAGACTCACGCCGGCTCGCAAAAACTTTTGGAATCTCGGGGATATCGGAGATACTGCTTGCACAGCGCGACGTAATTCGCTAACCCCGGCAAGACGTATTCTTCATTAAAGCTATGATTAAATTTATCCTCGGCATTATCATCGGTGTCGTGCTTGCGCTCGGCGGCCTCTATCTCTATCTCACTCGCGGAGGGCTGCAGATGTCGACAACCAGTGCACCGCTGCCGCTGGAACGTTACTTTGCGCATCATGCGCTTGCTGCTTCGATCGGGAAGGCAGCCGACAAGCAATCACCGGTGGCTGCGGACGATGCAACCTTCCTGGCCGGCGCGCAGGTTTACGATAAAAACTGCATGGGCTGCCATGGCCGCTTCGGGCAGGGACCGAGCGGTTTGTCGAAACGGATGTATCCACACATCCCGCCGCTGTTGCCGCCTGCGAAAGGTGTGACCGACGACCCTGTTGGAGGCACTCATTGGGTTGTGTCGAATGGAATCCGCTTCAGCGGGATGCCGTCCTTCAGTCCGAAACTTAGTGACACGGAGATTTGGCAGGTGAGTCAGTTACTGAAAAACGCCGATCATCTACCGGCTCCCGTGCAGGAAGTGTTACGGGGGAAGCAATAGGTCCTTCGGCACAGTCTGGAACAACAACTCGCTCATGACAGCCCAGACTGGACCCATCCGGCCGCTTCTCGCTTACCCGGCTCCTTCTCAGTTAGTCTTCAGTGGCTTGGGCGCCGGCCCGTTTTAGGGATGCCTTTTGGATTAGCGGCTTCAACGGCCCCTTGCCTTGCGCGAGTTGGCCGAGGAGTGTCTCTGCGATCTCTTCCTGATTCAGCACTGATTTGAGCAGCGCGAACTCATGCGCATAATCGTTGTGCTCCGCGGTCGTGCAAAGTTGCTTATAGTTCTCCATCTCAAATCGCTCGATTTTTTGTCCCACCCGAATCAGCTCCGCATCCTGCTGGCCCGAGATGAGACGCTTGCCGATGACTTTCACTCCTTCGGCGATCATGGCGGTCATCCGCTTGCAGGGTTTCTTCGGCATCTCCCGGTTCAATCCTTGCACCACCTGGTTGAGCGCTTTGACGTGTCCCTTGGTTTCCTTGAGGTGCAGCTTCAGGAGCGCCTTCAGATCTTTCGACTCAGCGGCCACCATAATGAGGGGAAGCGCAATGGTCAGTTCCAGTTCGGCAGTGTGCATTTCGCCCAGCTTGTTAAGGAAACTCGCCGGCACGTTCTGCGGCGGGGTAACACCTTTGATTGTCTTTTTGCTTTTCATAGAGTCTCTCCGGCTAGGTCGGGTTCTTTTTGACCGCGACGTGTTCTAAGAAGTGTCGCAAATGTTCGACGGTCTTACATTCGTAATCGCTTCCAAGAGAAACAACGTCTCCCGGGCTCTCCGAGGTTTTAAAAAATACGGCCGCTGCGCTTTAGGCGAACTTTTGAACGCCTGAAGTCTCGGCTCCTCGTTGGCAGGGGAAAGCGCGGCAATCACTGCGCGAGCGGTTCCTTTGATTTGGCTAAGCGCCGATTGGGTGCTTACACATTAGGAATGCATCCTTGCCGGCCGATCACGTCCACGGGTCGCTTCGCGGCGGGATGGCTCCTGATCGTGGCACTTTTCTACTCGCCTTGGGATAGCGGCGGGACGAGCGCGCCAGCGATTCGGTATCTCAACTGGATCCTTTGTGCCATGTTTACCTGCTGGCTGGGATCGAAGCTGGGAGCTGGGAGACCGGAATTCGAAGGCCGACGAGGGCGATTGTCAACTACCTTTCGCCGTTTTAGCCTTTCGACGTTTCACCTCTTTGCCTGCGCCCTGCTTCTTCTCGGCTGGACAATGGCTCTGAATGCGCACGCCCTTTTCGACGCGGATTATCACTTCTTTCTTCCGCTAAATTCGCCGGCTCCTAATGCGCCGGGCTCGGTAGATTATTACCTCAGTGTTGCCTTCATGTGGCGCGTGACGGCGCTACTGGGATGCATCTGGGTGGTGGCGGATCTCATCCGCGACTCGCGCTGGCTCCTGCGGATTTGGTGGGCGATCGGACTCGCCGGCGGTTCGATCGCCTTGCTCGGTCTGCTGCAAAAGGCGACCGGTGCGCAGATGATTTTCTGGCAGACGCTGGACCGTGGTGAGCCACCGGTTTCGACATTTTTTGCGACTTACTACTATCACGGCAACGCGGGCGCGTATCTGAATCTGACCCTGCCGGCCGTGCTCGGGCTCGCGTATCGCTATGTGGTCCGGTCGGCTAATCCGGCCGCGCGCGCGTTGTGGCTGACACTTTCGGTGACCGTCCTCGTCGCACTGGCGGCGAACACCTCGCGGACCGGACAGGCGCTGGCGGTCGGGATCGTGCTCGCGCTTCTGGTTTTGGCTCTCCCAAGACTTTTCCACCAGGTTAAATACGCGGAGGCAAAGACGCTGGTCGTGGCGCTGGTGGCGGGTGGCCTCGCGCTTTGCGCGATTGCACAGGCGAGCCATCTCGATCTTTCGATGAGCCGCTGGGACCAATTCAGCAGCACCTGGTCGCACGATGCGCGCTGGCAGGTGGATCAGCTTGCTTTGCAGAGCTTGTCAGAAGCGGGGGCGACTGGCTTTGGGCCCGGCACTTTCAGCGCGGTCTTTTCGGTTTTGCAAAAAGGCGGCCATCCGCGCACCCGCGGAAGCTGGCTTTTCCTGCACGACGATTACCTTCAAACACTACTCGAATGGGGCTGGATCGGTGGGGTGCTCTGGGGTTGCGTTTTTTTCGGGGGAATGATCGCTGGTTTACGCGACCTAACGAATAAAGGGCGCGGAGCAGCCGACTGGTCTCCGCGCCGGGGCCAATTTCTCTGCGTCGCCCTGGCAGGGCTGACGGCGCTCGCGCTCCACGCTGCCGTCGATTTCCCGCTTCAGATTTCATCGATCCAACTCTACGCCGCCACCTACCTTGGGGTGTGCTGGAGAAGGTGACGCAACCGTTCTCAGCGTTCGAGAGCTTCAGCTCTTTCTACGTCCGCTCTTTCTTCCCGCCCCGTATAAGAGCCTTCTCCGGCGCCGTAGCCGTGGGAGGCGTAGTAGTAATAATAGCCAGCGCCGCGTCGGTGCGGAAGCCGGTTGAGAACAATTCCGGCGGGTCGCGCCCCGGATACGCCCAGAAGGTTCATCGCGCGATGGACGGCATTCCTCGGCGTTTTTGCGGCGCGAACAACGAGACTAACCGTTTGGACGTGCGGCGTCATGAGCAGGGTGTCGCTCACGGCGAGGACGGGCGCGCTATCGATCACAACCCGGTCGAAGAGGCGTCCTGCTTCTGCGACCAGGTTGCCAAAGGAGGCACCGCCGAGCAATTCTGCGGGATTCGGCGCTCTCCGGCCGCCGGCGAGAATTGAGAGTTCTCCGCCGGTCGCGGTCGTGAACTTCTGATTGGCGCCCTTCGTGCCGCCGCCGACGTCGACGTTTCGAGCGGAGACGCGGCGGACTGCTTCGGAAAGACCGGCCTCCCCGAGCAGGCAATCGATTACTCCGGGCGGATTTTCCGCATCGTGCGAGTTCCTCTTCTGCGCGGCCGAAGTCTTGGTGAAGACCTTGTGCAGACTGGGCCGGCGCAGGTCGCCATCGAGCAAAAGGACCCGATAACCCTGCTGAGCGAGGGCGAGCGCGTAATTTGCGCTCGTAAAGCTCTTACCCTCGTTAGGTAGCGCACTCGTGAAGAGAAAGACTTGACGCTCCACTTCGGGGCCGAGCAGAGAAAGAGCAGCGCGCAGGTTGCGGAAAGACTCGGCAACGGGGCCGTCTGGCGCTTCGGCAACCGTGCGATAGGTGATGCCGGTAAGATCGGACGTTTTTCGGGTCCTTTTTCCCGAGCCGACTGCGACTCGTTCCGGGATGGCAGCGAGGACTGGAAGTCCAAGCAGATTTTCCGCCTGATCCACTGTCTTGATGGAACGATCCAGCACGTCGCCGACGTAGATTAACCCAAGGCCGGCGGCGAGACCGCCGAGGAGACCAAGGAGGATGTCTTTGGCCGGTTTCGGGCTGGCCGGAGCGTAGGGCAGCGTAGCGTGTTCCGCGATGCTGACGGCATTCGTCTTTGCGTCTTTTGTCAGGTTGGTTTCCTTGATCTGGCGGAGGACACTTTCGTATAGGGCGCGGTCAGTCTCGGCCTGGCGTGCCAGTTCCTGGTAACCAATAGCCGCTTTGTTCAGCGCGAGCGCGGCCTTTTCCTGATCGGCTGCGGCCGAGCTGAGGCTCTTCTCCGCCGCGCGTGCCTGCATGAGCACATTTCGCAGGACGGCGGGCTGATTGACAACCGCACGCTTCAGAGCGTCCTGCGCTTCCTGTAACGCCGCCTGCGCCGCCATCATTTTCGGGTGCTTCGATTTATAACGCTGCGAAAGGCTCGCAACCGCTGACTCGAGCTGAGCGACATCCTTCCGGCGATCCACCACGACCGGGGCGTTGGCGATGCTAGGAATCGCGAGCAGAGCGGGAACGTTGGCGCGGACCTGGTCGATCTGTTGCAATTCGCTTTCCAGCCGCACACGATCGGCTTTCGCGGATGTCACTCGGCTGGAAAGCTCCTGGAGTTTATCATCGACCAGCCCACCGCGACCGCCGCTGGTACTGGAGCCGGCCGCGCCCCCGGTTGCTGCCGCACCGCCGCCCAACTGCAGAGCGTCCGGGGTTTTCGCCTTGTAATCGGCCACGGCCGCCTCGCTTTTTTGCAGGTTTGCTTTGAGGCGTTCCTCTTCTTCCATCAGATAACGCAGACTTTCCTGGCTGAAATCAGCGCGCCGCTCAATCGACATGTGGATGTATTCGCGACCGACTGCATCCGCGAGACCTTGGGCGAGAGCGGGATCGTGATTCGTAACGTATAGGTCGATCAACCGGGTGCCCCGGCGAATGACCGGCTTGACCATCGTGGAAAGAGCGCCGCCGAGCACGTCCTCCAGCGGGGTAAAGGCGAGGTCGCGTTGGGCGATGCCGGCCATCCTATCCCGCGGAGCCGGGGAGGAAGCGTTCGAGTTTTCTTCCGTCACGCTGTGGCCAAGGAGCGCGGAGCCACCATTAGCGGTGAGCCCTTCGGAACGGATCACCCGATCCATCAGGGTGCGGTTCGTGAGGTTCTGCTCAATTGTGCGAAGTGCTTCCTGGCTGGCGAGGAACATCGAGCGCATCCGCGAGCTGTTCGCTTCGTCGCTAATCATTGTCGGCTCCTGGAAATCAACTTCTAGCACCGCGTGACTCTGATAGAGCCTGGGCGTGCGGGCGAGATAGGCCAGGGCAAAAAAGAAACCGGCGACGAGGCAGAGGGCGACGACCCAAAGTCGCTCCAGCATGGAATGCCAGAAATGGCGGAAATTGAAACCGTGCCGCGCTTCCAGCGGAGAATCGTAGGCGGCGGTGGAGTTTGATGCCGACATTGCAGAGTTAGGAAAAGGCTTGGGAGGATTCGTCATAGTTAGAGTCATCGAACAATGTCTTAGAAGATACTTTCGCCAACCGTGACGGTATCGCCGGGGACGATAAGAAAGCTGCCGCCTTCTCCCCGGGCCAGTTTCTTCGCGTTGACGCGAATCACTTCATCCTTCCCGCGATTGCTGTGCCGGCGCACGCTGATGCGGTCTGGTGCTGCGATGCGGGTGTAGCCACCGGCCATCGCGACCGCTTCCAGGAGGTCGATCCCGGTCGGACTACCCTCGGGCATCTCATAACTGCCAGAGCGATTTACCTGGCCGAGGACAGTAAAGCGCCGCTTGGCATAACCGACGAGTGAGATACTTATCTTTGGGTTCACGAGATAATCGCGGCCGTAAAGATCTGTCAACCGGCTCGCGGCCTTAGTAAGAGTCAGACCGGCGAGATGAACAGAGCCGAGTAAGGGAACGCTAAGATTGCCCTCGGAGTTCAGCCGACCGTTGGTGCGGAGATCATCCTCGCCAAACACTTCCACAGCCACCTGATCGTTAACACTGAGGACATAACCCGACGGCGCCGCGATGGCTTCGGGCGCATTGTTGACGACGGCGGAATTGTTCGTGGTGGTAGCGGTCGGCGCCGCAGAAGGAGCAGTGATCGCAGGCGGACGCGGCGCATCGAAAACAGTCGATTGAGCGTTGGCGAATTGAATTTCGCAGAGCAAGGAAAAGGTGAACGCGAGGAGCCACCTGGAGTCATGCCACCGGGTAGGCAAGGATGAGTGAATCCTGAAACGCAAAGGAACTGCGTAGGACCTGTGGCGGCGATCTATGACCGCCCCATCCCAAGGAGCTAGGTCGGGACAATTGATGTCATGGACCGCTACAAGGTTTGATCGGTTGGGGTCACTCTTAGAAAGCAAAGGAAGTGCGAAGGCCGAGCTGGTTATCATAAAAGCCGAAGAGATCGAGCGAGCTATTACTTTCCCGATAGAAGTAATAGAGGCCCGCGGTCCAGAAGCGGGTTAGGTTGAAGTCGAGCGAAGCTTGCAGGAAATAATAGTCGTCCGTCCGCCTTGAGTCGATCTTGTTCCCTGTGCTGAAGTAGGATGAGTTTTCGTAGCCGCCGGTGAGACCGAAGAAAAGCCGCTGCAGAAAACGCTGACGCGCCGAGATAATGACGCTCGTGCTATGATAGTCTTGTCCGGCGAGGGTGGCGGAGTTCAGGGTGCGCCGGGAGAGAGTAATTGCGACGCTGGTCCCATCAAAGGGCTGGTAAAAGAGCGTGCCGTCGGAAACCGGCGAACCGTTGTTTCGCCCTTCGCGCTCAATCGCCTGCCGAAACTCGACTCCGACGGAGAAGCTGGCGCTGACTTTGCCTGTTAGTTCGTAAGAAGCTCTTAAATTAATCTGTTCGAAGGTCTGGTCCTCGCTCGGTGAGTCGATTGTGTCATATCCACCCGTGAATCCTGCTCCGATGGCAAGTTTCGGACTGTAGGTGTAGTTGAGATAGAGATTCCCGGACAAAACCGATGAGCTAAGAAGGCTCACGTAGTCCGAGATGCTGTAATCGAGCCCGGCGGTCAGAAAAGTTTTGCCTGTCAGCGAATAGTTCGCGTCCAGGTGGGTGCCGTAGATGTTCAGCCGGGTGCGGCCGGCGACATCGAGGTTCGTGCGGGTGAATGTGGTGCCTGTGCCGGTGGGCGTATCCAAGCCAGTGCCGTCCAAGAGCTGGATGTCTTGCCTGAGGCTGAGGGTGAGCCGGGGGAAACGATGTTGGCCGGTAAAAGTAACAAGATGTTGAAGCGCGTTGTTTTCAGAGTGATCGGCAAAGAGATAAGCGTTCGGAGCGTAGGTCAGGGTGAGAAAGTTGTTGTCCGTCTCGCCGATGCCGAAGGTGATCGTCGGCTCAATCGCAGTATAAAAGTCCGCTTTCCGATCGGACTGACTGATATTGATGTTGTCGTCATAAACGCCGCGCAGAACAAGCGTGACGTTGTAACGAATCCGCCGCGGAACGGGCGATTCCTCCTGCGTCGCTCGCTGCTCTAACTTCGGCTCCGAAAGGTTTGGTTGCAGAGGTTCAGATGAGTCGACGTTCTCCAATTCCTGGCTTTGCCTAACCAACTCCGCTTCATCGCGACGGGTGGTTGTTTCGATGAGCCCGGCTTCTTCCATGGCCAGTGCGAGCTCGTTAGGCTGGGCAGTTGCCGTGAACGACTCTGTAGTCTTGACGGGCGGCCGCTTCTGATCGGCTTGGGCAGTTAGAAGAAAAGGCAGCAACATCAACATTCCACGTATGAAAGCCGGAAGCGGCCTACACCGCGCGATCTGCGTCATGGCTTAGTGACGGCCGCAGCTCCGAACCGACAGAGCGATTCCGTATTACGGGAAGGCCAGCTCAGAATGGGGGGGACAGAACCGACCACGTCTAATCAAGCGTGTGGCGGAGGCGTGGAGTAAGCATTGCACGGGCCGCGGCTGCAATTCGGGTGGGTTTTCAGAAATAAACGGGCAAGGCGCGGCGGCAGGGCAAACTGATGATGGCGACAACAGATGTGGACGCGGTGGCGATGCAGCGTCACCCGCTCGGCGTCGTCGGTACTCGCATCTTTGGGACCGCGATCTACTTCGGCCGCGGCAGCAGTGATCTTCGCGAAAAGGTCGGGACGTAATTTCTTCGCGGCTGCAACATAGCTGCCGCTCTCTTCTTCATCGACCCCAACGAGGACGGCGGAAAAGGCGGCGATGAACTGATCCGCATCAGCCGAATGCACGTTTTTCTGACCGCTCGCGGTGACGGCTTGGTTGATATCGTCTGTGGGCGAGGCAAAGAGCCAGCCGGTGACGGTGATAAAGGAGGTCGCGGCGAAGACGGCAAACAAGGCAGCAAGCCAAGTCTTTGGGACTTTTGTGTTCATAGGGGGTTCCGATCGGATTGGGCGCGAGTATAGAAGCCGACTTTTTGGAGGCAAGAACATTTTTTGCCTGCTTTCAGAAACTTTTCCATGCAGCGACCGGCTAACGCCAGGGACGGAAAGCAGAGCCTTCGGCATTCTGAAGAAGAAGGAGCCGCTTTTCAATCCGCAAGACGATGGGCACCTCGGCTTGAACCCTGGCATTCGCGGTGGCCGCGCGGCGTGGCGTCTTTCCAAAATCAGAAGGCAAGCAGGCGAAGTAGCCGGCCGGAACGTTGAGATTCGATCTGCCGGCGGTCGAACGTGTGGTGATCTCTCCGCGGATACAGAGAACGCGGACGCCTGTGTTGCCGGCTTCGATCTTGAACGTTCGATCGGGACCCGCGGTGACAAGTGCCGGCGCGGTTGCGATCTCGAGAGATGATTCCGTTTGTGCGGGACCGACCGAAGCGATGAGGCTGCCACGATGCAGCGCGATGCGGCCTTCGCGGGTCTTCATCGGCTGGATGGTTTCGTCGCCATCCCGGACCAGATGAAGCTGCACGATCTCGAGCTGAGTATCGGCCTCCAGTTCAAGGAGCACGCCGGGAAGGAGCATGAGGTCGAGCCGGCCATTGTGGGTGGTCGCAATCGTTTCGCCGGGATGGATAAAATAACCGCTCGTTAGGGGCCGGGTTTGGCCGGAAGCGGTCGCCTGCGAAGTGCCTTCAAGCGAAAGGACCAACCCGGCGACTTCGCGGTGAAAAAATGGACCGCAAGACGTAAGGCCGACCGCGGTGCAAACCAGAAGAGAAAGGAGGGCACCGGGAAAGGCAGAAGCGAGCGGCATTTCATGCATGAAAGGAAAGAGCCGGCTTCAGAGTGATGCTAGCATGGCTGGAAATGAAGAAGATTATTGTCGCGCTCTGTCTGGTTCCCATGACTCTCGTCACCGCGGAGGATCGCACGCCCGGAAAAGAGCCTGCGCCGCAGTTCGACGCGCACGCCGCCGAGCGCTTCGCGCGGCTGGCGCTCGCCTGCGTTCGCAAGGAATACCCAAACCACATCAGCCACCTTCTGAATAGCGACGCGGATGTGGCGCCGCCACGCAAGTTGACCCCAGCCTTTTGCGGTTGCTATGACTGGCACTCTTCGGTTCATGGGCATTGGCTGCTCGCGCGGCTGGCGCGGACGTTTCCGGATGCTTCCTATGCCTCCGAGGCACGGGCCGCGTTGCAGGTCAGCCTAACGAAGGAAAAAATCGCGCAGGAAGTCGTCTATCTCGACGGGAAAGGTCGCGCCAGCTTCGAGCGGCCATACGGTTTGGCCTGGCTCCTGCAACTGGGCGCGGAGTTGCGCGAATGGGATGATCCAGAGGCCAAAGAGTTGTCGGCTAACCTGCGTCCGCTGGAAAACGCGGCGGTCTCGCGCCTAACGAACTGGTTGCCGAAGCTCTCTCATCCGGTGCGAATTGGCGAGCATGATCAGACCGCTTTCGCTCTCGGATTGATTCTCGATTACGCGCGAAGCAGCGGGAACGAAGCCCTAGCCAAGCTGGCCGCGGATTCCGCGAAACGTTTCTTTCTCGCGGATAAAAATTGCCCGCTCGCTTACGAACCTTCCGGTGAAGATTTCTTTTCACCTTCGCTCGGCGAGGCCGATGTGATGCGGCGAATTCTCGCGCCTAACGAATTTGCGGAATGGCTGACCGGTTTTATGCCGCAGATCCCAACAAAGGCGGACACAAAGTGGCTGCCGGTCGCAGTCTCGCCGGATCCGAGCGATCCGAAGCTGGCTCATCTCGACGGATTGAACCTGAGCCGCGCCTGGATGTTGGAAGGAATTCTATCGGGTCTGCCGGCGCATGATCCGCGCCGCCCGGCGTTCGACGCGACGGCGGAGGCGCACAAGAGCGCGGGCCTAGCGGCGGTCACAGGCGAGCATTACGAAGGGGGGCATTGGCTAGGGAGTTTCGCTGTTTACCTAACGACGAAACGCGGGATTCGCGGTTCCGAGCAGGAGCACGATTAGGATCGGGAGGAGGATAGGGCAGCGCGTACGGGGATCGAACCCGTGCACCAGCCTTGAGAGGGCTGTGTCCTAACCACTAGACGAACGCGCCAATAACGGCGCCAATTTTAGTCGCTCTCGCCCGCAGCGGCAACCGGCGTTTGCGGAAGCTCGCTGCCGTTTCCTCTAACGCGTGGTGCGAGGGAAGTCTTCATCGGGGGATTCCCGCCAGCTTCCGGGCAGAACCGGTCGGGTTCTCGCTGCGGGTTAGTCTCGAAGAATATTATCAACCTTGGCCTGCGCTGGAGTCCCAACTGGCGCCGGGGTGGTGGTGCCTGTCTTCGCGGCTGCCAATTTTGCCGCTTCCGCTTCGTCCGTCTCGTGCCGGACGCGAGGCTGGAGCAGAGCTAATTCATGAGCTGCTTGTTGCCCTTTCAGGTAGGCACTCAACTCCGGCGTCTGCGCAAGACGAAGCAATTTTCCATAATAGCGCTCGTAGTAAGTCCGGAACCGGTGGCGACGGTCGAGATCTGTGCGGGCTTCATCAGCCGAAGCGCGCAGCCGATGCAACTCCGGGTCATTCCGGATTTTGACTTCCAGTTCCGACATCTGCACGTGAAGACGATGCTCGTCAGCCTCTTTGCCCAAGGAGCTTTGCTTGAAGAGCTGATTGAGAAGTTGAAGCTCCGGCGCCGCCGGAATCGCCGGGAGGGCCGCCGCCCCCGGCCCGGGTAAGTTATTCGGGGGAATAATCGAGGCCGGCTCGATCGGAACAACGCTTGGGGAAGGCGAGGGGACCGGAATTTCCTCAGTCGCCTGCTGCGCTCGAACGGCTTGTGCGTTCGTGTTATCCACATTCGCAGCGCTGGGCGCAGGTGTAGGTGCTTGCCCACGAACGGACGCGGCGGCGAACAGCAGCATCGTCGGTCCCAGAAGAAATGCAGCACGGCGGATCGCGTTCTGTTTCATTGTGCAAAGCGGACACGCTCGGGGTGACAGGATTTGAACCTGCGACCTCCTGGTCCCAAACCAGGCGCTCTACCAAGCTAAGCTACACCCCGGGGCAGCGAGTCAGCGCGATGTTTACCACGCGCCGCTCGGCGGCGCATCCGGAAATATGTTGGCCCCCGCTTTCCCGCTTCGACCCTTTGTGAGGGAGAAAGGGTTTGCTCGGGGGCGTTTTCCGAGGGACAGTGGCGCGCTTTCCCCGTTCAGCCAGAATCCGCTTCAGCCGCTCCAGTTATGTTTAAGAACGAAAAGTTTAATATCGGTATTTTCACGATCCTCGTGGTCCTCCAGCTTCTCGGCGTCGCCGCGATCTGGACGCGCTTTCAATTGGCTTACCTGCCGGTCATGGCGCTGATTTACCTTTGGATCGGGCTGGGCACGACGCTCTATCTGCATCGTTACCTCACTCATCGCGGGTTCGAGATGCCAGGCTGGTTGAAGTTCATCTTTGCGAGTGGCTCAGCCGTTGGTCTCTCGGGCGATCCCGTCACCTGGGTCGGTGATCATCGCTACCACCATTTGAAATCGGATACGGAGGAAGATATTCACAGCCCAAGACATGGTTTTCCCTATGCGCACATGATGTGGCTGATCCGCAAGCCCGCCTCTTTCCGGGCGCGGTCGCTGCGCTACGCTGCTGACGTGCGGAAAATTTGGTATTGCAAGCTGTGGGAAAACAACTGGCTTTATGTGCTGCCGCACCTCGCGGTTGCGGCCCTACTCTACTTCACCCTCGGTCTGGCCGGGATGCTCTGGTGTCTCTATGTGCCCATGTTGTTCGTCTATAACTGCACTTGGGCGGTGAACTCGATCTGTCACATGAAACAGTTCGGCTATCGCACGTTCGACACGTCCGATGAAAGCAAGAACAACTTCTGGGTCGGCCTCGGCGCTCTGGGCGAGGGTTATCATAACAACCATCACGCGAAACCGCGTTGCGCCGCGCATGGCTTGAAATGGTGGGAGTTTGATCTCACGCGCTACACCATCTGGGCCTTGGAAAAGGTCCGTCTCGCCTGGAACGTGCATTGGCCCGACCCAACGCCCTCAGAGAAAGAAGAACTGACCGCGGACGAAGCCGGCACGATGTTGATCACCAGCGCCGACTCGAACTCAGCGATTTAGTGTCGCGCTGGAAAGCGCGCTCGCTCGTTGCGATGGCGCGCTTGGGTTCGCTAACTGTTTGCAGTTACCCGGCAATCGGCCCCGGTGTTTCGCGAGACGAAGTGCGTTCCGCGAATCGTCCAAACCAGGACGCGAGGCGCGTGCGCTTCCCCGGCGCGAGCGTTTCTCACGGCTGATAGCATTCCATATCTACCGTTGCACAATCGCGAATAGCGCGTCGGCCGCCGTTCAAGTAATTGCCCACGGTGTCATAAGACGGGTAGGCAAGGATACGAAAAGCAGGCTCGCCCTACCTCTGTAAGGCTCCATCAATCGCGAAGCGTCGCGCTGCGCCAGCCCAGCCGTCGCAACGATATTGCCTTTCCGCGAACCGCACACTCATGCCTGCCTGACTGCCAAAGTGCGGCCCGACAAAGTCTTGGCAAAGCTCCGTTGCCGGATTTAGTCAGTGCCAGCAGTGTCACTTCTTGCCCGGCAATTTCAGCGCCTCCCTGACTCGGGCCGGTCAATCGTCCTCACCAGCATTTATGGCTTGGGAGGCGGACTCGCCGCGGTCGGTTTCTCGCTCGGGATTAATTCGATCTATTATCGAACCTTCGTCGCGTTCTCTTACCGCGGCCTCGCCACTTTCCTTTGGCGGCACTTTCGCCGTCGTCGTCGTCGACTGTTCGTTAGCGGCGGGTTTCTTATGGATCGCGTCGACCGGAGCGCGGCGGGGAGCGGCATTCCACAGTTGAAGTTTGCCTTTTTGGCAGGATTTCGGATTCGTCTAACTCAAGACGGTGTTCGTGAAATTTGCGGCCGGGCTGCTCCACGTTGGCGGGGGAATGAGTCTTGGCCGCGAAGGTCCTTCGGTGCACATTGCCGGCGGTCTTGCCTCTCAGCTCAGCGGTGCGCTCGGGATTCCGAAACAACGGCGTCGTCGGCCAGCGGCCGCGGGCGCGGCGGCCGGATTAGCGGCGGCATTTAATACGCCGCTTGCCGCCATCACTTTCGTCCTCGAGGAAATCGTGCAGGACCTGAACAGCCCGCTCGCTGGCAGCGTCATCCTCGCTTCCGTCATCGGCGCTTTCACCGTCCACGCCATCATCGGTAAGAATCCTGCCTTCGTCCTTCCCCAAGTCGAGGTG
>JAICMR010000058.1 GCA_025929155.1 Chthoniobacterales bacterium | reverse complement strand
GGAGAGCGCCGCTTCCGTGGCGCTCATGATCATGTGGGCCGCGCGGAAGCAGCGCGCGTCAGTGATGGCCGTGGCCGCCATGGAACCCGTGATGGGACCCTCCATGGAAGTGTTTATGCCTGTGGAAATCATGGCCAAAGAAGACGACGCAGCAACCAAGAATCACTGGGCACATCGACTCCTCGCCATCGCAGCCGGAGTCATGCTTGGATACGGAATTCTGTGGGCGGCGACGTCTGTCCGGCGGGCGGCGGGCATCACGCTCCTCGACCACAACCGGGAGTTTACTATTAAATCCGATGGCGCCGTCATTGGTCTTGGCCCGATCCCAGCGGCTTTCCAGCCAACGGTGCGCCAAGCGGTTCTGTTGGATAAAATTGACCCGCCCTCCTTTTGGAAAGAGTTAGACGGTGCAGAGGATTCTACTGCTCCCGCGCCCGCCGATCCTTTTCGCGCCATCGAGCCGGTCGGCGCAGTCGTTCCAAGTGATCGCCCAGTCTTAAGGTGGACCTTGAAATCAGGAGCGAACGGTTATCGAATCGAGCTGGCGAACAGAAGCGGCGCGATTACCAAGAGCGCGCCCCTCCCCGCCAGCGCTACCCGCTGGCAACCTAACGAGCCCCTTTCGCCCAACGAGACTTACTCATGGCGAGTGGAAGCCTGGCGCGACGGCTCTCTCGTCGCGAAAGCGCCGATGCCACCTAGGCCGGAGGCGCATTTCCGTGTTCTCGATCCCGCGACGGCCGCGGCCCTCCAGAAGTTGCGGGAGACGTCGGGCGGAGCGCATCTGCTCATGGGACTGTCTTATGCCCATGCCGGACTTCAGGCTGATGCGCAACGCGAGTTGGAATCATTTAGAAAAGAGAACCCACGCAGTCCACTCCCGACAAATTTGCTGACCAGCCTGGCCAGCTGGTAGCTCGACTTACTTCGCCACAACAATACAATCGAGCCCTCAGGCAAAGACGAGGAGCGACCCCCCGTAAAGCAGAAAGCCGACAACCAGCGCAATCATACAATAGCCCATGATGTCCTTGATTCCGAGCCCGGCGATGGCTAGGACAGGCAGCGCCCAGAAAGGCTGAATCATATTCGCCGTCTGCTCGCCCATCGCGGTCGCCATCGCCGTGATCGCAGGATCGACGCCCAGTTTGATCGCAGCCGGAATCATGAAAGGTCCCTGCACCGCCCAAT
Organism: Chthoniobacterales bacterium; assembly: GCA_025929155.1. Classification (GTDB taxonomy): domain Bacteria; phylum Verrucomicrobiota; class Verrucomicrobiia; order Chthoniobacterales; family UBA10450; genus Palsa-1392. Next base: position 18,683 of record JAICMR010000058.1, on the reverse strand, counting down.
GGCCGCCGCCCGATGGAACGAAAATCGTGATAATGTTGGATGAAACGAACGTCCAGAACGGAAGTGTCTGATGAGTGGAAAAGGAGAGGAAAGCTTTAGCAATGATCGCGGCCAGACCGGTTCCCGTCATGATCCCCATGATGCCTCCGTAAAGCGGGAACTGAAGCAGAATCGGGCCTACGGTTTTCGCAGCGGAATTGAAAGCGCGAACATAGCGAATCGGTCGGCCGTGGAAGATCAGTCCCAGGGTTAGCGCGAGGAAAATCATGCCGTTAATGTCGAGCGTGAAGCCACGCGTTCGGATGAGGGTCCACTCGTAAAAAAGGGCCATCGCCACAAGCAGCGCCGTCGCGATCCAGGCGTTCTCCACTTTGTTTGCGAAGCTACATTCGTTAGCCACCAATTCAGCTGCTTTGTCCGCGCCAGTAAGGGCGGACGGGTCCACGCGTTTCTGCTCCACCGGCGGAGGCGCGATCAGGACGAGTAGGAACGGAATCAGAATGAAAACCAAGATCGTCGGCACCAGGTTATAAGCGGCGAAAAGGGTTTGATCCAATCCGGCAATCCGGCCAGTCTCCTTCTCGATGATATTGAGCGCGCTGCCCGGTGTGGCTGACGCGAGGGCAATCGAACTTGAAAGTCCGGAAGCCCAAACCATGAAACCCATGTAAGCCGCGGCGACGAGCAGCCCAAAGTCTGTCTCACGCACGCGCTTCGCGACTTCGCGCGCGAGGATCGCTCCGACGACGAGACCAAATCCCCAATTTAACCACGACCCCAACGCAGCCACAAGAAACACCGTGACCGCCGCGCTGGCCTGACGTTTCGGAAAAGAAGCGATCCGGTGCAGGAACCGCTGCACGAGTGGCGCTTCCGCGAGGGCGACGCCGGTGGCAAGAATGAGCGCCATCTGCATCGCAAAGGCGAGGATCGCCCAAATGCCGTCATACCATGAGGTAATGATCTTCTCCGGCGCCGCTCCACTAAGACCCCACGCAGCGCCGGCCGTGATGAAGGTTAGGAGTAACGCGTAGAGGTAGGGATCGGGTATGTAGCGTTCCGCGTAGCGGACGCAGACTCGGGTTATAGCGCGAAGCATGTCAACCGCGCCTACTTCGGCTGAGTCCCAGCTTGCCGGGCTCCTTCGGCCTTGGAAAGAAGTTGCCTGGCGGTCGCCACTTGCGGGCTGAGCGGGAACCGTGCGATAAAATCCCGTGCCGCTACCGCGGCTCGCGCGTTGTCATGTAGATACTGCGAGAACAGGCTGATCTGGTTAAAGAGACTATTTTCGTGCATTGGGTTTTGTTTCTGCGCCAGCTCATATTGCTCAAGGGCTTTCTCCGGCTGGTCGAGGAAACGAAAGCAATTTCCCAGATCGGTGCGCACATCCGGGTTATCGGAGCCGTGGGCGATGGCCTTCTGATAATGCACGATCGCATGCGACCAATCCTGTCGATCGTAGTTCCAGTTCGCCAGCGTCCGTTCCGCGTCGACGGGCAAAAGTTGAGACACATCCGGCGGCTGCGCCGTTGTATCGGAAGCGACTTGTGCGGACGTGGGTGCCTGTGCACCGGTCGATGGCAGGAAGCTTTCGATCGCAGGCTTCAGCGGCTGAGGTTGAAAGTTGCGCATCACCAGCCAGGTCATTGCCGCGCCGACACCGAAAGATACGACAATGAGAAGCGGAGTCGACACCCGTCCTTGCCGGAATGAATTCCTTTCTCTGCTCCGTTGGTTACTCATGAGGCGGGTAAGAAAACAGAAACCACCAAAAAGGAAACACCACCGTCCCGTTCGAACTCAAAGCTCCGTCGGATCATGGGCAAAAGATCAGTAACAAAAAGACCGCGAAAAGGAGCAGATGAATGCAACCTTGGAGCACGTTCGTCTTACCACTGGCAAAAGTGACCACACTCACTGCCAGAGTAAGAATGAGGAGCGGAAACTCACCTCCCTGCATCCCGAGAATTACCGGCCGACCAGTGATTAGTCCGATCATCAAGACTGCTGGAATCGTTAGACCGATCGTGGCCAGGACGGAGCCCAGAAGGATATTCACCGAACGCTGCAAGTGATTACTCAGGGCCGCGCGCACCGCGCTCAGCGCTTCCGGTGCGAGCACCAAAGCAGCGACGATCGCGCCCCCAAAAGCCTGGGGCACGCCGAAATCTTCGATGCTTCGGTCGAGCGGGATGGCGAATTTCTCTGCCAGCACGACTACGGCCGCCAGATAGACCACTAACATGACCGCGTGATAAGGAGTGGAACCCTTCCGCAGCTCGTCGTGTTCCGCGGCCGACTCGCCTGAGACAGATTGCGCTTCCATGAAATGCTGACGGTGACGGGCGGTTTGGATAAGAAGAAAAATCGCGTAGAGAACCAGGGAGACAATGATCAGGAAAATCTCCTGGGCGCGCGAGAACTGTGGCGCCTGCACGGAGGTGGTGAAGTCTGGCAGGATAAGGCCCAGGACAGCCAGCGAAAGGATGGCGTTAAGGTAGGCGTTGGTTCCTTGCAGATTATATTGTTGCTCCTGGTGGCGCAGCCCACCGAGGAGAAGAGAAAGACCTACCAGGCCATTCAACGCAATCATGATGACGGCGAACATGGTATCTCGAGCCAGGGTCGGGTTATTGGCCTGGTGCATCATGGCGGCGGATATCATCATCACTTCGATAGTGATTGCAGCGAGAGTCAGGATGAGAGTCCCATACGGTTCTCCGCATCTGACAGCGAGAGAGTCAGCATGCCGCGCTACCGCCATGGCCGCCAAAAGCACCACGCCGAAAAGCCAGAGGAGGATCAGGCTCAGCCACAGGGGCTGACTGACGTGTTCCAGCAGGTTGTTCCCGGCCCAGAAAAGAAGACCTACCGTGCCGAGACTGACGAAAAGAGCTGCCTCGGTGCGCAGGAAACCGAGGAAACCTGTCACGTTCTTCCCTGCGGATTTGGATGACATGCACGCGACCATATCCACGGGAAAGGCAGCATGCAATGAGTTGCTCCAGCTGGGAAATGCACAGCCGAGGAAAGCGAGACAAAAGCCTGAACGCGGTGGAAATTTTTCCTCGGCGTAACTCATTTTGCCCGACGGATTGTTGAGCACGACGGCGTTTGATTGGTCATCAGGACCGCTTGGAATCCGATTCGACATCTTTCGCAAATCTGGCAATCTGTCGCCGCATGAAGTTTTGGGAGCGCCGGTTCGTTTGTCTGTTGCTGGCTCTGGTTTTGCCGGGTTGCTCCGATAAAAGGACGGCGCAGAAGCTGGGGGCGCCGGACGTTTTGGTGACTCCGGTTCTCCAGCAGGACGTTCCAATCGTAGATGAGTTTGTCGGAACTCTCGAGGCGTTGGTCAACGCGACCATTCAGGCGCGAGTCCAGGGTTACCTCATCTCTCAGAACTACAAGGAAGGCACCGAGGTGCAAAAAGACGCGCTTCTTTTCGAGATCGACGACCGCCCTTTCAAAGCGGCGCTTCTCCATGCGCAGGCGGCTCTCATGCAGGCTCAAGCCCAGGAAGTCCAGGCCGAGCAAACCGCGACGCGGAACCTGGAGCTTTTCAAGTCCAAGACAGCCAGCGCCCAGGAGCGGGATAACGCAGTGCAAGCGGCTGAAGCGGCCAAGGCTCAGACCCAGGCGCAACAGGCGGCGGTCGAGGAGGCGCAGTTGAATCTCGATTACACCTCAATCCGCTCGCCCGTGGATGGAATCGCGGGTCTAGCCGCGGCCCAAGTGGGCGACTTAGTAGGACCTAGCACGGGAACTTTAACGACCGTGGTAAAGGTCGATCCTATCAAGGCCTTCTTTACGATCAGCGACCAGCGTTACACTAACTACGCACAACGCTTTGCCGATCCCAAAGAACGGGCCGCCCATGAGAAACAACTTCAATTCACATTGGTGCTTTCGGACGGTTCCATTTACCCAGAGAAGGGCCAGCTCTTTGCGGCGGCTAATCAGGTCGATGTGCGGACCGGCACGGTGCAAGTCGCGGCGATTTTCCCTAACAAGGGAAACATCCTGCGGCCCGGTCAGTTTGCCCGGGTGCGGGTGCAAACGAATGTAGAAAAGGGTGCGCTCCTGGTGCCACAACGCGCTGTGGTCGAGGTTCAGGGGAGCTATCACGTCGACGTCGTCGGCCCTGATAACAAAGCCCAGGTGCGAACCGTACAAGTGGGCCGTCGGGTGAAAGGACTCTGGATTATAGAGAAAGGACTTAAACCGGGCGACAAAGTGATCGTCGAAGGTGTCCAAAAGGCTCGCGACGGTGCGCCGGTGAATCCCAAGCCTTGGTCGTCGCCTACGCCCGCTCCTGAGCAGGCAGATCCTCTCACCAGGCCGAGCGTCAGCTCCGAAGGATGATCTCCCGCTTTTTCATCGATCGCCCGATTGTTGCCATCGTCATCGCAATCCTGATGACGCTCGTGGGTGCGATCTCACTAATCCAACTCCCGGTCGCGCAGTATCCAAATATTGTGCCGCCAGAGATCCAGGTAAGGGCGAACTATACGGGCGCCGATGCCGAAACGATTGAGCAATCGGTCGCTACTCCGATCGAGCAGCAAATGAGCGGCGTCGATCGGAGTAACTTTATCCAGTCGGTTAACGCCAACGGTTCCATCCGCATGACGGTTAACTATGAGGTCGGCACCGATCCGAATACCGACCAGATCCTTACTCAGCTCCGGGTTTCACAAGCCACCGCACAGTTACCACCCGACGTCGTGAACGCCGGCGTGACGGTACAGAAGTCAACCACCGCACCACTCATGCTGGTGTCGTTGAACTCACCGAAAAAGTCTTACGACAACATTTTTCTCGCGAACTACGCCAACATTAACCTGATCGACCAGCTCACGCGGATCCCAGGCATCTCTAATGTCCAGGTCTTTGGCGCCGGGCAGTATGCCATGCGTCTTTGGGTCCGCCCCGACCAGCTCGCCAAGCTCAACGTCACCGTCACCGACGTGATCAACGCGGTGCGGGCGCAAAACACCGTCAACCCGGCCGGGCAAATCGGCGCCGAACCGGTTCCACCCGGGCAAGAGTTCACCTACACGGTGCGCGCCAGCGGTCGTCTGGCGACGGCCAAGGAATTTGGCGACATCGTCATCCGCGCGAATTCAGACGGCTCACTCCTCAGGTTGCGCGACGTCGCGCGAATCGACCTTGGCGCCCAGACCTATAACCTCGAAGGCCGGCTCGACGGAAAGCCATCCGCCATTCTCGCGCTCTATCAGCTCCCGGGAACGAATGCGCTCGATGCCGCCACCGGAGTGAAAGCGCTGATGAAGCGCGTGTCGAAAGACTTTCCGCCAGATATGACTTACGCCGTCTCACTCGACACCACCCAGGCGGTGACCGCGGGAATGCAGGAGATCGTTTACACGCTTCTCGAAGCACTAGGACTGGTTATCCTGGTCGTGTTCGTCTTCCTGCAGAATTGGCGTGCGACCTTGATTCCTCTTTGCGCGGTCCCTGTCTCACTTGTCGGGACGTTCATGCTTTTTCCCCTCTTCGGCTTTAGCATTAACACGCTCGCGCTCTTTGGACTCGTCCTCGCCATTGGCCTGGTGGTTGATGATGCAATCGTAGTCGTGGAGGCGGTGGAGCATCATATTGAAGAAGGAATGCCGCCGCGCGACGCGACTCTCCAAGCGATGAAGGAGGTCTCGGGGCCGGTTATCGGTATCGCTCTTGTTCTTTCCGCCGTGTTTCTACCGACTGCCTTTATTCCCGGAATCACGGGACGGCTTTATCAGCAGTTTGCGCTGACGATTGCGATCTCAGTGATTCTCTCCGCTTTTAACGCGCTCACTCTTAGCCCGGCGCTCTCCGCACTACTCCTGAGGCCGCGAAAGGAAACCCATGGCCCATTGGCCTGGTTATTTAGGAAGTTTAATGGCGTCTTTAATCGGACCACGGAAGGCTATGTCAGCACTTCACGTCTGGCGATCCGCAAGAGTGGAGTCACCTTCGTCCTTCTCCTGGTCTGTGCGGTAGTTGCCGGCTTGTTCAGCACCCGGCTCTCTTCCGGCTTTTTGCCGGAAGAGGACCAAGGCTATCTCTTCGCGGCACTTCAACTCCCACAGGCGGCTTCACTGCAACGAACAGGGGAAGCCGCGCGAAAGCTCGAACAACGTCTGCTGAAGACGCCGGGGATAAAGCATGTCACAAGTGTCATTGGCTTCAGCCTTCTCAGCACGGTGCAAAGCACCTTTAGCGCCTTCTTTTTCATCACTCTCGATCCATGGGATCAACGGACAAAGCCGGAGACCCAGTATGCCGCGCTGAAGCAAAAAGTAAGTGCTGAGCTCGCCAGCATTCCGGACGCAATCGGATTTTCCTTTCCGCCGCCTTCGATTCCTGGCATCGGCACTTCAGGGGGCGTGACTTTTATGCTCGAAGACCGGGGCGGGCATAACGTGGAGTTTCTCGGCGATAACCTCTCGAAATTCATCGCGGCGGTTAAGAAACGGCCGGAGATCGCAACCGCCGCTTCGACTTTTCTTCCGGCGGTGCCGCAGGTGTTTATCGATATCGATCGCGACAAAGTCCTGAAGCAAGGGGTCGATCTCACTCAAGTCAGCCAGACGCTCCAGACATTCATGGGTGGCTTTCTGATTAACTACTTCAACCGCTTCGGGCGGCAATGGCAGGTCTATGTGGAAGCGGAAGGCGCCGACCGGACGCGCGCCCAAGATGTTGGCCTCTTTTACGTGCGCAATAGTAATAACGATACGGTTCCTTTGAGCACCCTGACCACAGTCGAACCACGGTGGGGTCCTGAGTTTACGATGCGTTTCAATCTTTATCGGGCCGCGCAGATCAATGCCAGTGCCGCACCCGGCTATAGCTCGCAGGACGCAATGCGCGCGATGGAAGAAACTTTCGCGCAAACCATGCCCGCTGACATGGGCTATGACTACGCCGGCCTGTCTTATCAGGAGAAGAAAGCGCAGGAAGGGGTCTCGCCGATAATCGTCTTCGGCACGTCGCTTCTCTTTGTCTTTCTGATTCTCGCCGCACTCTATGAAAGCTGGACCTTGCCCCTGAGTGTTTTGCTTGGAACACCGATCGCTGTCTTCGGTGCCTTCGGCGCGCTCTGGCTGCGCGGCATGGAAAACAACGTCTACGCCCAGATTGGCCTGGTCATGCTGATTGGTCTGGCGGCCAAGAACGCCATCCTGATCGTGGAATTCGCCAAGCTTCAGCGCGACGCCGGGAAGCCACTTCTCGATGCTGCGCTCGAAGGCGCTCGCCTCCGTTTACGACCGATCATCATGACTTCGTTCGCTTTTATCCTGGGATGCGTCCCACTCTGGCTGGCGAGCGGCTCCGGCGCCGGCGCGCGTCGCATTATGGGAACGACGGTAATCGGTGGGATGCTCGCCGCCACTCTGCTGGCTGTTTTCTTCATCCCGGTCGCCTACTATGTGGTTGAGGGATTCTCGGAACGGCATGGTAGGAAGGCGGCAGGCTTCAAAAGCCCTGCGATCACCTCAACGTCAGCCTAACGAGCACAGCGCCCGCGCGCGCGATCGTATCACAAATCTTGGCCCATGAGAACCTACTTCCCCCCGCGCTCGTTGCCTTCGCAACCGTGGCGCGCGAACTTAGTCAGTCGCTTTTGCGGTGGCCGGCTACTGAGTTCCTAAAACATCCCAGCGCGCCTATTTCACTAATCGCAGCTGCCCTGCTTGCACCCTCGCCGCCACCTGCATGACGAGCCAGTCCGACGCCCGTAAGCGAGGGGGACGTTCTAAAAAGTGCTCCGCTTCAGCTCGGCGAAGATCCGCGCGGGACTCACAACTATTGTTCCTGGCAAAGTTTCTTGAACTGAGGATCGCCGCGGAGCGGATCGAAATCCGGATCAAGACGCAGGAGTGCCGGCGTGAGCGGCGCTTCGCCAGGGCCATCGTGGGGAATTTTCAGCAAGTGTTGGAGCAAGACGATGGCGCGATCGTTTTCGCCGAAGCGCGTGAGCACGCGAGCTTTTATTTCTTCCACGGTCCCGTGATTGCGCGCGTCGTTTGCGGTCAAGTCGACGGCCTGCTCGATCCTGTTTAAGGCCGCATCGCGCTCTCCCAATCCCGCCAGAGCGTACCCGAGCAAAGCGATAGGAAACGCATTGTCGGGTTGCTCCTTCAAAGCGGCCTCTGCTGCATCCCGCGCCTTGGAAAAGATGGCTCGCGCTTTTGTCTTATCTCCCGATAGCTCCAAGAGGCGCGCAAAATCAATAAGGTCTGCGGTGTCGGAAAGGTTCACCGTCGCTTGCTCGCCGAGGGCTTTGAAGTAGGGCAGTGCGATGGCGGGCGTCCGCCGGAGTCGCGCTTGATTTACGATGGCATTGGTGCCGACCCGGTCAGCGCCCGGATGTAATCGATCGACGATCGTCTGCGCTTGATCCAGTTGCCCGAGTGCCTGGAAGACTAGAGCTTTTGAGTCGAGGAGACGTGTGTCATCCGGCCAGATCTGGAGCGCGTCGTCGAGCATCCGAAGCGCCGTAGCGAAGTCGCGCAACGCGAGGCGACCACCGATGGCCGTCTGGCGCAGGTAGAGATCGCGCGGATTTAAACTGATCGCTTCGTCCAAGTCTTCGGCGCTTTTTTCCCATTCTCCAAGGCGCGCCAAATCCCACCCGAGGTCTCGCAAGATGTCAGCGTTGCTCGGCCAACTTTGATGCAATTGCTGCAAAAGATCGCGCGCAGCTTTGTAATTGAGCAGCACCCAGTATTGGAAATCTGCCTTGGCCAGTTGCGTCTCGGGCAATTGCGGTTGCAGACGGACGGCCTCGGCCAGGGCATTTGCCGCGGCCGTGCGCCGGGCCTCCGAGCGGTCGATGTAATGGAAGTAGATCATGGAGTGCGCCCGGCAAAGCTTTGCCCAGGCGAGCGCGAATTGCGGATCGATCCGCACGGCTTCCTCGAAGGAATGCACCGCGGCGTTCAAAGAATTATCCGTGGCCTCTTCCAATTGCCCGAGGCCTCGCAAGTAAGAATCGTAGGCCGCGGAATTACTCGTCGGCTTTTGCGCCAGGACCTTCTTTTCCGCGCCGGTCAGCCTCGCGTTTAGTTGGCCGGCGATCGTGCCGGCCACTTCGCCTTCGACGGCAAAGATGTCATCGAGCTTGCGGTTGTAACTCTCGGCCCACAGATGTTCCTCCGTCGCCGCGCGGATCAGCTGCACATTGATGTGCACTTCCTGTCCCGCCTTCTGCACGCTGCCTTCCAGAATACTCCTGACACCAAGTTGCTTTCCTATCTCGGGCAAGTTATCCGGGCTGCTCGCGTAATGCGCTGAGGAAGTGCGCGAGATGACTTTGAGCGCGCCGATCTTGGCCAGACGCGTCAGGATTTCATCCTGGATGCCTTCGGCGAAGTAAGCGTTCTCCTTGTCGCTGCTCAGGTTCTCGAACGGCAGGACGGCGATCGATTTTTCCGGAATTGCGCGCACGGAAGACGCTGCAGGTAAAGGCGCGACCGGCGCGGAAGCGGTCCTCGGCTGCGACGCGGCCGTATAGCGCCAAAGGAACGCGCCGCCTAACGACAGTAAGAGTGCGAGGATAAGTAGCTCCGTCCCGTTGACGCGTTGCGCGCCGCGTTCACCGTGATACCAGGCCAGCACGAGCACAATGAAGAAGCCGATACAGGACGCGATGATCAAGCCGCGCTCAATTACGTCCGGCCATCCGAAGCGTTGCGCGACGATGTCGATGCCTTGCAGGCACGCGAACGCAGCCGCTGCGTAGGCGACCGCCCACTGCACCAGCTTGCGCTGCTTCAAGCGTTGCAGAAATTCACTCATCTTTCGCAGCAGAGCTCATCGGCAGGTGAGAGAATCGGGGCCCTTTTCCGGAGTCGGCGTGCACAGGACCGGCCGGCGGTTTTGTTTCCAGTAATCAACCAGACCAATGCGCTTGGCGAAGCCCTGAAAGGCCGGACTTGGGCGGGCCTTGCGCGACCAGGCATCGGGCTGCCAGAGAAAATTGAGATAGCCGTCTGCGGTCGTTAGGTTCTCCGCCCAATCCCCGCTGACATGCTGCGGCAAAACCGCATGGGCTACCGCGCGTTTCGACCAGGCATGGAAGCATTTAGGATCGAGTGTTGTGACTTGTTCGAGCTTGGCGATCGCGCGCGGCAGGTTGTCGCCCGCCCTGGCGTTCACCATCGACACCACGATTGCGCGCACCAGCCACTCGGGGACGTGAAAGAAGGGAAGAACCTGAGTTGCCACCTGCACGAGAAGCCAAGCCCTCGCGGCGTAGAAAGCCGCGGCCCGAAAAGCATTCCGCCGCTTCAGCTCGGCAAAGAGAGTGAGTGTTTCCGTCACTTATTGGTTGCAGTGCGGTTGGGAAGTTTTATCGGCGACATCGGCGGCCAGGGCAGTCCGCTTTCGGCGAGCCGGGCTTTGAAATTTGGAGTCGCTTCGAGATCGAAGGGAGCACCATGGAGGCTGTCGGCCGTCAGGACTGCGAGGACAAAGGGACCTGCTGGTTGCGCATCGATCGCGGCGGCGCGGCGATCGGCCCCGGCGCGGTCCCCGGAGAGGACGGCTTCGACCGCGTCCGTGAGTCCCTGCATTTTGTAGATCGAATGACTCCGATCCACGCTCGCGAGCCGTGCGTGAATACTGGCTGGACTCTCGCCCGCGGCGGCGCCGGCAAAGACCTGAGCCTTGTAGTAGTTCTCGTTCGTTGGATCGATCGCAGCCGCTTGTGCCTCGGCTTCCTTCACGCGCCCGAGCATGATGAGCGCCTGCACTCGAAAGACACTCGCAATCGCGACCCCACCACGCGCCCGCTCGCTCGCCGTGAGGATATCGAGAGCGCGCTGCGGCTGACCTGAGGAAAGCGCGGAGCGCACCCGGCTGTTGAAGTTAATCGAGTTAAGGGGGTCGCAAACGTTAACGCGCGCGCCGAGGTCTTCGACCAGCTCGCCGTAACCAAAGGCGCCGGCAAAAACCGGAAGCCAATCCGGCGCGCTGCAGCCGGGATGACTCAGGGCCGCTTTGATATTAGCGGCAAGGCCGTGCCAGTCATCACTGATTAGCTGTCGATCCGCGAGCGTGAGCAGGCGCTGTTGTTCGTCATGACTATTCGCCGCGGCTAACTCCAGGTAGTGCAAGCCCGCCTGCTGCGCTTTCAGTTTTTCGGGCTGCGATTGGTCGTCCGCGAGGAGAATGTGATCGTAGAGATCCGCCGCTGCGAAGTAAGCCTGTGAAAAGCCCGGCTCAAGAGCGATCGCGCGATCAAACTCCTTATTCGCCAGCCGCAAGCCGACGACAACGCTTTGGCTCTTCGCTGGGTTATGCGCGTCCGCGTAGATCTGCAGGCCCTTCTGGTAGGCAATGAACGCATCGACGTTCTTGATGCCTTCGCTGCGCATGCGGGCATGCTCCTGGTCGTCGAGCACGACGTTAAGCACATCGGCGACTTTCTCGGCGATATCTACCTGAACCGCCAGTGTGTCAGTCAAGGTGCGGTCATAGGTCTCCGACCAAAGATGAATCCCATCGGAAGCGCGAATGAGTTGCGCGGTAATGCGCGCCTTGTCTCCTTCGCGACGCACGCTGCCTTCGAGAATGTTCGCCGCGCCGAGCTTCTCGCCAATCGTGCGCAAGTCTTCCGTCTTACCTTTGAATTGGAACGAAGAAGTTCTGCCGATCACGCGCATCCCGTCGATGCGGGCGAGTGAATTGAGAATCTCTTCCGACAAACCGTCGGCAAAGAACTCGTTCTGCTTGTCAGCAGTCATGTTCACGAACGGCAGAACCGCGACCGATTCTTCGCCGTCCGCCGCGGCTGTTTTCTCCGCGCTCGCACCTGCATCCTTGCGCAGCACAAAGCGATCGGTGAGTAAGAGCACGACCGCGAGAGCAAGGATCGCTATGATCCAGCGATCGAGCTTCCTGCCGGTGTGGCGCGTAATCGATTCGTTAGGCGGAATCTCGCTCTCGAGTTGGAGTCCCTGCGGCGTCCACTCGTAGAACCAGGAGAAGAGCATCGCGAAGGGAAAGCCGACGCTGGCAGCGACCACGATCCAGCGCATGACCCATTCCGCGACGTGAAACAAAGGAAAAACCTGAGTGGCGACTTGCACGAGCAGCCACGCGCCCGCTGCGTAGAGCGCCACCGCGCGGAAGACATTGCGCCGCTTCAGCTCGGCGAAAAAAGAAGGTTTCTGGCTCATGCTTTAGATGAAGCAGCTACTTCGGCAGGAGTCGGCAGCCCGACCATCTTACAGAACGCGGCGAAGCGTGGGTCGCTTTTATAACGCAACAAAAATGGATCGTAGTAAAGAATGCTGATATCGGAATCGCGCTCGGCCCAGGCGCGGTCGAGCCATTCAAAGACCTTCTTGGGGTCGTTTCTCAAAGCATAAAGTCGAGAGATAAGATATGGGTTGGTCTTGGCCTGGCGGTCGATCGCGGTTTTAAGTGCTGCGTCAGCCGCGGCGCGATTGGAGCCGATCTGCCGAGCATTTGCTAATGCGAAATCGCGCGACTTTCCCTCTGCAACCTGCTCGGCCTTTTCCAAGGCTGCCGCGGCTTTTCCTCGCAGAACGTCGATGGTGGAAAGTCTGGCCAGCGCGCCATTACTCGCGTGCAGGGTAAGCTCGCGGCGCACCGCCGCTTCGGCTTCGTCGAGACGGCCAACAGCGATCAAATCATCTTCCAATAAGCTGTACCAATTGGCAGACAAAGGGTCGGCCGCAATCGCCCGACGAATCGGTTCGATCGCAGCCTCGGGGTGCCCAAGTGCGGCGCGGGCCTGCGCGAGCGATGCGATGGCATTAGCGTCGTTAGGCGCAAGTTGCACCGCGCGCTTAAATTCGGCTTCCGTGCCGGCCACGTCGATATCGGTGAAAAGCAGGAGCAGACCTCGAGCGCTATGCGCACCGGAGAGATCTGGGTCCAAAGCCAGCGCCCTATCCACGGCCTCGCGCGCGTCGGCAAGATTTTGCTTCGCGGTGGAGCGCGAATACTCGGAAAAGAACGTTTCGGTGAGCGCAAGCCTCGCGTAGGCGAGCGCATATTGCGGGTCGAGAGCGATTGCGTCCTTGTAGGAAGCAATTGCTTTGCGGTAATCTTCCGCAGTGTCTCGCGCAAAATAAAATTGTCCTTGCAGATATGCATTGTAGGCCGCCAGATTGCCGCTGGGTGGGCGGTCGCTTTGCACTGTCACGTCCGGCGCGTTTAGCAGCTTTGCCTTGAGCGCACTGGCGACGGCGGTGGTGATGTCGTCCTGCAACTTGAAAAGGTCCTTGTAAGGCCGGTCGTAATGTCGTGACCAAAGCGTGCTGCCATCGGTCGCGTTGACTAACTCCGCGCTGATCCGCACCACATCAGCCGCCCGGCGCACGCTGCCTTCGAGCAGGTGTGCCACGCCGAGCTTAGCGCCGATCGTCTCGCTACTCTCCTTGCTGTCGCGGAACTGGAAGGAAGAGTTTCGTCCGATGACCTTTAAGCCAGCAAACTGCGAGAGCGCCGTAATCAGATCTTCCGAAAGACCATCGGAGAAATACTGCTCGTCCTTCTCGCCGCTCTCATTCACCAACGGCAGCACCGCGATTGATTTGGAATCCGTCGCGGTCTTATGTTCGTTAGGGGCTCCAGCGGTTGCGATGAGAGCAGCCTCACGTTGCGGCGTCAGGACAAACTTATCGAAACAGAAGTAAGCCAGGGCGAGCACGAGCACGACAATGATCACACGATCCATCCGCCGCGCGGTTTGTGGAGCGATCGACTGCTGCGCGGGAACATCTTCGTCGAGCTTGAACCCTTCCGGCGTTAATTCGAAAACCCAGGCGAAGACGAGCGCCGGGATGAAACCGATCGCGAGCAGAATAACTACACTTTGAGGCAGCCACTCCGGCGCTCCGAACAGCGGGAGAATGGTGCTAGCTATCTGAGTTAGTAACCAGGCGCCGACCAGGTAGAGCCCGGCCATGCGGATAACATTCCGCCGCTTCAGCTCGGCGAACAAGTTGCGCGGGTTCATCGATAACTATCGTGGTGGGCCGATGAGTTCCGGCCCGTAAGAAGTTGTCGAAAGCCCGGATCGTTGCCGATCGGATCCCAGACCCGATTCGTCAGTGCGTCGGCAGAACGATTCCGAATCAGCCGAGTCTTGACCAAGGTCGCCATAGCCACGACAAAACTCGCAGCCCAAAGCCTCGAGGTTGTTCGGCTGCAACTCGAGTGCGCGCTGAAATTCGCCGACTTATCGTCGCTCAGATTTTCAAACGGCAAAACCGCGATCGACTTTTCCGGAATCGGCGTGCGCGGACCCGCTGGAACAGCCGAGGTAACACCAAGCTTGAGCGGGGGCGTGGTCATGGCGACAACGCGCCAGAGGAATGCTCCGCCTAACGATAATAAGAGCGCGACAATCAGCAACTCGATGCCGCTGACTGTTTGCGTACCGCGTTCCCGGTGATACCAGGCCAGAACGAGCGTGACGAAGAAGCCGACCACCATGGCCAGGGTGATGCCGCGCGGCACGCCGTCCGGCCAGCCGAATTGTTGAGCGATAACGTCGATGCCTTGCAGCAGAGCAAAGGCGGCCGCGACGTAGCCCACCGCCCATTGCACGAGCTTGAGCTGTTTCAGGCGTTGGAAGAACTCGTTCATCGCGCAGCCTGCTTTTCACTAGCGGCATATTTTGCTAACAGCACCTTGAAGCGCGGGTCAGCGCGAATTGGGTCCCAGGCCGGATCGATCCGCAGCGTCGCGAGCGAAATGGTTTCTCCGCCCGACGAAGACAACAGTTGGTCGATATGCTTAATCGCCGAATCCGTTTCACCGACCTGGGTTTCGACCCGAGCGAGTCGCTCAAGATAGAATGCGCCGACAATTACGTCGCGCGTCATCGGCAGGAGATCGACGGCGGCGTGGGCGGCTTTCAAAGCGGCCTCTTTTTGACCGAGCCCGGCATAGACCAACCCCAGATAACTCTGGGCATCAGCTACCTCATGGGGCTTGTCGAGCAAAGTTTGTAACTCCTGTTCCGACCTGAGAAAGGCATCGCGGGCTGGACCAGCCTGGCCTTTCAATGCCAGGGCTTGCGCTCTCAACAAAGTCAGTGGCACAAGGCTGTGTTCCCAACGAGTCATGAGCCAGTCCGGCGAGTGCGCAAGCGCTGCCAAGGCCACGTCCGGCTGGCGCGTGGTCATGGCCAGTTTGTAGCGAAGGAGTGAGACGGAACCTTGCGGATCGGTGTCAGCGGGAATAGCCGCGAGAATGCGCGCGGCCTCTGCCATGTCGCCGCTGTACATCAAACTGGCGGCACGCTGTTCGTGAGCCTCGATATCGCCGGGAAAGATCGCCAGCGACCGTGCGTAGGCGGCATCGGCTTCGGAGTAACGACGCAATGCGGTATAGGAATTAGCAATTTCACGCGGGATGAGCGTGTTGCGCGGATCGAGCACCATCGCTTGCTCCAACTCCGGAATTCCCCGCTCCGAGAGACCCTGGCGCCGATGCACATACCCGATCGCCGCCAGCACTTCGGCATCGTTAGGCAAGCTCGCGTGGGCGATCGCAAATTCCTGCAGCGCCGCCGCATAGTCGCGAAAGCACCAGTAATGAACGTAGCCCATCGCGAGATGCGCCTCGGGTAAGTCGGGCTCCAAACCCAGCGCCTGCTTCGCGTCCGCACGCGCGTCGTCGATGACGGAAGTGCTGTTATCAGCCCCGTACCAGTGCAGATAACTCTCCAGGTAGGATAAGCGCGCATAAGCCAGGGCAAACCGAGGATCGGCTTTGACGGCGTGGCGGTACATTTCGATCGCCGTCTTGCCATCCGCCACCGGATCCTTGGAAGCGCTCGTCTGAAGTTGGTTGAAGAAATATTGTCCCTTCAAAAACAGGTCATAGGCTGCCGGATTTTTCGTCGGCACGTTCGTGATTCGTGCTGACTCCGCCGGTAGCAGGGTCGCCTTCAGTGCATCGGCCACCTGCTGCGCGATTTCGCTTTCCACCGAAAAGACATTCTTAATGTCGCGATCGTAGGTTTCGGCCCAAAGATGCGAGTCACTGTCCGTCTTGATCAACTGCACATTAACGCGAATGGCGCCGGCGGCTCTTTGCACGCTTCCTTCGAGAATGTTGGCGACCCCGAGCTGTTTGGCAATCTCACGCAGATTATCCGGCCGACTGGCGTAACGCATGGTTGAGGTGCGCGAGATAACCTTGAGAGCACTGATCTTGGCCAGCCGGGTGAGAATTTCATCCTGGATCCCGTCGACGAAATAAGCGTTATCGGGATCGCGACTTAGGTTCTCGAAAGGGAGCACGGCGATCGACTTTGCCGGGAGTTCGTTAGACGACGGACGCGGATCGTGAAAACCATAGCGGCCGAGCATGAAGAGCCCGATGGAAAGAATGGCACCGACAAGTGCGACGTAGATCCAGACATGCGATTTCGTCTGCGCCTCCGAAGCAACCCCGGCATTTGTCGCGACCAGAGCATCTATCTCATCCGTGCGCTTGATTCCTTGCGGCGTCAGTTCAAATGCCCACGCGATCACGAGGGCAATGGGACATCCGATGACAATAACGAGCACGATCAGGCGCACTGCCCAGTTGGGAATTTCGAAGACAGGACATACCTGGGTTGCCACTTGAACGAGGAGCCAACCGACTACGGCATAGGCGACCGCAACCTTGTAAACGTTGCGTCGTTTCAGCTCGGAAAAGAAGTTGCGCAGGTTCATGGACGACTACTTGGGAGGCCCTATGAGTTCTGAACCGGTGAGGAGTTGTTGAAAACCCGGGTCGTGGCGGATCGGATCCCAGATCGGATCGATCTTGAGCCGTTGAATGGAAACGGAAACGCCCGCTGGAATCGAGAGTAACTGGCGCAGTAATTTGACGGCTTCTCCCCGCTCTCCAGCATGAGCTTGGACTTCCGCAAGGCCGGCGAGCACAGCCGGGCCGCCGAGCGCGTCCTTTGCCACTGGAAGTAAGTCGACTGCCTGTTGGGCGTGACGAATGGCTTCGGTATTCCGGTGCAACGCGAGGTCGATCCAGCTCAGCTGGCCGAGAGCCTGGACGTCTTCCGGTTGCGCTTGCACTCGCGCCTCGACCAGGCTCTGTGCCTCAGCGATCTCATTCGGCGCGCTGGCCGTGTCGCCCATCAGGACGCGAATCGCGACCCGCGCAGCCAGTCGCGACCGCTCCTCATCCGGGTTGTTTTTCCTTGCCTCCCAAGCCTTGAGAGCTGCGGCAAAATTCCGGTCCGCCGTGTAAAGGTAAGTGCCATCGCCGATGATCGTCGCCGCATTCCCGGTCTGTGATGGATTGGAAAGAGTCGTGCCGCGCGGAAACGCCAACCAGTCGTGTCGTGCTTTACTCAAGTCGTCGAACCCATTCACATCACTGAGAAAGAGTGCCCTCATCCCGACGACGTTGTTGGGATCGAGCGCGAGGGCGCGCGAACCGGCGCGAATCGCGTCCTGCCAGAGGCGAAGGTTGAGATAGGTGGTGCCGACATTGGCGATGAAGTTGGCATTGCGAGGGTCGAGCACTTCGCATTTAGCCATTTCGGATAAGGCCAAAGCCCAGCGACCTTGTCGGCGATAAATGAAAGCAATCGACTCCTGTGCCGTGGCGTCGTTGGGTCGAAGCTTGAGCGCGCTGCGAAACTCGACCAGGGCCCTGTCGTATTGTCGCTTGCTGTAATAGTAGAAGTTACCGAGTGCCAGATGCGCCTCGGGAAGATTCGGCGCGAGTTCCATCGCGTGTTCGGCGTCCTTCTTTATCTCAGCCAACTCGCTGTCGCTTGCCTTCATGACAAACCAGTGGCGAAAGGTCCGGCTAGTTGCCAGACGTGCCGCGGCGAGCGCAAACTGCGGGTCGCGTTCCAAGGCAGCGCGGTAGAGCGCGGCGGCATGATCGAAGGCCTCGGCCTTCAGTGTGCTCTCGGCTTCTCGTTCCGCATATTCGCCTTTCAAGAAGAGGTCGTAAGCCGCTGGATCTCCGGTCGGCGCGCTTGTCAGGCTGGTAGCTTCTGCTGGTGAGAGTTTCGCCTGCAAAGCATCGGCCACTTCCTGGGACACCTCGCTTTCCACGGCGAAAATGTCCTTGGCCTCGCGATCATAGGTTTTGGCCCAAAGATGAGAGTCAGCCCGGGCGTCGATGAGCTGCACGTTGATCCGCACTTTGTCACCGGCGCGTTGGACCGTGCCTTCCAGCACTTTCGCGACACCTAATTGTTGTGAGACGGTCTTTAAATCTTCCGGCTTGCTTTGATACTTCGCAGTCGAAGTGCGGGAGATGACTTTCAGATCGGTAATTCCGGCTAGCCTGGTCAGAATCTCATCCTGGATGCCTTCCGCAAAGTAAGCGTTGGCTTTTTCGTCGCTCAGGTTGTCAAAAGGCAGGACGGCGATCGATTTCTCCGGGATTGGCGCGATCCGCGTTGCCGCTGGAGGTGCCGAGGCGGTAGCAAACTTGCGCGGAGGCGCGGTCGCGGCGGAAAAGCGCCAAAGGAACGTGCCACCTAACGACAGTAAGAGTGCCAGAATCAGAAGCTCCGTGCCGGTCACCTTCTGCGCGCCGCGTTCCCCGTGATACCAAGCCAAAACCAGCGTCACAAAGAAACCGACGACGATCGCTAGCGTAAGGCCCCGCCGCACCCCATCCGGCCAACCGAATTGTTGCGCGACGATGTCGAT
>JAICMR010000087.1 GCA_025929155.1 Chthoniobacterales bacterium | reverse complement strand
GTGTGTCGGGAGGACAGGCGTCCAGGAAGCAAGACGCGCTGCTCAGAAGCAGCGTGACCGAAGAAACGCACACTGCCAGAAGCGAGTGTGTGTGTGTGTGTGGAGGATGGAGGATTTCATTGCGTCGAGCATGGGGACAAGCGGCCCGCTTTGTAAACCACAAAGTTTTGCCGTATGGAAAAATTGATGACCCCCCGACAGGCCCGAGCCGATCAGGGGTTGATTCACTATCCGCCGAGGTAGTCCAGAGTTCCCGCTCGATCGGCTGCTGGGGTAGCTATCCGAGCGTAAGGTCTTTATCGCAATCATAATTAGTCTAAGGCGGGAAACCAAGTCATCATCGGATCGGCGACCGGCGCCGTCATCTGGCGCCTCGCATTATCGGTTTGCTCTGGGGGCCGGCCGAATAAGACCGGCCCGCTCGCGGGCGCTTGCCCAGCGAACCGAGCTCAAGCCTATTCGATCTGGGTCAGCCGATTCTGCTTCCCGCCGAGTACGACGAAGTAGAGAAGCGGCCGTCCCTCAATCACCCCACCGGCTCGTCGCCAAAAACGCGAATGCGCAGAAGCTCGCGCCTCTGCGCAAACCGCGAGGATCCTCGCGTCCGTTATCTGGAGGCCCAATAAGGCTGCGAATTGGGCGGCAACTGTTTCCCGTGAGGCGGGGCATGAACGAAAACGATCTTCTCCACCCGGCCTTGGGTAAGGTCGCTGGGAATAACCGCATCGGCGCTCAACCTCCACTTCATCGCCGCATCCTGCGCCAGCTGATCCAACACTGGCGAACCACTCGTTTTCAAGACCCGGGTGCTCGTCACATGGCCGCCCTGGTCGAGCGTCATTGAGAGCACCACCGATCCCTGCAATCCCTCGATGTAAACCCCATAAGGCATCTTGGGACTTGCTTTCTCCAGCCACTTCGCATTTGCCGTTGTCAGCGGCAACGCAACCATCATCGCAACTGCACCGCAAATCGCGGCGCAACGCGCTGTTCTGCTAGCGTTCGTGTGCATAAGAACATCATCGGACTTCGCCCTGGCAGAGCAAGCAAATTCGGAATCTTTCTGGCTCGTTAGGTAAGGAAGGTTTAGGTATGTGCCATGGCAAAAAAAATCGCGCTCCTTTTTTCCGGTCAGGGTGCGCAGACAGTCGGCATGGGCCTGGATCTCGCGACCGAATTTGTCGAAGCCGCTGACTTGTTCCGCCGCGGCGACGAAGAACTGGGGCGCAATCTGAGCGAAATCGCCTGGCATGGACCGATCGAAGAACTCACGCGCACCTCGAATTGCCAGCCGGCGCTTTATCTGCACGGCCTCGCCTGCCTCGCGATTTTGCGCGAGATCGTTGGGATGTTTCCGGTTACGGCTGCCGCCGGGTTGTCGTTAGGCGAATGGACCGCGCACGCCGCCGCCGGCACCTTCAGGTTTGAGGACGGATTGAAGCTGGTCGAGCAACGCGGTCGCTTTATGGAAACAGCCTGCCAAGCCACGGACGGCGCGATGGCGGCGCTGATTGGCGGAGAGGAAGGCGCTGTGCGCGCGCTGGCGAGTCAAAACGACGTCGACATCGCCAATCTCAACTCACCTGGTCAGATCGTGATCTCCGGCCAGCGCGCAAAAGTGGAGCAAGCCGTCGCTCACGCGAAAGATCACGGCATTCGACGTGCGGCATTGTTAAACGTTGCCGGCGCCTATCATTCGCGCT
This sequence comes from Chthoniobacterales bacterium, assembly GCA_025929155.1. Classification (GTDB taxonomy): domain Bacteria; phylum Verrucomicrobiota; class Verrucomicrobiia; order Chthoniobacterales; family UBA10450; genus Palsa-1392. The sequence continues at coordinate 14,049 of JAICMR010000087.1, read as the reverse complement.
TGATGGAAACCGCGCGCGAACAGGTAGGGGAAGTGCTTCGCCAGGTCGAGCTGCGGTCACCCGATTTTCCCGTCATCAGCAACGTCACTGGCGCGGAGGTGAAGTCGGCGGACGAGATTCGTGAAACCTTGCAAAACCAGGTCACGGCGACCGTGCGCTGGACCGAGTGCATCGAGCAGATGTTGTCGTTAGGTTGTGATCTCTTTCTTGAGCTTGGCCCCGGTGCGGTGCTCGCCGGTCTGGTGGGCCGGATTCACAAAGGCACCGCGGTCGTGAGTGTGAGCGACGTGCCCTCGCTGCAAAAGTGCGTGGAGATTTTGCGCCAGAATCTGGGTGGGGCAGCCTAACGACCAATGGCGCCTGCAGTCTGGCATCTCCGGTTTCGCCCTCGCAATCCTTCAGCGGAAGCGCGCACGAGCACGAATAGGAGAAGAGAGCCGCAGCCGACCGCTCTTGCACTCGCGATTACATCTGCTACAACCGGGACTCCGCAAATGCATCTGCCTCTTCTCGATTCGCGCTCGCGCGTGCTGATGTTCGCTCCTCATCCGGACGACGAATCGCTCGCTGCTGGCGTTTTTCTTCAACACGCGGTCGCGGCTGGCGCGGAGGTTCGGGTTATTTATGGCACCGATGGCGAGAAGAACGGCTGGCCGCAACGCCTCCTCGAACGCAAAATTCGGATCCGCGAAACCGATCGCCGCCGTTGGGGTGCGCGGCGGCAGGCGGAAGCGCTCGCGGCTCTTGCGATTCTCGGTATTCCGGCGGAGCGGGTGGAATTCCTTTCGTTGCCGGATCAGGGGGTAACGGATCTGCTTCTCCGCGCCTGTCGCGAGACCGTCCGGTTGCTCGCGGACAGAATAATTTCGTGGCATCCAACCCACCTGCTGGTTCCGTCTGCCTCCGACACCCATCCGGATCACAGCGGTCTCGCGCTTCTGCTCCGACTCGCGTTCGATGATTTCCTGCCGCGTCGTCATCAGATCCAACGGCTGGAATATTTGGTGCACGGCGCGAGTGCCACGTTCGCGCAAATGGCCCGCGACTTTCCTCAGAGCCTGATCGAGACTCGGGCGAAGCAACGAGCCATCGCTCGCCACGTGACGCAGGTCGCGCTTTCACGCCGGCGTTTTCTCGCCTACGCAAAACGGCCGGAGCGTTTCGTGATCGGTAATGACTCGTCCGCGCCGATCTCCGATGGACCGGTCGAATCGTTCGAGCGCGAGCCGAACAGGCTCCGCCTGCAGGTGGCGTTCGCGATCAAGCCGCTTCGCGAAGAAACTTTTCTCTTCCTCATCGGCCACGATCCTGGCGGCGACGTCCGGCGGCTGCGCGCGACTCTTCCCGGTCGGACCGCCCGGCTCGACCTGATCGATTGCGAGACCGGCGTGATCGCCGGCGTCGGCGCTTACCGTGGGGACGCCTTCCGGGCGCAGATTACGCTCCCGACTCACAACTTCGCGCCGGACAAGGCGCTCCATCTGAAATTCGATCGCCGCGTCTGGTTCTTCGACGAAGCGGGCTGGGCGGAGATCGGTCCGCTCCTGCCTGAGTCCGTGCGCCGGTCCCGGCCAGCTCCCACGCGAGAACTTGCAGTTGCCTAACGAAAACAGGAATCGATGAGTCTTTCCCAACAAATCGATAGCGATCTGAAAGACGCCATGCGCGCCCGCGACGCCGGCAAACTAGCCGTCCTGCGGATGTTGAAGTCTGCGCTGAAGAACGCCGCGATTGAAAAAGGCGGTGCGAGCGCGGAACTCGACGACGCCGAGACTACGCAAGTCATCCGCAAGCAGGTGAAGCAGCGCCAGGATTCCATCGAAAGCTTCGAGAAAGGTGGTCGGGCGGAACTGGCCGCGAAGGAAGAGAGCGAACTCCAGATCCTGAACAGTTATTTGCCCGCGGCCATGAGTAGCGAACAGCTCGCCGCGGTCGTGCGGGAAGTGATCGCGGAAGTCGGCGCGACCTCGAAAGCGCAGATGGGCGCCGTCATGAAAGCGCTCGGCCCGAAGGTAGCCGGGCGCGCCGACGGCAGGACGCTCAGCCAGGAAGTGCAGCGACAGTTAGCCTAACGAGCGCGGAGTGATGCTGAGCGCGATCATCGTCGCCGGCGGCAGCAGCCAGCGAATGGGTTTCGACAAGACGTTCGCAACGCTTTCTGGGCGGCCGGTCCTCGCTCATTCCATCGCGGCTTTCGAGGCGGCAGAGTGCGTTGCCGAAATCGTTCTTGTGGGACGGGCGGAGCGTTTGCCGGAAATCGAAGAATTAGTCCGGAGGGAAAGGTTTCGGAAAGCTACGACCGTGATTCCGGGCGGCGCGCGCCGCCAAGACTCTGTCCGCAATGGTTTGGAGCACGTCAGCGCCTCCGCGAAATATATCGCTGTCCACGACGCCGCACGGCCACTCGTTAGGCCGGAATTGATTGCTCACGTTTTCGCTGCGGCCCAGGAACACGGCGGCGCCTCTTGCGCCGCGCCTGTCGTGGACACCTTGAAACGCGTCGATCCGGAGCACATCGTGCGAGGCGGCATCGATCGGGAAAATCTTTTCGCCGTCCAGACTCCGCAGATTTTTCGGCGCGAGTTGTTGGAAAAAGCTTACGCTGCGGTCTTCGACGCCGGCTTGGAAGTGACCGACGAAATTTCCGCGATTGAACGGATCGGGGCGACGGTGTTCCTGCTGCCTAACGAAGATCCGAACTTTAAAATCACCTATCCCACGGACCTCGCGCTGGCCGAACTAATCCTGCGGCAGCGTCTGCGTCCGTCGTGAAGTTTTAAACCGGCGATTCGTGGGTAAAGGCGCTTATTCCCACTCGATCGTGCTCGGCGGCTTGGTCGAGATATCGTAGCAGACGCGGTTGACGCCTTTCACTTCATTCACAATCCGGCTCGAGATGCGCGCGAGAATTTCATACGGCATCCGCACCCAATCAGCCGTCATCCCGTCCTGACTTTCGACGATTCGAAGCGCGATGGTGTTTTCGTAGGTGCGCTGGTCGCCCATCACACCGACCGAGCGGACCGGCAGCAGCACCGCGAACGATTGCCAGACGCGGTAATACCAACCCGAGGCTTTCATTTCGCTCCCCACGATGGTGTCGGCTTCGCGCAAAATCTGAAGCCGTTTGTTTGTCACTTCGCCGAGAATCCGAACCGCCAGGCCCGGACCGGGGAAGGGCTGACGATGCACGATCTCGTTAGGCAAACCGAGCTGTTGTCCGGCGAGGCGCACCTCGTCTTTGAAAAGTTGCCGGAGCGGCTCCACGAGCTGGAAGTGCATTTTCTCCGGGAGCCCGCCGACGTTGTGATGGCTTTTAATGAGTGAGGCTGGGTTGCCGCCGATCGCGACGCTCTCGATCACGTCGGGATAGAGGGTGCCTTGCGCGAGGAATTTGAAATTCGATTCGCCGGCCGTTTTCGTTCCCGCTAGTTCCATCACGGCGTCCTCGAACACGCCGATGAATTCCGCGCCAATGATCTTGCGTTTGGTCTCGGGATCGGTCACGCCGGCGAGCTTCGTGAGGAAACGCTCGGTCGCGTCAACGTATTTGAGTCTGATGTGAAAGTTCTCGCCGAAGACCCGCTGCACGATCTCGGATTCGTTCTCGCGCAACAGTCCGTTGTTCACAAAAATGCAGGTGAGCTGATCGCCGATCGCCTTGTGCAGGAGCGCGGCCGCGACGGAAGAATCCACGCCCCCGCTTAGCCCAAGAACGACATTTTCGCGCCCGACCTGCCGGCGGATCCGCGCGCAGGCGTCCTCGATGAAGGACCCCATCGTCCAATCCATCGCGCAATGGCAGATGCGAAAGAGGAAGTTCTGGATGATCTCCTTGCCGCGCGGCGTGTGCGACACCTCCGGATGAAACTGGAGCGCGTAAAGTTGGCGTTCGTCATCCGCGATCGCGGCAAAGGCGGAGTTCTCCGTGTGGGCGATCGCGTGAAACCCTTCCGGCAGTGCGGTTAATCTGTCACCGTGACTGTTCCAGATATCAATCTGCTCGCCCAGGCCTTCGAAGAGCTGGCTGTCACCCTCGATCTGCAGGAGTCCGGCGCCATACTCACGACGCGCGCTGTTTTCCACTTCGCCACCGAGGTGGCGACCCATCAACTGCATGCCGTAACAGATCCCGAGAACCGGGATGCCTAACGAGAAGATTTGCAGATCGATCTGCGGGGCGCCCTTTTCATAAACACTGGCCGGACCGCCCGAAAGAATAATTCCCTTCGGGGCGAGTTCCTCGATCTCCGAGGCGGTGATGTTGCAGCGGACGATCTCGGAGTACACCTGAGATTCCCGGACGCGCCGGGCAATGACCTGCGTGTACTGCGAGCCGAAATCGAGAATCAGGATGCGCGAGAGAGCCGCGGAAGTCACGGTTGCCCCGGAGTCGAATCGCCCGTGCGCGGGTTGATGTAGGGATCGTCCGGGCCGCGATTGATGGGCCCGATTTCGCCCTGGCCCGTGACACCGCGGTGCAGATGTTCCTGCACGGCTTCGGCGGGCCCGGTTTCCGAAGCGCAGCCGCTCATCCAGGCGCCGGCAACGGAGGCGAGAACGATGACAAGCGGTTTCAAGCGCCCACGATAAAAGCGCGGCCGGACAATGCAAGAAGCGCGATTCCCCCATTGCCGGACGCGCGTCGCCGCATGATGCAAAGCGGCAACATTTTCTCCTGCCTTACGAATGATCGATTCCGATCTCCTGCTTCAAGCCTACCGGCTCGGCGTCTTCCCGATGGCCATGCCTGATGAAGAGATTGGCTGGTTCTCGCCCGACCCACGCACGATCGTCCCGCTCGATCATTTCCACGTCCCGCACGGGCTGCGGCGCGAACGGCGGAAGCTCGCGGGCGAGATTCGGATCAACACCGCTTTTGAAGCCGTCATGCGGGCCTGCGCAGACCGCGATGACACCTGGATCAATGAAGAGATCATCGAGAGTTACGTGCGACTGCACGAGCTCGGGTTTGGGCATTCGGTTGAAGTTTGGTCCGCAGCTGACGAACTCGCGGGCGGCCTCTATGGCGTCGCGATCGGCGCCGCTTTTTTTGGGGAATCGATGTTTCATCGAGCGACCGGTGCCTCCAAGATTGCGCTTTGGGCGCTGGTCGAGCGGCTGCGTGAACGCAGGTTCACGCTTCTCGACACGCAATGGCTCACTCCGCATCTCGCGCAATTCGGGGCGCGCGAAATTCCGCGCCCCCTCTACCTCCATCTCCTGGCCGGCGCGGTCGATCTGTCGCGCAGCTTTGCCTAACGAATGAAGACCGCGACGCTCTAAGATCAGCGCCGTCAGCAAAGCAAAGCGGGAGGAGCGCACAGCGCTTGCCCGCCTCGCGGATTCCGGCATAGTGACACCCGCAACGCGGCTGGATAGCTCAGTTGGTAGAGCAGAGGACTGAAAATCCTCGTGTCGGGGGTTCAATTCCCTCTCCAGCCACCTTCCTGGTCATGGGTCGTCCGCAGTTTCTCTTCGCTACCGGCGCCGGTGCGCCCTCGTCCCATCCGTGGATGCAACATTGGAAAAAGCGGCTCCAGGAAATCGGGAGGGTGCAAACATTTGACTACGACTATATGCACGAAGGTCGCAAGCGGCCCGATCGGTTGCCTCAGTTGATCGCCGCCCATCGCGCCGCGCTCGCAACTGCGCGCGCGGACGTTCCTCATGACACACCGATCTTTCTCATCGGCAAAAGCATGGGCGGCCGTATCGGTTGCCATCTTGCGCTCGAGGAGGAAATCGATGCACTGATCTGCCTGGGTTACCCGCTCTGCGCGATGGGGGATCGCCGTAAAATGCGCGACGAAGTTTTGCGGTCGCTGGACACGCCGATCCTCTTCGTGCAGGGAACGCAGGATCGGCTTTGTCCGCTCGATTTGCTGGCGGAGGTGCGAGCAGAGATGAAAGCGCCCAACGAGTTGCATCTCGTGGAAGGCGGTGACCACTCGTTAGGCGTAGGCAAGCGTCAGCTGCAGGCGGCGGGCGAGACCCAGGAGGAGGTCGATCGCCGAATCGAGGCGGCGATTGCGAGGTTCGTCAGGCTCCAGCTTGCCTAAATGCTGGCGGGTTTCGATGCGCGGTTTATCTTCCTGCATGGCCAACGACACAGTCGCGATCGACACGGAATCTCTCCGCGCCCGCCTGGGCGAATTGCGGAGGTTTCTTTGACCTGCCGGAGCTGCAAAATCGCCTGACGAATCTCGAAGCGCGGATGGCCGCGCCTGATTTCTGGTCGAATCGCGAGCGCGCGCAGGGCGAAGTCGAGGAGGTCTCGCGCATTAAGGGGCTTCTCCTGCCGATGGCAGCCCTCGAGCGCGAGCTGGAAGATTTTGTCGCCCTCCAGGAACTCGCTGAGGAGGAGACTGACTCGGCCGGCCGGGCGGCGGCGGAAAAAGAGATCGCTACGGAACACACGCGAATCGTCAGGCAACTGGAAGCCTTCGAGCTCCGGCAGTTTCTTTCCGGCGAAAACGATCGCTCGAACGCCTTCGTCACAATTCACTCTGGCGCGGGCGGCACGGAGTCGTGCGACTGGGCCGACATGCTCCTGCGCATGTATCAGCGCTGGATCGAACGGAGCGGTTTCAGCGCGCAGACGATCGACATTCAGCAGGGCGAAGAGGTCGGGATCAAATCGGTCACACTGCTCGTGAGCGGCGAGTACGCGTATGGCTATTTGAACACTGAGCGCGGGGTCCATCGGCTCGTGCGAATCTCGCCATTCGACGCAAACAAGCGGCGTCACACCTCGTTTGCCAGCGTGGATATTACTCCTGAGATCGCCGATTCCGCGCCGATTGAAGTCAATCCGGCGGACATCGAAGTCGACACCTTCCGCTCTGGCGGCAAAGGGGGCCAAAACGTGAACAAAGTCGAAACGGCGGTGCGGTTAGTGCATAAGCCGACCGGGATCGTCGTCGCCTGCCAGGCGGAGCGGAGCCAGGGGCGCAACCGCGAGCTGGCAATGAAGATGTTAAAGGCGAAGCTCTATGAGATCGAGCAGGACAAAAAGCGCGCCGAGATCGATCGGCAGTACGGGGAAAAGGGCGATGTCGCATGGGGAAGCCAGATTCGATCCTACGTTTTCCAGCCCTACCAAATGGTGAAGGATCACCGCACCGGCGCCGAGACCAGCAACGTGCAAGCAGTGATGGATGGCGATATCGACTTGTTCATCCAAGCCAGACTCCGCGGGCAGAAAGCAGGCAAAGGCGATAACGCAAGCGAAGAGGTCTGACGCCCAAGGGGAGATCGCCCGGCCGCGCCAATCGCGACCTCCTTGCTTGTCGCCGGGAGGCCACGCGCCTCGCGTGCACTTTGCGGCGTCTCGCCGCAAAGCGAGCGGACGGAAAGCGCAATGTGAGTGAAACCACTGCGCGCAGCTTGATGGCACACGAAGACATTTCCGTATGCCCGGCCACGGTCGCCGGCAAGCGAGCGGCGTCCGTTTGCCCGAATCTCCTTTTCAGCGCCTAACGATCGACCTTCCGCAAACGAAAGCGTTCGTGATATCGTCCGCGATTATGCGCCCGGCAACAGGCCAGACAAGCCGATGCGCGCCGGAGCGGACGCGTGCGCCGGAATTCGCCGAGACAACTGGGACAGACGTAAAGATAGGGCCGCGCCCGCCGGAGAACGGGAAACGGCAGCGTGTGACATCGGGATTCACCGCCGATCCCAAGGTCAGTGCAGGCGCGCCGCCACTCCGGCCCGTGCGGCCTGATGCGCCACCGGCCGGCGCGAAAGTGCGCCAGCAGGTGCGCCAGCTCATGTCTCAGGGTCCGATCGACTTCGGCTTGACCATGCGCGCAGAGCAGCGGGTTCAGGAGCACGAGATATTGGCGGCTGTTGGCCCGTCCCGCCGCGCTTCGCAGCCGGTTCGACCATTCCACTTTTACATGAACAGCCGGCAGCTCCGCACCCAGGCTGATGAACAGGTTCCTCGCCGTCGCCTCGAGTTGCGGATCGCGCCCGAGCCGCGTCATGGCCGGCGCGCGAAATGAAAGTTCGAGCTGGTCAAACAAGAGCAGGGGGCGCGACGGCCGCACCAGTTTTGCGCTGCGCGAGGCGCGTGAAAATGCGCCTGAGCGCCCCGACAGTTTCCGCGATTTCCGCCGCGGTGGTCTCTCTGCCTAACGAAAAGCGAACCGCGGATGTGGCGCGTTCCTTAGGCAGCCCCATCGCGAGGAGCACATGCGAGGCGACGACCGATCCGACCATGCAGGCCGAGCCGGACGAGGCGCAAACGCCTTCGAGATCGAGCGCCATCAGCAGCGTCTCCGAAGAACAGCCAGGAAAACTGACATTTAACGTGTTCGTTAGGCGCGGAGCTCCGGCGCCGTTGAGACGCGCAGTGGGCAAGATTTCACGGATTCCATCCCATAACAGATCCCGCAAGGCCGGTTCGTTAGGCTGAGTATGCATGATGAACGCAGTGGCGGCGGCCATCCCCGCAATCGCGGCGACGTTCTCTGTTCCCGGACGACGTTGACCCTCGTGCGCTCCACCGAATTGGATCTGGTCGATCGGCAGACCCGCGCGCAGGTAAAGCAGGCCCGCGCCTTTTGGTCCGTAAAATTTGTGAGCGGCGAAGCTGGCGGCATCGACCTCTTGAAGCAGCATCTTGTCCTGAGGGAATCGCGCAATCGCGGGAGAGGTCGAAGGATCATCCAGCGGTTCTCTGAAGGTCGAGCTGATCGTGGCGCGACGGTTCACGCCAGCTTTACGAGATGTCTCGACTTCGCCCGGGATGACTGCGGGGCGATCCGGATTTCGGCTCTGCATCTTTCCAAACGATTGCACCATGTCGCTGTGCAAGAGCACGTCCCGCTCACGGCAAAACGCGGAAATTTCCTGCATCGGCTGAATCACGCCAGTCTCGTTGTTCGCTGTCATGATGGAGACAAGCGTCGTGTCCGGTCGGATCGCGGCCGCGAGCGCGGCGGGATCGATCAAACCGTCGCGCGATAGTTCCAGCCAGGTAATTTTAAATCCTTCCTTTGCCTCGAGATGTTCGAGCGTGCTCAGGACCGCGTGATGTTCCGCGCGGTTGCTGATCAGGTGCTTGCCGCGAGGTGCGCGATTCCGCGCGAGGCCGAGCAGCGCCAGATTGTTCGACTCCGTGCCGCCGCTCGTGAAGATCAGTTCGTTAGGCCGAACCGCCAGCAACGCCGCCAGGTTGTCGCGTGCGTGGTCGATCGCGGCCCGTGCCTCGCGGCCGGCCTGGTGCACGCTCGAGGGATTCCCAAAGTGTCGCTCGAGATAAGGCCGCATCGCTTCCCAAGCCGGCGCGCAGAGGGGGGTAGTCGCGTTGTAATCGAGGTAGATCATTGCCTTTTTCAGCCACCGAGTGACGCGGATAAGTGACGAATTAGAGCAGCGAAATCAAATGGGGTATGTGCCGCCGTGCTGGTGGTTCATGCCCGTATCAGCAACGGTCTGCATTTTCTTTCGGTAGGGCGAGACTCCGTCGAGCTGCAAAAGGCAGGTGCATCTGGCGCGACGGGGTCTCGCCCTGCCAAGTTGCGGCGGCTTTTTCCAATCCTTTACTCGTTAGGTTCACGCGGCGCGTGCGGCAACTTGTTGTGCACCACCTGAAGCTGGTTTGCTTCATAGGAGACAAGCGAGTCGGGCGGAACGCTTTGGGTGAGAAAGACGTTGCCGCCGATCGTGCTCCGCGCGCCGATTACGGTCTGGCCACCGAGCACCGTTGAGTTCGGGTAGATCGTTACACGATCTTCGACGTTCGGATGGCGCTTGCCGCCTTTGCGGATGTTGCCATGCTGGTCTCTTTGAAAGCTGCGGGCGCCGAGGGTGACCCCATGATACAGCTTCACGTGCGCACCGATCACGCAGGTTTCGCCGATCACGACACCCGTCCCGTGGTCGATAAAGAAGTGGCTTCCGATCTGGGCGCCGGGATGAATGTCAATCCCGGTCCGGCCATGCGCCCATTCGGTCATCATGCGCGGGATGAGCGGCAACTTTCGATCGTAGAGAATATGCGCGAGCCGCTGGATTGCGATCGCCTCGAGCGAGGGATAAGCGAGTATCACTTCCTCAAAACTGGTCGCGGAGGGATCGCCTTCATAAGCGGCGTCGAGATCTGACCAAAGCATCTCGCGGACCCGCGCGAGTTGGCCCAGAAAGTCGGCGAGAATGCTCTCGATCTCCGCTGTTACCTGCGTGCCTGCCTCTGTTCGCGGTCCGATACTTTTCACCATCTCCGGAAAAAGCCGGGCCCGAAGCGAGCGAATCCGGATGCGCGTGAGGTCCGGCAGATCCCCCGGATCAACCAATGGGGCGCCGTGAAAGCCGGGGAAGAGCAGGCTCAGCAGATCGAGACAGGCGGCGTCGATCGCCGGGCGCGATGGCAAGGTCGCGGCGGCGGCGAGATAGTTGATGCCGCCACTGACACTGTAGGTGTGCAGCAGCGCCTCGGCGGGATCGTTCGACATCGAGTCCATCGGGAAATTATGGGCGGGAGGATTGCTAATGAAAATAAAAAGCGCTGATGACCGGCAGGAAAGTTCCACTTCGGGGGCTCAGCTTCGCTTCGTGCGTTCCCATTTGCTTTCAGATGCAGCTCCCAGCGCGGCTATATCGACACATCACTCTGAGGGAATCCTTCTACAGCGGGGACGATAATCGCCGCGGAATGACACAGGTATCTTAACGATGACTCTTATATCACCCAAAGCTTGCTCGACTCATCGCAAGCTGGACCGGTCTATCAGCGTCGCGCTGGGGAGTGAAAACATGGAGCACCTCTTCGTGTCATGAATAAGAGTCCTTTTCTAGCGTGTGCTGTCACAGCGCATCCGACGACTGTTGGGAGCTGGTGGAATCCGCATTGCGGCCTTCTGGAAGTTGCGGAAGCCGCGGGTCCGTACTATTCCTACTTGTGCGCTGGATCAAAAGCAGCTCGATTAGCCTTTCTTCGTTGTGCCGCTCATGATCAAACCACTTCTCCGGCTTTGCGCCATGGCTGGGATTCTCAGTGCCTTTGCCGGATGCGATACCATGAGCGAAATGGTTACGGCGAACCTTCCGCAAACTCATACCGGCCGCGCGTCAATCGTCGTGAGCCTGCGGGCGCAGGAAGTCTACCTTTACCGGGGAGGCCATCTCGTTGCCACTTCCCGAATTTCCAGCGGGCGAGAAGGACACCGGACCCCGCTGGGGCGCTTCCGAGTGACTCGTAAAGACAAAGACCATCGCTCCAGCCTCTACGGAGCCTATGTCGATGACTCGAATCGCCTTATCAAGGCCGACGTCGATACGCGCCGCGACCGGAAGCCGCGCCATGCTCACTTTGTCGGCGCGCCAATGCCTTACTTTGTGGAATTCGCTCCTGGTTATGGGTTGCACCAGGGTTACCTGCCGGGTGAACCGGCGTCTCATGGTTGCATCCGCATGCCCTACTGGAAAGCGCGCCAGTTCTATGATGCGGTTGAGATCGGCACACCGGTCACGGTGAAGTCGTAGTCTGAGGGTTAAAGTAAAGTTCGTTCACTGCGCTAACCCTGTTTCGAAAAAGGTTCCGCTCGGACATGCCCTTCCTAACAACGAATAAAGTCGGCGCCCACGTTTCCGCCCCGAAGGTACATGGATGTGAGGAACGAATCGATCCGCGGTTTGAAATAGGTCACCGAGTTCGGGCAAGGGAAAGCGAGCCTCAGCAATAACTCGCAAAAGCAGGCTCCGAAGATGCATTGAAAGGCTTCGGGGGAAACTGGCGGCGCTAGTAGAGTAGCTGCACGCCTAGATAACCGATCAACGCCCGTGCCTGCTCCGCATCGCGCAGTTCGTGCCCAAGCGACACGAGGAGGATGCGTGATTCCGTGAAGCGGTGACGCAAGCCGAAATTCGCCGTCAGGACGTCGCGGGTAAAATTCGTGCGCGCAGACCCCTGTAGCTCCGCCATGACCGCAGTCCTTTTTCCGAGGTCGATCCCACCAACGATGCCGTAAAGCCACTCGCTGCGACCCACCGTGATGGTGCGCGGACCAAACTCCGCATCGAGATGAAATCGGCCGAACGATTTCGAAGCCTGAAAGGGGATCTGGAAGCGCGTGCCGTCGTCCGCCAGGCCGCGACGGGCTGAGGAGCCCGTAATGTTGAAAATTACCCGCGGAAACATGGAAACATCGAATCCGCTCTTCTCCTCGTCGAGGAAGCGCCACTTCACGCCGGCCTCGGTCCCGCCCAATCCTCCGATCACGCCATGGCCGCGCGGTTTCAGAAAGGCGGGGCCGCCCTGCAGGGTGAGCTGGATGCTTTCCCCGAGTCCATAGTTCAGGTCAATGCCGGGAGCGTCAAAGGAGGTCTCACGGTTATGATAGGCAAAGATGGTCGCCAGATTGATCTCCCAATGCCGGTTGCCCGGCGTGCCCGGGTCATCAGTGATCATGGGTGGACCGGCTTGGGCGCGGAGATGCGGCGCGGCGACGAGAGTCGCGGCGAGACACAAGGCTAATGCGCTCGTTAGGCCAGACAACGGGAGCTAGCTATGTAAGCCGTAAACCAGAAGCTTGAATGTGTTCGGCACGATCTTTGGTCGCTGCCTCGGCGCGCCCGGCGCCGGGCTTGGCATTGGTTCAAACTGTGCTGTCGGCAGGTAAATCCGCCCGGTCCCCGGATCGATCGCCATCGTGCGTGCGCCTCGCTCTGTCTTTAAAGTCTGCACAACCGCGAGGAAATCTGGAGTTTTCTCTTTTGCGATCGTTGTCACACCTGCTCCGCAGGAGGCAAAGGCGAGCTGCGATTTATCGCTGAAGGCGCAGCCGTCGGGTCCATCCGCGATCGGAACCGTCGCGACGACTTTGCCGTTTTCCGTGTCGAGCATCGTCATCAGCTTGTTATGGCAGGTGCTAAAGAGGCGATGATGCGCGGCGTCGAAAGCGATACCGCTCGGCTCTTCGCCCGGCGCCAGCGGCCAATGCGCCACGACTGCGTGTTTTGTCGCGTCGATTACCACGACCTCGCTCTTGTCTTCGACATTGCAGTAAACCCGGTCCGCTGAGCTATCGACGGCAGCGAATTCCGGGCTTCCTCCAAGCGGGATGGTGGTTACCACCCGCGCTGTCTTTGCCTCGATCACCGTAACGGAGCCGCCTTTGTGGTTAAAGATATAAACTTCACCGTGCCGCGGCTCGTAAACCAAGTCGTCGGGACTCTCGTCAGTAGCTACTTTTGAGATCGTCTTCAGCGTCTTTAGGTCGACCACGGACGCCTTCGCTTCCTGACCGTTACTCGCATAGCCGCGTCCAGCTTCCGGCACCGCGATAAAACCATGCACACCGGGCGTGTTTTGGATCTGGCCGATGACTGCATCCTTCTCGAGATCGAGAACCACAACTTTCGTAGCATGCGAGAGGTAGAGCCGATGTGCGTCGGAATCCACCGTCAGGATATCCCAGCCACCTTCGCCGCCGATCGGGATTTCGTGAATGAACTCGTAGGGTTCTTCCCGCGTTGCGCCTAACGCTTGAGCCGCAAGCGCGCATAGCAGAGTGAAGAGAGCTATCGCATGCATCTTACACTGATATACCTCCATCGGGACCAATGCACGCGTCACCTTGCAGGCAAGGTGTCAGTCATCCGGATGAGTCGTCAACCAACTCTCGCTCACGGTCCGGAGCGGCTTGCAACTCCGCATCGCTTCCCAAAACACGACACATCCAGCGAAGTGGCGCTGATGGTCGCCAAACCAGACACTACCCCGGAGACACAAGCCGCGGGAGCGGACAAGAGCCTGCCCTTGTTGGTTCTTCTTCGCCTAGGACTCGGACTTTGACCTTGTTAGGTTCGCCGTAAGCTCTCGGCTATTGAGTCACACCAAGAGCGGCGTTGCGGCTTGTGACGCTCCCGCCGGGGTTGCTGACGACGACGGAAAAGAGTGACCCGTTATCGTCGAGAGTGGCTGGCGGCGTTGTGTAAGTCGATCCGTTAGCCCCGGGAATGGCATTGCCGTTCTTCCTCCATTGATACTGCAGTGCATCGCCCGTCGCCGCGACGGCAAATGAGGCGGTTTCGCCCACC
>JAICMR010000024.1 GCA_025929155.1 Chthoniobacterales bacterium | reverse complement strand
GAAGAAGGCGATGCCGAGCGGTTCGCTGGTGCGACCGCGATAAAGGAAAATCGCGCTTCCGGCGCCGACCACGAGGCAGACCAGAGCGATGATCGGCACCGCCACGACTGGCGCACCTTCGTTAGGCAAAACCAGAAACCGCCGCGCGAAGAACCCAAAGCCACCGATCGCTGCCGGGATGCTGAGCAGGAGCATCGGGATCACCATCACCGCGGGTGATTCGCCGCTGCGCGCCGCGTGGTCGCTCCGCGGCCGGCCGAAGAACACCACCACGACGAGCCGCGTCATGTAAAACGCCGTCAACAGCGCCGTGAAAGCGCCAACCACGAAAACCGGAAAGTTGCGCTCATACGCGAGCACCAGGATCGCATCTTTGCTGAAGAAGCCACTCGATCCGGGAAAGCCGATCAGCGCCAGTGTGCCGATCAGAAACGTCAGGCAAGTCAGCGGCATTCGCTTCCACTGCTCGCCCATCCGCCACATGTCCTGCTCGTGATGGAGCATGTAAATGAGCGAGCCGGACCCAAGGAAAAGCAGCGCCTTGAAGGCAGCGTGCGTGAAAAGGTGGAACATCGCCGCCTCGCCAGAAGCAAGGCCGACCGCCATGACCATGTAGCCGAGTTGCGAGATCGTGGAGTAGGCCAGGACGCGCTTGATGTCGTTTTGCTGTGTCGCCATCAAGGCCGCGAGCACCGCGGTAATCGTGCCGATCCACGCGATGACATCGAGCGCGGCGGGTGACGCTGCGATCAGAAATCCGACGCGCACGAGCATGTAAACTCCCGCCGCCACCATCGTCGCCGCATGGATCAAGGCCGAAACGGGCGTCGGACCTTCCATCGCGTCGGGCAGCCAGACGTGGAGTGGGAATTGCGCCGACTTCCCGACCGCACCGCAAAACACAAGGAGCGCCGCAGCCGTCAGGTAACCGCTATGACCCGCAAAACCGGCCATACCCTTTGCCGAATCAACGAACACGAACGAGCCGGTGGCCGTCCAGACCATCAGGATTCCAAGCATGAATCCGAAGTCGCCGACACGATTGGTGATGAATGCCTTTTTGGCCGCATTAGCCGCCGACGGGCGCTCGAACCAATGGCCGATCAGCAAATAAGAGCTGACCCCGACCAGCTCCCAAAAGATGAAAATCATGACGAAATTATTCGCGAAAACGATCCCGAGCATCGCGAACACGAAGAGCGAGAGCCCGGCGAAATATCGCGATTTTCCCTCGTCGTCGCGCATGTAGCCTAACGAGTAGATGTGAATGAGCGACCCGACCCCGGTCACCATGAAAAGCATCGAGCGACTGAGCGGGTCGAGCGTCAGGCCAAGCGGAACGCGAAAGCTCGCGCCGAGATCGATCCACGAAACCGTGGCCGCAGCGGAGGTTCCGCCGAGGAAAATGAAGCAGGCGCAAACAAAACTGCCCAGAACTGCCGCGACGGAAATGTAAGCGCTCACCGAACGCAGTGACCGCGTCGCGATCATGATGACGAACGCGGAAGCGAGCGGAAGAAGCAGTGCGAGCCAGGGAAGCATAATTACTCGGTCATCCTGAGCGAAGCGCGGCCGAGTCGAAGGATCCCGTGGAACGGCCGGGAAGCTCGCTCCACAGCTCTCCAACAGCGCGACCGGATCCCTCGACTCCACCTCCGGTTCCACTCGGGTTGATGATGTGAACGTCCGTTCATTTCAAAACCTCAAGCTATTGATGTCCTCAACGTGAGTCGTCCGTCGCGCCCGATAGAGTGCGACAATTACCGCGAGACCGACCGCAACCTCGGCCGCCGCCACCGTGATAATGAAGAAAACGAAAACCTGCGCGTGATAGCTAGGCAATCCGGACCCGTCAACGCGAAACCGGGAAAAGGCGACAAGCGAAAGATTCGCCGCATTTAGCATCAGCTCGAGCGACATGAAGATAATGATGATGTTTCGCCGCAACAGCACGCCCGCGAACCCCAGCGTGAAGAGCAGGCCGCTCACAAAAAGGTAGTCGCCCAGGGTGATCATTGCTTACCGCAGCTCGCGCTTGCTCAATACGATCACGCCGATCGTCGCCACCAGGATGAGCACCGCGATGATCTGGAACGGCAGGTTGTAATTTCCAAAAAGGAGCAGGCCGACGCTGCGGACATCGTCGGGATGGCTCGCGGGCAAAGCGGGAAAAGGCAGCTTCGCCTGCCGCAAGTGGGTGATCACGAGATAAAGCTGCCCGAAAAATACGATGGCAACCGCCGCGCCGCCGATGAAGGTAACGACGTTGGTCCGGCGCCGTTCTTCCGCGTGCAGATCAAGCAGCATGATGATGAAAAGGAAGAGCACCATGACCGCGCCCGCGTAAACCAGCACCTGAATGATGCCGATAAAGAAGGCATCGAGCGTCATGAAAAGTGCGGCGAGTCCGAGAAACGAAACGACCAGGCTGAGCGCGCTTGCAACCGGGTTGCGATTGAGGACGACGGCTGCGCCGAAGAACAGCATCAGCGCGGAGAAGAACCAGAAGAAGAACGGCGACATGATTCGTTAGGCAAAAAGCGCGCTCGGCCTTTCGTTAGGCAAAAACGTTGTCATCCGGAGCGGAGCGCAGGGACCGAAGCGGAGCCCTCGGCTCTGCTTGGGATGACGAATTGACGTCCTCATTTCTTTTCGTTCCATTTCAAAACCAGCCCGTGCAGCGTCCCGCCAAGCTCAATCAGCTTCTGCTTGTTGTGCACCATGTCGGCCCGCGTGAATCCGGTGATGGCGTAATCTTTTCGCAGGAAAATCGCCTGTTCCGGGCAGACCTCTTCGCACATCCCGCAGTAGATGCAGCGGATCATGTCGATGTCGAATTCCTCGGGATATTTCTCCACTTTGGCGAAGCGATCGCCGGCCGCGATCTCCCCCGGCACGATCTTGATCGCGCGCGGCGGACAGATGAATTCGCAGAGCTGACAGGCGACGCAGCGGACCCGATCGCGTTCATCTTTGATCAGTGTAGGCGCGCCGCGGTAGTGCTCGGGCATGTGATCGTCCCATTTCTGCTCCGGGTATTGCATCGTCACCTTCGTGCGGCCGACCAGCATGTTTTTGAAGTGCCGCAGCGTGATGACCATGCCCCGGAAGATTTCCGGCAGGTAAACCTTCTCCGACCAGGTCAAATTTGGGCGTCGAACCGTAATCGCCATGGTTAAATGATGACCGAAGAAAGCAGGAAAGCAGGGACGGAAACGGAAACTTCACCATTCTGATTCATTCTTTTTCCTTTCCTGTTTTCCTGATTCATCAGCTACTTCGGCATGTAAGCCACGATGATCGCGGCCAGGAAGATGTTCACGAGCGCAATCTCAAAAAAGAAAACCCAGCCCAGCCGCATGAGCTGGTCGTAGCGAAACCGCGGCAGCGTCCACCGCACCCACATAAAAAAGAGGAGCAGGAGCGCGACCTTGGTGAAGAACACGACGATATTAAAGAGGCCAGCGAGCACCCCAAGCCATCCGCCTAACGAACCGGTGATCAGGAGCCAATGGAAACCATCCGCCTGACTCCACCACGGGATCGGCAAATGCCAGCCGCCGAGAAAGAGGGTCACGATGATGGCGGAGCCGGTGATCATCGCCGCGTATTCGCCGAGAAAGAAAAGGGCGAATTTCATCGAGGAATATTCGGTGTGATAACCGCCCACCAGCTCCTGCTCCGCTTCCGGCAGATCGAAGGGCAGCCGGTTTGTCTCCGCGAAAATCGCGATCATAAATACAACGAAAGAGATGACCATCGGGATTGTGAGGAGCCATTTCCAAATGTTGGTCGGGTCGCCGAGAAAGGGCGCGATCATCCAGCCGTGCTCGATCTGATACCGGACAATCGTCGTGAGCCGGAGCTGCCCGACGAGGAGGAAAATCGGGATGACGGAAAGGCCTAACGAGAGCTCGTAAGAGATCATCTGGGAGCTCGAGCGCACGCCGCCGAGGAAGGAATATTTCGAGTTCGATGACCAGCCGGCGATCACGATGCCATATACGCCTAACGAGGAGATGGCGAAGACATAGAGGACGCCGACGTTGATATCGGCGATGACCATGGGCACACCTAACAATGAGCTGCCGAACGGCACGACCGCGATCGTGAGGATCGCTGGTACCATCGCCAGCCCGGGCGCGAGCCAGTAATAAAACTTGTTCACGTGCGCCGGCGTAAAGTCTTCCTTGAGGATGAACTTCATCGCGTCGGCAATCGGCTGAAAAAGTCCCGCCGGGCCGACCCGATTCGGCCCGAGCCGGTCCTGGATCAACGCGCTGACTCGGCGTTCCGCATAAACTGCGTAGGAGACCATCGGCAGGATAATCAGGAACACGATCCCGATGATCTTCAGCAGCGAGGTGAGGACGAGGAAAGTCATATGGAGCTAGCGCGCGACGCCGGAATTCGGGCAAGCACACGCCCTCGCCTGCTGTTTAGGCCACGTCGCGAAAGACTCTGAGCGGCCGGAGCGAACGGAAAATTCACGATCGCCAGGGCGCTACCGCCGGGACGCGAGGCGCGTGCGCTCCTCGGCATTGTCGATCTCGCGCGCGATTTCATTGCGGGTGCTTCTCCTTCTCGCGCTCGCGCACTTTTTGTTCGGAAGGCTCACCCGGGGCGTCGGGCGATTTGTCGATATTCAAGACCTGCACGCCGAGATCGCTGATCCGGCTGAGCGTCAGGCCATTTAGTTCCGGCACCGCTGCGCTCATCTCGTGGAAGACGTCTTCGATCGTGCGGATCTCGTTCTCACTCGAGTTCGCCTGCAAAAGATCGCGCAAAATCTCCCAATCATCGCGCGCCAGGCCGGGGCCGCGAACTGCGCGGTTGAGACGTTGCAGGCGGCCTTTGCCGTTGATCATCGACCCGCGCTTCTCGGCGAAGCCGAACGAGGGCAGGACCACGTGAGCGCGGGAAGTAGATTCGTTCTCGATCAAATCCATCACGATGTAAGCCGGCAGCCGCGCCAGTTGTTCGGCCGTTATCCCGCAATGCAGCGGATTTTCGCCTAACGAGATCAGCGCCTGAATTTGACCGGATGAGACCGCCTCTTTGATCTCTCCCAGGACAGCGCCCGACGGCGAGGCGACACCGAGCAGCCGCGCGCCGCTCGTATTCGGATTGCGGTCGGTGCTGAGCAGAATGTCGTCACCGGGGCCGTTCCGCGGGACGATGTCAACCAGCGTTACGCCTAACGACTTCGCCAGTCGCGAGGTCAGCCAAAGTTCTTCGTTTGTCATTCGACCGGAAGCGAGAATCGCGATCTGCCGGCCGACGAAGGGACGCAGCAACGCTATCGCACTCTGCATTGCTTTCGTCCACGTGGTCGGTTGCAGACGGAGCGCGTCCCGCACGAGCGGTTCGAGTAACCGGCGACCGCTCTGGAGGTAATCGAAATTCAAACGGCCGTAGTCGCACATCCAGCAGGAATTCACGGCATCGTTCTCGCGAGGAGTCTGGCGGTAAATCGCGTCCTCCCGCGTCCCGATGATCGTGTTGCAACCCGTCGCGCAGCTGGTGCAAAAGCTCTTCGTTTCCTTGAGGAACCAGACGCGCATCTTGAAACGAAAATCCGTCGAGGTCAGCGCGCCAACCGGGCAAATATCAACGGTGTTGAGCGAGTAGTTATTCTCCAGCCGCACGCCCGGGTGCGCCGTCAGCGTGGTGTAACTGCCGCGGTCGACGAAGCCGAGCACGTCATCGTCTGCGATCTCCTGGCAGAAACGAATGCAGCGCGAACAGAGAATGCAGCGTTCGTCGTCGAGCGTGACCCGCGGGCCCAGTTCGACCTGCTTCGGCTTCTTCACTTTGTTCTCCAAAAAACGCGAATCCTGGCGGCCGTATTCCACGCTGAATTCCTGCAGCGGACACTCGCCCGCCTGGTCGCAGATCGGGCAATCGAGCGGGTGATTGATGAGGAGAAATTCGAGCACCCCGCGCCGGCATTGTTCCACCAGCGGAGAATTGGTGCGCACGGCCTGGCCTTCGGAAACATCGGTGGCGCAACAAATCTGCGGACGCGGCATCCAGTTGATTTCAGGCCTGCCATCGGGGCCAAGGACCGGCTTACGATCGGGACCCATCTTCGGCATGCCCATCTCGATCAGGCACATCCGGCAATTCCCGGGCGAGGAGAGCTTCTTGTGATAGCAGTAGCGCGGCACAAAACTTCCGGCCTGCTCGCAGGCTTCGATTAGCCGCGTTCCTTTCGGAAACTGATGCCAGACGCCGTTGATCTGGACGTTCACCAGTGGAGATTGCGGATCGTTAGGCATGAATTTGAAAGCGAGGAAACCAAGAGGTCAATGGCTAACTTGCTCCCTGTTGTGCGGTTGATATTCATGCCCCACTCGCTTCACGAGCCAGGGTGCCGCGGCAAAGTTCAAGAGCAGAGCGTCCCGTAGGCCAGGCGCTTTGAGATAGGATCGCACGACTGCGTAATCGATGTTTTCCAGAGCGCCGATCGCTTCGAGTTCAACAGCAATCTTGGAATCAATCAGAAGGTCGAACCGATGTTCTCGCTTCTGACGTTCGAAACTCAAATCGAGCAAGCGAAGTCCAGCGGCGAATGATTCTTCATCAATGGATCCGAGAAATCCCGGATCGAGTTCACGGGGGATCCGCATTGCCGCGCCGATGACCTGCTCCGTCAGCTGACGATTACCCGACTCTCGCTTCCTGGTTCCCAGATTCATGTTAAACCGTTCCTGCGGCTCCGGCTTTGTCCCAACCGGGGTCGTGGGCGAGCGAGACGGTGGGGATTTCTTCTTCAGCAATCAGTTCTTCCGGCGTGTATTCAGGCGGTAGTGGCGGCGGGACCGGCTTTTCCGCGCGCGACGCGAATTCGTTAGGGAACTTGTCGAGGAAACTCTGCGTCGGCCACGCACACGCTTCGCCGAAGGCGCAAATCGTTTTGCCGGCGATGTTGTCGGCCACGTTATGCAAGGTCGCCGGATCCTGCGTTACGCCGCCGCCCAGCAGCATCCGGTCGGTGATTTTCTTCATCCAAAGCGAACCTTCCCGACACGGCGTGCATTGGCCGCAACTTTCGTGCGCGTAGAATTCGTTGATGTTGTTGAGCGTCCAGAGCATGTCGCGGGAATCGTCCAGCACGATCACGCCGCCAGAACCGGCCATCGAACCCGCCGCGGCTAACGAGTCGAAATCCATCGGAATATCCTCGAGCGAGACTTCCTGGTCCTTGAGTTTGAACCGCTCATCAGCGCGCAGAACTTTCGCGGAACTGCCACCAGGAATGACGGCTTTGATCTTGCGACCTTCTTTCGGTCCGCCGGCCATTTCGTTGATCACCTGCCCCATCGTGAGGGCGCCGACCTCAATCTCGAAATAACCCGGCCTCACGACGTCCCCGCTTACGCAAACGATCCGGGTCCCGGTATTGTTCGGCCGGCCGATCCGAGCGTATTCCGCACCGCCCATCCCGATGATGTGCTTTACGTGGCAGAGCGTCTCAACGTTGTTCACGATCGTCGGACACATGTAGAGGCCCAGAACGGCCGGGAAATAAGGCGGTTTGATTCGTGGATACGCGCGCTTGCCTTCGAGCGATTCGATCAATCCCGTTTCCTCACCGCAGATGTAGGCGCCGGCGCCACGATGGACATAAATCTCAATGTCGAAGCCGCTGCCGAGCATGTTTTTGCCTAAGAAGTTGCGGGCGCGCGCCTCTTCGATCGCGGCTTCCAAAATTTTCGCGCCCTGAGCAAACTCGCCGCGGCCCCGAAGACCGGACGTTTTCACTTCGTTCACGATTTCGGCGCGAGACATCGTGAGCGCTTTTTGGAGCTGTTGATAGCCGCCCGTTTCCAAGTAGCTCGCGATGTCGATGCCGTAGCCTTCGCGGCCGATATTTTGAAAAATCAAACGGCGCTCGAGCGGATGCGGTCGCGGATGAGCGATCGTGAAATCCTTGCCCGCCAATAACTGGGCGGCGTCGTTCGGCGGCACCCTCTCCCGCAACTCGTCCCCCACCATGCAAACCGGCGCGGTGCCGCAGCTTGCCAGGCATTCCACAAATTCGAGGCTGTATTCGCCATCCTCGCTCACGGAAATCGGATTGTGCATCCCGGGCCCCTGATGCTCGCGATCGATTTTTGTTAGTCCGGCCAGTTTCTCCATTAACGGATAGGCGCCCGCCATCGCGCAGCTCAGCGTGCGGCAGACCCGAATATGCTTTCGCCCCGCCGGCTCCTGCCGGAGCATGGGATAAAACGTGATTAGCTCGAGAATATTGATCGGCTCAAGCCCGAGCTTGGCCGCGATCCAGAGGACGGCGTGATCGCTGATGTAGCCAAAATGTTCCTGCCAGAGATGTAGCAATGGAAGCGAAGCGCTCCGTTTGTGATCGGCCGGATAATGACCGATGGCTTCGTCCATTTTCCGCTCCAGCTCGGCCGGAACGTCTGTCATCGTCGCCTCCACAGATGACAGCTAGTCGTGCAGGTTGCTCTCTTTCGACGAGACCTGATCGTTGAAAAACACGATCGTAACCGTCTCGTTACCCTGCTGGTAGTTATAGGTCACTTTCTTGGTCACGAGCAGGTTTGTGCTGTCGACCGAAGTGGGCGGTCCGAGGATGGATTCGACCTGTTTGCGGCTCATGCCGTCGGTGATTTCGTTAACGTTGGCCCGGGTTAGCCGTTTGCCATGGCAACTGCTCAGAACGAACGCTGCCGCGAGGAAAAGCGCAAGCGGGCGGGCTGATTGCAGGTGTTTGCTCATCTGAAACATATCGCGGCGCGACTACGGCTCGCGCCCCAGGTTGGTGTCTTTGCTGTCGACCTCGTCGTTTTTGAAAGTGATGATCGCGAACTTCTTGCCGTCCTCGTAGCGATAGGTGCTTTTCTTGAAGATGACCATGTCCTTGGTCTCCGCGGTCGTCGGGCTGCCAAGGATGGTTTCCACCTGCGCCTTTGACATTCCGAGCGTGATCTGGTCGTAGTTCGCGCTCGTAAGTTTGGAACCCGAGATGGTGCTGCGACTGCACCCGCCTAACGAGAGGAGTGCGAGAGCCGCGAGCAACAGGCCGAGGAGATGAGTTTTGTGTTTCGTCATGGGATTTTCATCTGTCGCATTCTCCCATCACGAAGTCCAGACTCCCAAGGATCGCGACCACGTCGCTCAGCATCGCACCCGGCAGGAGCTCGGGGAGAATGCTCAAATTCACGAAGGAAGGCGCGCGGATCTTCAACCGGTGCGGCACGCCGCCGCCCTTGCTATTAATGTAGAAACCGAGCTCACCTTTCGGGTTTTCGGCGCCGAAATAGACCTCGCCCGGCGGCGCGTCGAGACCTTGTGTCACGACGATAAAATGGTGGATCAGCTCCTCCATCTTCGTCATGACCCGCGACTTCGGCGGGAGCATGTTTTTCCAGTCGGCCAGATTGATTGGGCCGTCGGGAAGTTTGTCCACCACCTGCCGAAGAATTCGCACGCTCTGCCGCATCTCTTCGATCCGGATGAGGTAGCGATCATAGCAATCCCCCACGGACCCGATCGGAATCTCAAAGTCGTAGTTTTCGTAATCGAGATACGGGTGTTTCCGGCGAAGATCGTGTTCGACTCCGCTACCACGCAGGTTCGGCCCGGAGAGCGCGTAAGCAATTGCCCGCTCGCGCGGGATTACGCCGATATCGCGTGTGCGATCGACGAAAATCCGATTCCGAGTCAGCAACTTATCGATCTCGTCGAGCTGCGGGATAAACCCGTCCATGAAGGCCTCGAGCTCGGGGATGAAATTCGGAGACAGATCGCGAATCTGACCGCCAACCCGTGTGTAGGAAGTGGTAAAGCGTGCACCGGTTAGCAGCTCAAACAGGTTATAAAGTTTCTCCCGCTCGGTGAAGGTGTAGAGAAAAACCGTCATCGCCCCGAGATCGAGCGCCATCGCGCCGAGCCCGAGCAGGTGGGCGGAAATCCGGGCCGTCTCGCAGCAGATCACGCGAATCGCTTTCCCGCGCGGCGGGAGCTCCCAGCCCATCAACTTCTCGACGGCGAGCGCGTAGGCGACGTTGTTTGCAAGCGGGGCAAGGTAATCCAGCCGGTCGGTGTAGGGCACAAACTGGTTGTATTGCATGTTCTCCGCGATCTTTTCGTCCCCCCGATGGAGGTAGCCAACTTCGGGCGTCGCCTTCGTCACAAGCTCCCCATCCAGCTCGAGCACGAGGCGCAAAACCCCGTGCGTCGCCGGATGCGATGGGCCCATGTTCAGGACCATTTTCTCGCCGATCAGGTCGCTTCCCGGCTCCTGGTCGCGCCGGTCGCGGAAGGCGGCATCGGCGGAAACCACGCGGGTGGCCGCATCCGGCGTTTCCAGCTCGCGAGTTTCCAGTGGCATAAAGTGTTTTATAGGCTGCCGAGAGAAAGTGGCGGCGCAAGAGCAAATCCCTTGGGATTGGAAACCCAACGGAAGAGCGCGATTTTAAAGTGTGCGGGACGCGCCCGGCTCGGTCAGCGGCGCTTTCCGTTCAGTCTTCTATTTTGTCGGTTCACCTGCGAGAGACGAGCTGAGAAGCAGGTATGACTGCGTTATTCGGAGGGTGAGATCGTTGCCGTCGCTTTTTCCAGATGATCTGACTCAGCGTTCTCGCCGCCGGCGACCGTCGAACGATGGACTGCGTTGAGTTTGCGAAGCGAAATCCTTGGCAGATCCACTGATTGAATTCGCTCTCGTTGGAATAATTAGAAGGCGATTTCACGCTGTACCTGCTATCTGCGACCGCCGTGCTAGTCTCGGGGCAGCGAATCTTCGGCGGTGCCGAGCGACTACAGGAATTTGCATTGCTTCTAATCTTCAGATCGGGCTCCGAACAATCAGCGTGAGATCCTTGATGCGGAGCGCACTGAGCAAGACGGCAGTTGAGAGTTAGGAACTGAGAGTTGAGAGATGAACCTCTGAACGCCTCCGACTCTCAACTTCAGGTCACCTTCCTCGGCACCGGCACTTCGCAGGGTGTGCCGATGATTCGCTGCGATTGCGCAGTCTGCCGTTCCCCTGATCCGCGCGATAACCGGACGCGCGCCTCGATTTATGTTGAGACGCCAGAGTGCAAATTCGCCGTCGATACCGGGACCGACTTTCGCACGCAATGCCTTCGCGAAAACATCTGGGAAGTGGACGCAGTGGTCCTGACCCATTCGCATACGGACCACATCATGGGGTTCGACGACCTCCGGCGTTTCGCCTCGCCCCGCGGAGGCCGAATCCCGGTCTATGCGTCAGCCGAAACGATGGCGGATATGGAACGCGTCTACGAGTTTGCCTTCAAGGCGACGCATCGCTGGCCGGGTTATCTGCATCCGGAGCCGCACATTATCCGCGGACCCTTTTCGTTAGGCGAAACAAGGATCACGCCATTGCCGGTGCCGCACGGGCATTCGGAAACGTATGGCTACCTGTTCGAGCGCGGCGGTGCCAGGTTGCTGGCGTATCTCAGTGATTGCAGCGCGGTTCCCGATGACATCGCGCGCAAAATCGCAGGCGTGAAAGTCATGGTGATCGATGCGCTCCGGCACAAGCCGCACCCGACCCACCTAAGTGTCGCACAGGCGCTGGAGGTGGCGGAGCGCGTGCAGCCAGGGCAAACGCTTTTAACCCATATCTGCCACGAGCTCGCGCAAAGCGCGGAGGCGGATTTGCCGCCCAGAACCGGGCTCGCTTACGATGGGTTGAAACTGGCGATCGAGCCATGACTCGACTGGCCTCTCTCTTGCTGGTCCTATTCTCGTTAGGCGCGGTGTCCGGCGCATTCGCGACTGGCCGATTTGGCGTCGACCACGATCGTAATTTACAACCCCGACGCGGCGGACTCAGCGAATCTTGCGCGCTTCTACGCCGCGCAGCGGCATATCCCTAACGATCATCTGGTCGGACTCAAATGTTCGCCAGACGAAGAAATCAGCCGCCAGGAATACGACGAGACGACCGCGGAGCCGCTCCGGAAAATTTTCGCCGAGCGGAGTTGGTGGAGGACGTACCAGGACGGCGGCGGCAAACAGATTGTCGATTCAGGTAAGATCAGTTCGCCGCGCTAATCCGCGGGATGCCTTTGAAGATTCGCGCGACCACGATCTACGACGGGGACCACCCAGCAGACAACACGATCGACTCACAAAACGAAGCATCGGTCGATTCAGAGTTGGCCGCGCTGGGGCTTTTCTCGCGTCAGATTTCCGGCGCGACGCCGAACCCATATTTCAAGGACTTCCGAACCATCAAGGAACTCGAGGGAACGCCGCTCCTGCTGGTGGCGCGCTCGATGCGCCAACCGCGTCGATCGTTAGATGGATGATCACCGACTCGATCGCGACCGAAGAAAAGGGTCTTTGGGGCCGCGCCTATGTGGACGGCGCGCAGAACACATCCGGCGCTCTCGCTATGGCGACGGATGGCTCCAGCGAGTCGTGAAAGCACTGCGCGGAGCCGGCGTTCCGGTGGTGTATGACCAAAAACCGGAGATCGTCCCAAGCGGTTTTCCGATCACCGACTGCGCGCTGTATTACGGCTGGTTTGCGGGCAGCATCTCGGGCGCGCTAGCCGATCCGAATTTCAAGTTTCGGCCGGGCGCTGTCGCGGTGCACATCCATTCGTTCAGCGCGAGCACGCTGCGCGCTGCGGACGTAAACTGGACGGCTCCACTTTTGAGTAAAGGCGCGGCGGCATCGTTAGGCAATGTTACGAGCCGTATCTGCAGATGACCGCGCACCTCGATATTTTTAACGACCGTTTGCTGCACGGTTTCACGCTCGCGGAAGAGCGCATATATGGCGATGCGCGCGCTTTCCTGGATGACCGTCGTGGTCGGTGATCCGCTGTATCGGCCCTACGCGTCGTGGCAACAGCCGGCTGAGAAGCGGAGCGTCCATCCGCCAAATCCTTGGGAGATCTATCACGATTTCGCTTTGCAGAAC
The DNA here is from genome assembly GCA_025929155.1 of Chthoniobacterales bacterium. Classification (GTDB taxonomy): domain Bacteria; phylum Verrucomicrobiota; class Verrucomicrobiia; order Chthoniobacterales; family UBA10450; genus Palsa-1392. Next base: position 19,237 of record JAICMR010000024.1, on the reverse strand, counting down.
GCTGGCAAAAGTTCCGCCGACTACTTCGGACTCGCGGGGCAAGTCGCCTCTCCCGCCGGTAATGGCCCGATGATCGAGGACCTGGGGTTGATTAAGAAAAAAGCAGGGGACTACGACAGCGCGATCAGTTCTCTACAGCAGGCGCGCACGATTTATAAAAGCCGCGGCGATCTGCTGCGCGCTTCCCTTGAACAGGCGGAGACGCTGATCCAGGCAGGAAAGAAAGAGGAGGCGCGCACGCTGGTGAGCAACCTGTCACGCACAACGCCAGAAGGATCAGCAAGGAAGTTGCTGCAAAACTGGCTGACGATATCATTCCGCCCCCGCTCCGGACGACAGCGCCTTGATTCGTTAGGCCGACCGCACTCTCACGTCATCCTGAGCGAAGTAAAGCAAAGGAAGTCGAAGGATCCAGTCAACTAAGGGCTGCCCAAAGATTTAGTTCGGCTGCTGCCTCACGAACTACTTTTTCGCCGACTCGATCCGAAAAATCGTCTCGCCCGGCTTCATCACCTGGAGGCTGTCGCGTGCGTAGGTCTCGAGGTACGTCGGATCGTTTTTCAGGAGCGCGACCTGTTTGTTAAGGCGCGCAAGGACCTCTTTCTTATCGGTTAGTTGCGCATTCAGTTTGTCGAAGCTGGCGCGATCTCGTTGCAACTGTTTGTAAGGCGGGAGGAAGAAACTGATCATCAAAAGCCAGACGGCGATGAGCAGCAGCACGCGGAGGATCGCGTTCATCTGCTGCCAGATGCTAGCTTCGCGGCGCTCGCGAAATCGGCCGTAGCCCGTGGCGTCCACTATCGCATCTTACCGCCGAAAACGGCCTTGTCACCCAGTTCTTCCGCGATCCGGAGGAGCTGGTTATATTTCGCCACGCGATCCGTCCGGCACAGCGAACCGGTCTTGATCTGACCGGCATTGGTCGCGACCGCGATGTCGGCGATCGTCGTGTCCTCGGTTTCGCCGGAACGATGGCTGATGACTGCGGTGTAATTGTTCGCCATTGCCAGGTCGATCGTGGCGAAGGTTTCCGTAAGGGTGCCAATTTGGTTCACCTTTACGAGAATGGAATTCGCTACGCCGCGATCGATTCCTTTCCGGAGGAAATCGACATTGGTGACAAACAAATCGTCGCCGACCAACTGCACTTTGTCGCCGAGGCGATTGGTCAGCTTTTTCCAGCCGTCCCAGTCATTTTCCGCGCAGCCGTCTTCGATCGAGATGATGGGAAACTTCTCGCAAAGCTCCGCGTAATACTCGACCAGTTCGTCCGCGCTCCGTTTTGATCCGTCGGATTTTTTGAAAATGTAAGCGTTCGCTTCCTTGTCGTAGAACTCCGAAGAGGCCGGATCGAGCGCGATAAAAATCTGTTCGCCTAACGAGTAGCCGGCTTTATCGACGGCTTCCGCGATCGCGCCGAGCGCGTCCTCAACCGACTCGAGATTTGGCGCGAAACCGCCTTCATCGCCAACCGCGGTGGAAAGCCCTCGCTTCTTCAGCACGCTCTTGAGCGCGTGGAAAACCTCCGCGCCATACCGCAGCGCCTCAGGAAAACTGGGCGCGCCTTTCGGCATGATCATGAACTCCTGGAAATCAATCGGGGCATCAGAATGCGCGCCGCCGTTCAGGATGTTCATCATCGGCACCGGCAGGACCTTCGCCTGGCTGCCGCCGAGATAACGAAAAAGCGGAACCCCTTCGGCGCTCGCAGCGGCGTGCGCGTTTGCGAGCGAAACGCCTAACAACGCATTGGCCCCGAGCTTTTTCTTATTCGGCGTGCCATCGAGCTTGATGATTTCGTCGTCAATTTTCGCCTGCTCGTTCGCATCGAAACCGAGCAGCACCGGCCCGATCGTTTCGTTGACGGCAGCGACTGCTTTGGTCACGCCTTTGCCACCGTAGCGAGCCTTGCCGCCATCGCGCAGTTCCCAGGCTTCGTGTTCGCCGGTGCTGGCGCCACTGGGCACGGCCGCGCGACCGAAACCACCGCCTTCCAAATGGATCTCGACCTCAACCGTCGGATTCCCGCGGGAGTCGAGGATTTCGCGGGCGTGAACTTTGCTGATACTCGTGGCCGACATTTCGTTAGGGACTTCAGCTGGTTTTCGTAAATCCGCAACCGCTCTTTCGCGGAGCTTGTCGCGCCTGGGTCGCCGCGCCTAACGACGCCCAAAGTCGTAGATTCCACCCGGCCGGTATCGGCTTGGCTCAATGGTCGTCCTGGTTGCGAGGCCGTGAATAGGTCGAGCGAGAAAAGTTAATCGTGACGCCGCCTTGAATGAGTCGGCGTCAATCCCGGTGCGATAAATTCTTAATCTCAATCGGAGGCACCTGCACGATCGCATAGGTGCCGGAGGCGATGCCGATCCGCGCTTTATCCAACTCCCCAATAATTCTCCGGCTGATCTGATCTTTGATCCGCCGCGCGCCATGATCGGGCACAATGAAGCGCACACTCAGTTCGATCCAATTATCCGTCAGCCGCCAATAGACCGTCGGGTCCAGATCGATCGGCTCGACCCGATAGGTTTCCTGCAAACGGCGGACCGCGGCCTGACCCATTTTTTCCTGGGTCAGCGCGTACTCGTTGACGGCGGCGAGGAGAATGGATTCGGCTTTCGCGCGGTCGGCCTCGTAGGTGATCGGGATGTGAATCTCATCCCAAATATAGGGAAACTCGCGAGTGTAGTTATAGACCGGTCGGTCGAAGATTTCGCTATTGCTGATTGTAACGATGCGTCCGGTGAATTGCCGGCTATGCACCCACATGGCGGGATCGGCGCTTTGCACGGCCGGCGGTTGTCCCATTTCCATGATGGTTGTCTGCATGAACCCTAGCGCGACGACATCCCCGCGCACATCACCCATGACGATCCGGTCGCCGACTGAGAAGGTATTACCGCGCAGAATGATGAAGTAACCAGCAAGCGAGGTGATGACTTTTTGGAGCGCGAAAGCGACACCCGCCGTGACCAGACCGGCAAATGTCGTGAGCCGCGCGGGATCATCGAACCAGATCGACAGAACGCCGATGATCATAAGGATCGCGCAGAGGACACTGATTGCCTGATGCGTCCAAAACCGTCCCTGCCAAAGCTTGGTGTTCCCTCGGATGAAGGCGCGCGCAAAGGCCCGCAGGAGCCAGCGCACCAGCATCACTACGATGATGAGCGCGAGGGTAAGAAGAAGCTTGCGGCCGTTCTCGGGGTTTAAGCCGACGAATTTGATGCCGTAGATGTCCATTCGAAAGAACCTACGAATCGCGACGCAAAGCTGCGTGCCTTAAACTTCTGTCGAATCAACCAGCATTCCGGCGACGCCGATACCGGGTTGCATCGCCCGAGCGCGTTATCTCCCCGTCTCAACAGCGCTGAGCGCGAAGCATTGCTCTGGTCGCTACGCCTTGCGCCGGTGGAGCGTGGGGTCGATCGCGGCGGCCATGGCGGATTCGTTAGGTAAGACCGTCGCGCCTAGGAACTCACGCAGTTTGGCGAGCGCCGGGGCGGGGTCTTGCACGAGCGAGGGATAGTCTATCTCCAACCATGCGATATTCGGGGCGGCTGCTGCCCACTTGCGGACTTCGGCGCGGTGCGCGCGCAGGCCGTGCTCGAGCTGCTCCCGGTCGAGATCGGCACCTTTCGTGCCGAGGCGAGTTGTCATCGCCTCTTGGGAGGCGACAACTTCGGCGATCGGACGCGTCATGAAGATGACTTTGTATTCGTGCTGCGCCGGGATTCGCGGCAGGAGCATGGAGACGCACTTGATCGCGCGGCCCTCCACCTCCGGGCCGTCGAGCAGCTCGGGCCTTTTGCCGATCTGCTTGATCGCTTCCCATTCGAAGTAGCCGCGCGGATTGTCGACATCCGCGATGCGCTGCGAGTCAGTCATCGGCTGCAGTCCACCCGCCTGCAGCAACTGCATCATGAGCGAAGTGCCGGAGCGCGGCAGGCCGGAGACGAGGACAAATGTTTTGCCCGATTTCTCGATCTCCGGTTTCGGATCGGGCCGTTCCCTCAGCAAGATCTCGAGCCGCGCCGCGCGCGGCGGAATCTCGGGCAAGTCGAAAAGCTGCTCGCGCTTCCGATCGTAGCCAACCTCACGGCGGACGACGCGACTCGTCAGGCGAGCGACTTCGCTGCGATGAAAGCGCGCCTTTTCCGGATCGGCTCCCTCGCTCCTGTTGATCGTCGCGAGATAGCGATGGGCGTTCACCATGCCCGGCTGAAAACGGAGGGCAGTTTCGAAGGCGAGCGTGGCGCGCTCGTTCTCACCGGAACGCGCGAGGGCGACCCCGAGATTGAAATGCGCCTGCGGCAAGCGATGGAGCAAGCTCACCGCGCGCAGAGCCGAATCGACCGTCTGCTGGTTGTCCCCGGTGTGGCGGTAAACATTGGAAAGCCCGAGGTGCGCGCGGGCGTTATCCTCGTCGAGCGCGATCGCTTTTTCGTAGGCGATTTTCGCGTTTTCCCACTGGAAAAGACGCGCGTAGGTGTCGCCGATCTGCACATAGATGCCGGGAAGACGCGGATTGAGCCCTTCGGCAGCGAGCACGGCCGCGAGCGCGCCGCCGAGTTCGCCGCGCGCGAGTTTTATCCGTGCGAAGAGAAGTTTTCCGGAAGCGGTATCGGGATCGCCGCCGTCAGCTGTCGCGCGGAGCAGGCGCTCGGCTTGCGCGAGGTAGCCGCCTTGGAAATAACATTCGGTGAGAAGCGAGAGAAAGCGATCTTCCCACGGCCGTTGTCCAACAATCTTCTCGAGAAGCCCGCGCGCCTGCTCGGTCTCGCCTTTCCACAGGAGTGTGCGCGCGACGTTGTAATTGGCTTCGACCTCGGCCGCCGCCGCTGCCTTCTCTTTGTCTTCGCCGGGATCTTCGATGTAGCCGAGCGCGGCGAATTGCTGCATCAGCTCGTTGGCCTGGTTGGAGTCCATCTGTTGACCCGGTCCAAGCATGCCGGCGTCGCCCGGCACGTCGTCCCAACTCGGGATCGTCTTCACTTTCGGCGCCGTTTCGAATGCCTCGAGCAGCGGGCGACCATCCATATCTTCACCGATGGGCAAATCGAATAGCGAGAGAATGGTTGGCGCGACGTCGATCAGGCTCGCGCCGTAGATGCGTTCGTCGCGCTGGATGCCGGGGCCGGCCATGACGAAGATGCCGTATTGCCGGTGCCAGACCGCTGGACCGGCCGGCTCGCGCGGCGTGCCCCGCGGTCGTTGCGAGCCGGATTCAAAACCATGATCGGAGCAAAGAATAACCGTCGTTTCCGGGCCTGCCAAGTCCAGGAGCCGCTCCAGCATCATATCGTGGAAGCGATAAGCGCCGCGCACGACATCCTTGTAGAGGGCGAAGTCGTTCTCATCGATCCACGACAGCTTCGGCGGATGATAAGCCATGAAGGCATGGGAGAAGTGATCGATCCCGTCATAATAAACCGCCGTGAAATCCCAATCCTCGTCCTCCATCAGGGCCGTGGCGACGGCGTGGACAGAGGCATTGTCACTCAGCACCTTCGCGAACGAGTTAAGTCGCTTGTCCTTCTGCTGGTCGATCTTCGCCGCCTCGGGAATGAACGGCAGGATGTGCGCTTCCGTGAGCTCGTTTGGAAAGACTTTGTAGCGGGCCAGCTCTCTCCCCCGCTCCGGCGGATGGACCGCGCCGCGCGGAACAGTCCAGCCTTTCTCGGGATCAAACTTTACCCCTCCGAAAGCATTTGTTACGACAGTCCCATTGATGGGTTCCGCGGGATGACTCGCCCACCAGCCGACAATGTTACTGCGTAGGCCTGACTGAGTGAGGATGTTCCAAAGTGCCTTACACTTTCGCGAGGCACTGCTGTAGGGACGCACGCCGCCATTGACTGGGTCCGGCTCGATGAAACCGTGGATGCCATGCTTGTCGGCAAACTTCCCCGTCGCGACCGAGTTCCAGAGCATCGGCGAGAGAATCGGCTGGAGAGTCGCGAGGTTACCCATGACTCCGCGGTTGATGAAGCCGTCAAGAGTGGGCATGAGACCCTCCTCGAGCAGGGGCGTGATATGTTCCCAATCAGCCGCATCCCAGCCGATCAGGAGCACCTTGCGTTTTGTCGGCGTAGAATCAGTGCTCAAACCGGGTGATTGGTATAACCAAGTCGGGCGCGCTCCGCAACCGGAGCCGGACCAACAACGGCCGCACCGGTCGAGCGCTGTTCAGCTCGCAACCTTCTTTATTGCAGGCGCTACCTAACAGGTAAAGCTGGAGAAGCTAGTTTGTGCGCTCTCCATGCTTTGAGGCCAGCGCCGCCCGCGGCGAGTAATCCGAGTGAGCCCGTTTTGGTGATTGCATCCGCTTGAACCCTGCTGCGCCTTTGACCCGTCTGCAACGGCTCGCCGGCATCGGCCCACGCGTAATCAACGAGTTGGAACTGATAATTGGGAGCACCTGTGAGCCTGACACGAGCGCAGCCGTAGTGCGTGCCGGCCGCGTCGAAGAACTCGAAGCCAATGAAGGCCGCCCCGCTCTCCCCGAAACCTGACGCAATGTTATCTCCACTGTAATAGCAGACATGAGTGGAAGAGATAAACCTGCAACTCACAGCGAAGTGCGGATGGGAGAGAGCCACCCGCTCCGGGAGCGCGGAAGCGAACGGCGACGTATGGGCTGCCAAATGGCCAACGAACTCGCGGTCGGCACCTTCGATGTTAGGGTGCCCAAAGTAGTCACTGCTTCCCGTTGCGAATCCAATTCTCATGAAAAGGTTTACCCCCGGATCGAGAGCGAATGTTCCTCGACCATCGCGAGCCGCGAAGTCATCTCGCGAGTTTCATGATTCCAGATTGCGAAAGCCAATCTAATCGCGGAGCACAACGACCCTCAAGCAAATCCAGCCAGGCGCGCCCGCCCGCGAAGCCAATGGAATTTTTGCTGGCTCAGACGGGTCCGCGACTGCGCGATATTCGCGGTTGGCATCGCTGGAGGGCGTGGTTAATCTCCCCGCATGTTCGCGCGGAATTTTGCGAGTGCCGTCCTTCTGGTCGCGCTGCCGGGGGCTGCCCTCGCCGCGGCGACTCCCACTCCCACGGCTTCCCCCAACGCTTCCACCTCCGCCACGCCCGCGACCCTTTCGCCTAACGACATCGCTCAGGCGATCAAGACAGATGACATCTCGATCCCGACACCGGGCGAGACTTTCGCGGCGATCAGCAAACGGACGAAACCGGATTGGACCGCCGCGTTTCGCGGACCGATCGCGATGAACTACAAAACCCGCGCCCAAATCGCGCTCAATCTCGGCGGCCTGATCGCCGATGGCTTTATCGCGGTCGAGGCGCAGGATTCTCAGCAGGTAAAGAACACCGGCGGCGACATCCTGAAAATGGCGAAAGCGCTTGGGGTAAGTGAAAACATTCTCGCGCGCGGCAACAGCATCAACCAGTTCGCCGAGAACGACGAGTGGCCCGCGCTCCAGGAAGAACTCGAGGCGACCCAAAACGAAGTGAAGGCATCGATGCAATCCCATCGCGATCAGGACCTGGTTATACTCGTTAGTCTGGGCGGCTGGATTCGGGGCGCCCAGGTCGTCACCGGATTCGTAGCGAAAAATTACGACGAGAGACTCGCGCAGGTTTTGCGGGAGCCGGAGCTCCTTCGTTTCATTCATTCGAAGATCACACAGGTCTCGCCCGAGCTGCAGAACGATCCGCTGGTCAAAACAGTCGACACGCAGTTGCAAACGATCGAAAATATTGTCGCCACGCCTTTTGGGAAATCGCTCGCGCCGGCTGACGTGGCTCGACTCCAGACGGCGATCAACCAGTTGATGCAGGTGATCCAGGAAAAGAAATGAGTGCTGTATTAAGAGTCTCAGGTTTCCGCTCTGCTGCCACCGAAGCGCGCCGGTGGAGGGCGAATCGGATCCCGTTAGGATTCCTGTCTCTTCTTTGCCTGATCGCTGTCGCACTTCCCGCATTCGCCGAGACCGACCAGGAAGTCGCGGCCCGCGAACAGGCTCTGGATGTGGCCGGGGCGTTTTCGAACGACGGCTTCAAGATTCGAGACGGGCATTGGAGCGGGACCTTCGCACCGCACGAGAAGAAGCTCTTCGCGGTTGATCTTTACGCGGGAAACTCCTACTGGTTCTCAGTCGGCGCGACTGGCGGCGCGAAAAACCTGACAGTGGAAATTTTCGACGAGCTGGGCCAACCCGTCGCGTCGGATAAATTTCACGCAGATGGCAAGGCGGCTGCTGGATTCAGCGCGGCGAATAGCGGCCAATTCTACGTCCGAGTCGGCTTGGAAGAGGAGACGCCGGCCGCGGTATGTTTTCTCTACAGTTACAAATAAAACCTCGGATCGCGTTGCCGCTGGTTACGCTCGCGACGCTTCTCGCCGGTTGCTCGACCGTTCAGAAACTTGGCGACCTCTCCGGCACGACCGGCGACTGGTATTGCGTCACAACCAGCCAGACGCCGTTCTTCCGCTACGGCCCGCAGCAGGGTAGCGGTCCCGACGAACAGCTCCCGCGGGATTCGATCATGAAAGTGATCCGTCCTTCTTTTGGCTACGTGAAAGTGCGACTGCAAAACGGCTCCGATGGTTACGTCGCGAACGAAGACATTCGCCCCGCGCCCGCCGCACTCGTCGCCGAAAAAACCGCGCCGCCGCCGGAACCAATCCCCTCGCCCTTGCTCGCGAGCCACGAAGAGCAGTTTGGCCTAAACAGCGATGATCCACGGCTGATCGCGCCGCCCGAACCGCTGCCCGACCCGCAGATCGACCCGCTCCCGCCCGAGGCGAGCCCGGCACCGGGGTTTCCTTAGCCACGCTAATCGCAGCGCGGCGATTGAACCGCCTAGACGGAATCGACCGGAAGCGACCCGGTGGCACAACCAGCCCTCTCGGCTGTGAGACCGCCGGGCGTGGAGGCGACGCTCGTGTCATATCCGGCACTGGCGGCGGTGGGTTTCGTTGCCTAAGCTGATGTCTAACCGCCATGATCGCGCGCCAGGTTTTCTTCGAAGGTAACGTGCAAGGCGTCGGCTTTCGTTGGTCGGTCAAGCAGATCGCGAAAGGCTTCGACGTGACCGGCTGGGTGCGGAATCTACCGGACGGCCGCGTCGAACTGCAGGTTGGCGGCGCAGAGTCCGAAGTGCGCGAATTTATCGAGGCAATCGGGCAAAGTGAGCTGCGTGCGCACATTCGAAATCAGAACGAATCCGCCCTTGCGCAAGCGCCGGCGGCGCGTGGATTCGAAATTCGCCATCAGTGATGCCGTGTTACTTGAAACTGGAGGCGCGAAAGCGGGTCCATCGACAAAGAAATGCTTTCACAGTCGCTGCACGCCCTTAGGAATTTTCGGCGTCCACGATCGTGGGAGCGTTTCAGCTAGTTTGGCTCGGCAGGCAAGGAGGGTTGGTCGGCCACACGGGTCCTCAGGTTCCGCTTTTCCAGTGCGAAAAATTTTTCTTCCCACGTGATTCTTTAACGGTCAGCGTTCCGGCGAAGTTCCGGACGGCGAGACACCGTTGCCAGCAAACGAGACGTGTGCGCTACCCAATCGCTGGTCTGCGTTTCTCCTTTGGATTATGACATTCTCAACCCCCGCGGTCGCGGTGCGCGGCCTAACGAAAGTTTACCCCGTCCCCTTCCGACGCGCCAAGCTCGTGGCTGTGCGCGGACTCGACCTCCAAGTCGAGGCCGGACAGGTTTATGGGCTGCTCGGACCCAATGGATCCGGCAAAAGCACGACACTGAAAATCATCCTCGGCCTCGTTGCGCCGACCACCGGGTCGACGCAGATCTTCGGGCGCGACAGCCGGGAAGTCGGCAGCCGCGAGTGGGTTGGTTTCCTCCCGGAGAACCCTTACTTTTACAAATACCTGACCGGCGCGGAGACGCTGCGTTTCTACGGGAAACTGTGCGGCCTGCGAAGGGCGCGGCTAAAAGCGCGGTGCGAAGAGCTGCTCGATCTGGTCGGGCTTGGAGAGGCGCGTGATCGCCGCCTAGCCGGTTATTCTAAAGGGATGTTGCAGCGCATCGGTCTCGCACAGGCCTTGCTCGGCGAGCCGAAGCTAGTCGTGCTCGATGAGCCAACCGCAGGGGTCGATCCCGCAGGATCGCGCGAAATCCGTGATTTGATTCTCGACCTGAAACGGCGCGGCATGACGGTGTTGCTCTCGTCGCATTTGCTTGCGCAGGTGCAGGAAATTTGTGATCGCGTCGGTATTCTCGCGCAGGGCGTGCTCGTCCGCGAAGGCCGAATTGGGGATCTGCTCGCGGTTGAGAATCAAACGGAGTTGATTTTGCAAAACGCCACTCCGGAAGTGCTTGCTCAGATCGAAGCGTTCCTTGCCGGCTCATCCGCGCGCCTTCTCGAAACCCGTCAGCCGCAAACGACCTTGGAGAACCTATTCCTCCGCGCGACGCGCCGGCCTGACGAGAACGATCAGAAAGTTCGGCCTCATCCTGAGCGAATCCAACAGAGCCCGGAGTAACTGGGAGGCTTTCTACTGCTTCGCGCGCCGTGACGGTGGTGTAACCGTCGGATCCACGAGAGAACCAGCCGCAATTCGGAATCACGGACTGTTGCGACAACAGCTTTGAAACTGCCTCTGACTTGAGTCAATCTGCGAGATCTGTGGATAAAACCCCCTCCCTTGCCAGCGCGCACCGGCGGCTTTCCCGCATCGCCGCGCTCACCTTAAACACGTTCACCGAGCTCGTTAGGCTGAAAGCTTTCTATTTTCTCCTGATCTTCGCGCTCCTCCTGATCGGGAGTTCGATCTTCATGGCGCAACTCAGTTTTCAGCAGGAATTTCAAGTGCTAAAAGACGTATCGTTAGGCGCAATGAGCATCTTCACTTCGCTGCTCGCGATCGCCGCGACGGCGCAGCTCATCCCCCGCGATCTCGAGGAGCGCACGATCTACACGATTCTGGTCAAGCCGGTGCCGCGTTATGAATATCTTGCCGGCAAATTAATCGGTGTGCTCCTGCTCCTGCTCGTCAGCCTGCTCGCCATGACGGCGCTTTTTCTCGCCGTCCTTTTCGTTAGGCAGGAAACGCTCGTGCAGGAAATCCTGCGAGAGGGCACGAGCCTTCGACCGGGGCAGGCGCAGGAAGCGATTGTCGCGCTCAAGGCTTCCGCGTTCAATGCCAACCTCCTGCCGGGCATCGTCATCATCTACCTGAAGGCCGCGCTCCTCGCTTCGCTTACCCTTTTCATCTCCACCTTTGCGACCTCTAATCTCTTCACGATTTTCGTGATGGTGTTCATCTATTTCATCGGTCATCTGCAGGCGACAGCGCGTGCCTACTGGCTGGAAGAGAACGTCGCGAGCTGGATCACGAAAGCGTTTCTCGCACTGATCGCGCTGGTTTTTCCCGATCTCCAGCTTTTCAATCTTGTCGATGACGTCGTCGCCGGGACTGCGATTCCCGCCGCTGTTTTCGGACAGACCGTGGTGCTGGGATGCGTTTATACCTCAATTTATTTCTTCTTTGCCTGGGTCATGTTTCACGGACGGGAACTATGATGCGCGGCACGCTGGTCGCTACCCTCTTGCTCATCTTTGGCGCGTTGCGCGTGCCGATCGAGTCGGCGCTGACCGCCGAAGATCGCAACGCATATTTCCACGAGACGCAGCTTGGCCCCGGCTTGCGCGAAGAAATCGGGCAACTCGGGTTCCTCGCGGCGTTGAGCGGCTTTCGCTCGCTCGTGGCCGACCTGGCTTTCATCCGGGCGCAAGTGGCGTGGGAACGGACCGAATGGGGTCGCGTGCTCCTTCTTTTTCGCCAGGCCACGACGCTCCAGCCGCGCTCGATTTTGTTCTGGGACATGGCGGCGTGGCACATGGCCTGGAACGCGAGCGTCGCTGCGTTGCACGATCCGTCCCAGCCTAACGAGGCACTCCGGCGCCGGGCGGAACGGCAATACATTGCGCTCGGAAAAGATTTCCTGGAACGCGGGATCCGGAACAATCCCGATCGGCCGCAGCTTTATGAAACCCTCGCCCGGCTTTACAAGGACAAGCTCCACGATCACGCCACCGCTGCTCGCCTCTTTGCGAAAGCGGCCACGCACGCCGGCGCACCGGAATACGACGAGCGCTTTGCCGCTTACGAGTTATCTTATGTGCCGGGTCAGGAGCGTGCGGCTTATGATGCGCTCCTCGGCCTCTACCAGCGCGGCCCGCAGGAGCGGCTGCCGACTTTGCTGAAGCGCCTGAAATTTCTCGAAAAAAAGTTGGATATTCCTTTGGATCACCGGATTTCAGACGTCGATCTATAATTTCCGCGATGCGCTTTGCCATCTTCAGTGACATCCATTCCAACCTCGAGGCACTCGAGGCCGTCCTCGCCGACGCGCGCGCAGCGCAGTGTCTGCGTTTCGTCTGCCTCGGCGATATCGTCGGTTACAACGCCAATCCGACCGAATGCCTGCACCGCATCCAGGAACTCGAATGTCCGGTCGTGAAAGGAAATCACGACGAGCAAGCCTCGAACGATTCCTCGACTTCGGGATTCAACGAACTGGCGGAAGAAGCAATCGGCTGGACCCGCGAACAGCTCTCCCGTGAGGAAAGAAGCTGGCTGGCCAATTTGCCCCTAACTAGCCCGGTAGGCGATTTTACGATTGTGCACGCTACCCTCGATAAGCCGAACAAATGGGGCTATGTCTTCAACGATCTCGACGCGATCGCCAGTTTTGCCCACCAGACGACTTCGCTCTGTTTTTTCGGGCACACCCATTGGCCGATGGCTTTCATTCGCGACGACCACGTGCAGCGCGTCGCCATCGACCGGCTGCAGCTCACCAGCGGCAAGAAGTATTTCGTGAACACCGGCAGCGTCGGGCAGCCGCGCGATCGCGATTGGCGCGCCGCCTATTGCATCTACGACGCGGACCAGCAAGTAATCGAACAGCGCCGGGTGACTTATAACCTCGCGGCCGCGCAGCAGAAAATCCGCGAGGCCGGTTTGCCAGATCGTCTCGCGGACCGGCTCGCGCTGGGAAGATAGGAAGAATAGCTGACCGATGATTATTGATTGCTGATTGATCTCGGCAACGAGGAGCCGCGCCGCGAATGTCATCAGCCATCAGCCATCAGTCATCAACGATTCGTTCGCTTCTTCTCATCAAACCAAGTTCGTTAGGCGATATCGTCCACACGCTGCCGTCCGCCGCGCTGCTCCGCGAGGCTTATCCCGAGGCCAACATTACCTGGGTGATCAATCCCGAATGGGCACCCCTCCTCCGCGGAAACAGGTCGATCAACCACATCCACATTTTCCCGCGCGGCGAGCTTGGCGGCCTCGGCGCCGCCACCCGGCTGCTCCCCTGGCTTCGGCAAACCGGACGGCTCAAACCGGATGTGGCGCTGGATTTCCAAGGACTCCTCCGCAGCGCCCTGATCGGGAAGATGAGTCATCCGCGCAGCTTCTACGGCATGAGCGACGCCCGCGAAGGCGCGATCAGATTTTACGATCACGTCGCCCCGGTCGACGGGACCGCGCACGCGGTCGAGCGTTACCTCGCTTTATTGGAAAACGTGGGCATTCCGGTGCGACGCCCACTGCACTTTCCGCTCCCGACGGGTGATCCGATCGCGCGTTTTGACGATGACGTTCCGTTCGTGCTCTTGCATCCGTTTTCGCGAGGCCAGCGCAAGTCACTGAGCGATCTCGCGGTCGAGGAATTCTGCCGCGCGCTCGCGCCGCATCGCGTGGTACTCGCGGGCAAGACGAAGCGCAAGCTCCCGGTGCCGGATAATTGCGTCAACCTGCTGAATCACACCAGCATTCTGCAATTGGTCTGGCTGATCCGGCGGGCGCGTTTCACGATCAGCGTGGACAGCGGCCCAATGCACATCGCGGCGGCATTGAGCGACCGGCTGATCTCGATCCACACGTGGAGCGACCCGCGCAAGGTCGGGCCGTATAATGACAATGCGTGGATCTGGAAAGACGGCGAGCTAGAGATGGTGCGGGACTTGCCGCGGACAGCAATGCGTTTGAAAGGTCGAAAGTTTAAGCCATCGGATGTGCCGCAGCTCCTGGCACTCGTTAGGCAGGTTCTCGATTAGCGAAGTCGGGTCGCTGAAAGAGAAAGCGCCGATGCAATTGAGTCGGTCTCCGGCGAGGCAGTTGCGGCGACCGGAATAATTTGACCAATGATCCTTTCGCAGGTGGAAAATCAAATGGAGAATAAGCGACCATCGCGAGGCCGCGACCGAACTTGACATTAGAAGCCGCTCCCGGCTAGATCGGAAGTTTACTCAGCGAAGGTGAGTCTCAAATATCGCACGCCTTGCTCGGGTCTTGTTTCCCATGATTGCACTCCTTTCACCCGCGCCTGCGCGTCCTTCCTTTTCGGCGGTTCATCTTATTCCATTAAACCTGTGCGCTATCTCTACCTGTTTCTAATTATCGCCTGCGGCACACTCCGCGCACAGCCGCCGAATGCAGTTACTTCCGATCCGACGCCCGACACCAAAACGCCATCCCAGAACATCGAAACCGTAATCCCTTTACAAGGTAGCCACTTAATGGGGATGTTTATGCTGGCGGCCGGCGCAGAGGCGCACCGGACTATTATTCTACTCCACGGCTTTCCGGGCTATGAGCAGAACATTGACCTCGCACAGACTCTGCGGCGTGCGGGATGGAATGTCCTCGCTCTTCACTATCGCGGAACATGGGGGTCCCAGGGCAGTTTCAGCTTTACCCACTGCATGGAGGACGTCGGAACGATGCTTGCCTACGTCACCGAACCGGCCAACGCAGTTCGGTTCCATGTGAATACGCGGCGCATCGTAGTTATCGGTCATAGCATGGGCGGATTTCTATCTGTTGCGGCCATGGCACAGCATCCTGAGTTCGTCGCCGGGGTTGTGATCAGCGAAGGCAGTCCGGTTGATGACGCGGCCCAGTTTTTCGGAGGAGGAACTAACCCGGCGGATTATGCGCCACTCGCTGGCACCTCGGCGACCGCACTGCAACGGGAAGCGAAAGCCAATGATTCAGGTTGGAGGTTTAAAGCCCTTGCACCCAAGATCGCTCCGCGTCCGCTCTTGGTGTTTTCCGCCAATGACGGTCTTCGGCCCGGGAATGAAGCTCTCACAGCAGCGCTGAAACAAGCCGGCTGTGCCGTAACCTACCTCCACATGAACACTGACCACGGCTTCAGCGACCACCGCATCGCGCTTCAAACGGCGGTGCTTCACTGGTTGGATAAGACGGTACATTAAGGCCTTGGCGGAAGAATAGTGGGCGTCGCAGCCGCCACTGCCGCGTTGAAGTTGAAACCCAACCTATAGAGCCTCTTTGGCGTAAGCAGCAGCGCGCCTTCCGGCGCTGGTTGCTCTTATTCTCGTTAGGTCATCGGAGGTGAGGAACTTCATCAAAACTTAATTCCAGCCTTCTGCACTTCCCGATACGGGAGCAGCCAGATCAGAGATTCATCGTGCAGATCGACAACCTGGATACGATTTCCGAAAGGATCGCGAAAATCGCAGCGAAAACCTTCCATCAACTTGAGGTGATACTTATTAATCAATTTCTCGCGCACTTCCGCAAGTTGCTTCTCGTCCCGCACCATCAGTCCGAAATGTTTCGCGTGATCGGGCTGGAGTTTCTCAACCTTAAAGATGGCGAGGAACTGGTGGTCACCGATCTTGAAGAAGGCATCCCCTTCGCCTTCGTTCATCTTCTCCAGATTAAAAACGTCTTCATAAAACGCGACCGCTTTCGCGATGTCGTCAGCCTCGATTGCAATGTGATTGACGCCGTAGACATGGACGCTCATGTGCCAACCCTAGCGGGCATCCGCGGCGCTGTCACTTTAGATGGGCTGAGTTTCGGCGTGTAAGCGGCAAAACGCCGGCGGACGTGGACAAGCTGGCGCCGGTTCGATGCAACCGGCTGCACACACCCGCAGTTTCCGGTTTCAAGATTGCTGGACAAGATCCTTCTACTTCGCAGCGCTCCGTCGGGATGATAGGCTTAATGGAATCCCGCTGGGCTTAATGGCCTAAGTTAACCAAAAGTCTAGAAGCTGCCTTGCAACATGAGTGAGACGTAGGGCGCACCACTCACGTTGTGATAGTGCACTTCCGTCCGGTGATAATCGAAGTCGTGATACGCTGAGTAACCGCCTTCGACGCGCAGGGTGATGTTGGGGCTGAGCTTCCAATCGACTCCGGCGCCGGCGCGGATTTCTTCGTAGCTGACCCAGGCGCTGTTTAAGCCGGTGTCGCCATGACTGTCACCGAAACGGTCGTCGACTCGGAACGTATTCGCCTTGATATCGGCTCCGACGAATGCGGTCACGTTGTCAGTAACCTGATATTCCAGATGCGGGGTCGGGAGGACGGCGTTGAGCACCCATTTTGGTGCGATCTTCCAGCGAACGCCGCCGCCCGGCAGGACTGGATAGTTTTGTTGAATATTCACACCAATGCCGAGGACAAACTGCAGCTCAGGACTGTAGATATAAGTGCCGCCGAGAATGAACGGTACGTTGAATTGCTCGCCGTCCAGATGCTCGAAGGTCGTGCCGTAAAAGCCGGGCTGCGCCTCCAGCCTAACGAGTATGGAGTCGCCGATCCGCGTGTCGAAACCGACGATGGCGTTGAGCGCCTGGAGCGTATTCGAAAGCTGCCGTCCGCTCCCGTCGAAATCGAGCGAGTAACGCTCGAGCTGAGCGCCAATGCGGATGATACCGTATTTGACTCGTGGCGTGTAAACGAACCGCAGGTTGCTGTAGAGCTCGGAAAAGTCGGCGTCGCGGCCTTCGCGCCGAACGGTCGATTGACCGACGTAGGATTGCTCGATCGTAAATTCCCCAGAAAATTGAAACGGTGTCGCTTCGACGGGCGGAGGCTCAGTCGCTACGATATCCTTGTCGCTGCCCGCCAGTGCGGTGGTTGCGAACAGGGGAGGAAGCAAGAAGATGGAGAAAAGGGATCGCAGCTTCATCGGGCTGCCTGGTTTCTAACGTAGGAAACGGCTTTGGAAATATCTTTTTTCATCGCGCCCTCGGCCGCAATGCGCTCGACCCCGTGGAGTTCGCCTAACGACGCCGCGGAAATGAAGTCGCCGCGCCAGAGCAGCGTCGAAGCTTTTCCGCCGACTTCGACCGGCCAAAGCTGGTAAAGGGTCAACGCGACGTAGTAGCCGCCCGATGCGTAGTAGAGGCCGTCCGCCATCTGGAATCCCCCGTCGGAAGTCCCGCGGGTGTAAGAGGCGCCGAGCGTGACGACGCCGTCGTCTTCCACTTCGAGCAATTCCCAATACAGATCCGGCTTGAGCGAGCCTTTGCCGCCGACTAAGCCGGTCGACCCCAGAAAACTGCTGAATTGTTTTTGCACCGCGCCTTGTTGCCTAACGAGTCCAGAAAATTCCTGGCCGGGCGAGATGGCCGCGCCGGTATGATCGTAGGCCGCCTCGGCGCGCGCGCCGCCTGAAGCGAAACTTTGCGCGCGCTTCGCGAGAAGATCACTCCAGAAACCCCAAACCGATTTGCCGGGAGCCCAGTTCTGCGCTTCCGCGCGGCTGATCTGCAGGTGATCGCTCATTTTTTCGGTCGCAGTCATGAGCGCCTGGACGGCTGAATTTTGCGGGGGACGCTGGAGCTTCGCGAAGTTCGCGGCGGTTGGCGACGCGGGCAGGTCGCCGTGGAGGAAGACCTTGAGATCGCGATGCGCGGTCGGATCGAAACGCTTCATCGCCTGCACGACCGCCGCCGGCGGCTTCGGAACGACAAAACAACTTTGAACCGATAGATAACGCGGCGTGTTCATCTGCGGACTGGCCGCGGTTTTGATCTCGCCGCCGGCGAGCTCGCCCAGATTGACTTTTCCGAAGACAGAGAAACCCGCCATTTCGCCGACGGGATCGGCCAGGACAGCGACCGGCAGCAAAGCGACGAGGAAGAGAAAGTGAATTTTTTTCATAACAAGGTTTTCCAAGGTTGCACAAAACCTATCGAGTCTCAGCTGTCGCGGGGTCGTTTGCGTGCCGGAAGCGAGTGCGCTTTTATGTTGAAGCGATTTTGCGCGTTCGGAAAAACTGATCCGGCGCTCCAACCGGAATGAGCGAACCCATCATCTCGATTACTGGCCTAACGAAGAACTTCGGAGACGTTGTCGCGGTCAACCATCTCTCCCTCCAAGTCGGCCGGGGTGAGATTTTCGGATTTTTGGGCGCGAACGGCGCCGGCAAGACTACGACCATGCGGATGCTCTGCGGGTTGCTCAGGCCGACTTCCGGTCGGGCGACAATCGTAGGCGGCGATGTCTGGCGGGAGCGCTATGCGGTGCGGGCGCGGTTTGGTTATATGGCGCAAAAATTCAGTCTCTATCCGGATCTGACCGTCCTTGAGAATATGCGCTTCTTCGCCGGCGCCTACGGAGTGCCGCCGAACAAGATGGAAGCGCGGATCAAGGCGCTGCTCGTGCAGATGGATCTGGCAAAAAAACATCACACACCGGCGGGAAAGTTGTCGGGCGGGATGCGGCAGCTCCTCGCGCTTGGTTGCGCGCTCGTGCACGAGCCGCCGCTCGTGTTTCTCGATGAACCGACTTCCGGCCTCGATCCGGTGCATCGTCAGCAGATGTGGGATTTGCTTTACGATCTGAGCGACAGCGGGATCACAATTTTCGTGACCACCCATTACATGGATGAAGCGGAACGCTGCACCGATGTCGGCTTCATCGATAACGGCCGGCTGCTCGCAAAAGCGTCGCCGCGCACGCTGATGGAGACGTTCAAGGCCCGGCTCCTGGAACTCGACGTGCGCCCGCTCATGCCAGCGCTCGTTAGGCTACGAGAGGCTCCGGGCGTCCTGGGAGTTTCCCTGCGGAGCGGCAATTTGCGCGTCTACGCGCCGGAAGCGGAGCGGCTGCTCGCGGAATGGCAGCAGAAGTGGCCCTTCGAGGGGCTCGAACTGCGGGGGCATCGCTGGGCCGAACCCGACATGGAAGATGTCTTCACGGCTTACTCGCAAGGTTATGATGAGATGCTGAACAAGGCGGTGCTGGCATGAGAGGACGTTTCAGTATCCAGGCGGTCGGCAGTGTCGCGAAAAAGGAGTTCATCCATATCTATCGTGACTGGCGCATTCTCGTGCTCCTCCTGATTCTGCCGCCGGTTTTTACCCTGATTTTCGGGCACGCGTTTGAGAACACTTCGTCGTCGGAGGTTCCAGCACTGCTCGAGAATGCAGACCATTCACCGCTGGCCGATGCCTTCGTGCAGG
>JAICMR010000107.1 GCA_025929155.1 Chthoniobacterales bacterium | reverse complement strand
GCCGCTCTATTGCCGACGGCTGAAAGCGACCCCATAAGCGATCCCCAAAATGAAACTGCACGGATCAAACGTCCGCCGAACTCGCCGACGAACACCAGCGGGAGTCCTGCGCAGACGCGGCCGTTGAACCCGCCGCGCACAAGCGCGATCCGCACCGCACCGGTGACAGTTGCGCCCGCCCCCTCTGGCGGGTTAAGTGAGTCTGTGCCGCCGGCCTTTTGCTGGGTTTTGCTCGGTGTGTCGGCGCTAACCTTGCTCATTCAACTCTGGACTTATTTCTCTTAAACAAATCATGGAAAACTCTGCCGCGGTAAAGATCGACGAAGCGAATTTTGACAATGAAGTGACCAAAAGTGCGCAGCCGGTGCTGGTCGATTTTTGGGCCGAATGGTGCGGCCCCTGCAAAATGATCGCGCCTATTCTTGATGAGATCGCCAGGGAGAAAGCCGGGAGCGTAAAAGTGGCGAAGGTCAATGTCGACGACAACCAGAGTCTCTCCGCGCGTTACAACGTACGCGCGATCCCAACGCTGCTGTTTTTCAAGGGCGGCCAGTTGCGCGATCAGGTGACCGGGATGACGAGCAAGAAGGATTTGCTTAACCGGCTCGAAGCACTCGCCTGAGGGCGAGCTGTTGTAGCCGGGATCGGCGATTCCGGTTAGCTGGTCACGAGCTTACGGCGTGACCGTCAGGGTGAGATCATTTCCATCGCCACCTTCGTAGCTGGCTTGCAGATTATTGCCGTTGACACTTAGGATGGCGCCATCGGCCAGGTCTGCAAAGACGCCGCTGATAGGTGTCGCAGCGGTATTGCTGATAACACTGAAGGATGTGCCTTGTCGCAGTTTACCTACGACCTGCCCGAGGAAGTTGAACTGGGCGCCGCTCTCGATCGTCACTCCCTTGGCGATGACTTGGTCGCTTTGCGACTTTCGCTTCCTGGCTTTAAGTGTGTAGGTGTAGGTGCTGTCGGACTTAATGGTGAGTGCGCTCTGGATCGTGAGAGTTGCCGGCTTGTTTGTCCCCGCGGCTGGAGCCAGAATGGCGCCCGCGCCGCTGCCTGTGCCCATTGTTACCGCCCCTGCGATGGTGCCTTGCCCGGCGAGGGTGCCGGCACTAACGCTCACCGCCCCCGCGCCCGTGCCCGAGCCGCTCTTGTTGCTGATGACCAGACTGCCGGCGTTGAGGGTCGTGCCACCAGTGTAGGTGTTGACCCCGCTCAAGGTCAAAGTGCCGGCCCCAACCTTGGTCAGCGCCCCCGCCGCGCCACCATTCACGCCGCCGTCCTGGATAATGCCAGAAAAGGTGGTGGTCAGATTGTTGCCACCGATGCTTAGACTCTTCGAGCCAAGAAAAACGAAGCCGTCGCCTTCCAGCGATCCAATTGTTAGCTTCAGACCAACATGGTCGCTTATATCGAGGTTGCCATCACCAAAGGTTTCGACCCGTGCCGTACCTCCAGACGAGCTATCTGCAAACCGGATAAATCCGCCGCTACCTCCATCGCTTCCACCTTGCGCGATAAGAGTCCCATTTTCTGCATTCGAGTTGTCATAGAAGAATACACCGCCGCCGTTTGTCCCCGCGACCATGCTTCCGTTGCACGTGACGATCGCGTCGGCCGCTCTAGAGCTATTGTTGAAAAGGACGAAGCCTTCGTTTAAGCTTCCGCTTACTGGTGCGCCGTTAATTGTGAAGGCACCGTGATCAGCGGTCGACGAGCCTTCGAACGAAACAAATCCTCCCAGGCCTTCACCGGAGTTCTCCCCAAAGACGACGAATCTGCCGTTGGCCGCACTCGAGGTCGATTGAAAGACTATCTCCCCGATAGTAATGATTGTCGCTCCGGCCGCATTCGAACTATTCAGGAACCGAATTGTTCCATTGTTCGTAAACTGCGTTCCGTTTCCTGCGCTCGCAGAGTTTTTGAACCAAATCTCAGTCAAGAACGCATCGCTCTCCTGCCCGACGACAAAATCCTGGGTCATGCCCGACTCGTTAACAATTCCCGTCCCGGTGAGATAGACGATGCCACCTTCTGCGGGCGTGATTGTGTAGGAACTGGCGCCAGGTTGAAAAGCAATACTGCTAATACTAACGCCCATGGAGAGATTGATGCTCGTCGAATCCGAAGCTCCAAAGAGAGCTGTGTCACTCGGTCCTTCCGGCACTCGCTCCGGCGTCCAGTTATTCGCGTCGTACCAATCGTTGCTAATTGGATTCAGCTTCCAGGTCGATTCGCCTGCCGAGGCATGACTCGGCAGTAACACCAGGACTCCCAACAGGACAGTGCAAACCGGATGAACGTAGCTGGACAGAGGCAGACGCGAAAAACCTGCGGACGAGAGAACCGCGCGGCAGCTTAAGAGAATATGTTTCATATTGGATACTCTGGAGGCGCGCTTAGGGAATGCGATGGGCGTTAAGGAAGTTAATTACATCGTCAGCTACAAGCGTGTTCGACATCGGACCATCCGCGGAGTGCCAGTAGTGAAACTGGTGAAGATCACTGCCCTCAATCGTCAGCCACTGATAAGTGACGCCGTGATCATCCAGCGCCTGTTTCATATTGTCCTGCTGGGGTGTCGGCATGGTATCAAACTCAGCGTTAATAAGATAAAGCGGTTTGATGTTGCTGCTCGTGACCAGTGCAACAGGGGAAAGGGCGTATTCGATTGCGCGGCCTTCTTCGGTGTCCTGGGTGCTTGTATAATTTGTGACGGCCTCGGTGAATGCGATTACAGCATCCGGATCTCCTTCCCTGAGCGCGTAATTATAAGCCCCGGAGAGGCAGACCGCGGCGTCAGCCAGTTTCGTTGCGCTCCAATTTGGAACACCATTCGCTGCCGTATCGAGAGCCGCGAAGACCGCATGACTCCCGCCGGCCGAGCCTCCCACTACGAAGACCTGGCCATTGCAACGGGTGTCGGCCCTTGCTGCCAGCACCTGCTGCTTGATGTCATTCGTTTCCTGCAAAGGCCCGCCCGAATCTGGATGAGCCGCATCGTGCCGATCCTGCCCGGGGATATGTCCCGGTTTGGCTAGACGGTAATCTATCCCAAAGACAAGGTAACCGGCGTTGCGCAGGTCGAGGCAGGCAGAAACTAAATCCTCTTCATAAAAGCTGCCGCCGTGCCAGCCGCCGCCATGGATCACCAGAACAATCGGCCAACGGCTACCGCTGGTCGGGACATATTCCACCCGCTCCAAAACCGTCGTGTCGGTGGAATCGTAAGCCTTCGGCTGATACGCATCATCGAGGGCTATGCTTGGATTATGCACAGCCGGGGTACCCATTGGTGTGGGAGTGGGGGTTTGCGCTTGCAACGTGCTGGATGCTCCAAAGAGCATGGCGAGAGAACATAAGGAAACAATGAGGGATCTAAGGGCAACAGTTTTTACGTTCATGCGCGCCGTTTTAACTGCCGCCCGCCTGCGGGTCAAGACTTATCAGCGTCATCGCACTATTGTTTCGTCAGCCATAGGCCGGGAATAGCCGTGCGCCCGGCGCGGCTCGAACGCGCAACCTACGGCTTCGGAGGCCGTCACTCTATCCAGTTGAGCTACGGGCGCAGTGGAGCGGTGATTATAGCGGGCTGCGCCCAATCCTCAACCCAACACCGCTGGAGTTGGGATTCGCGGGCGCCTTTACAACCCGCCCCGCTCGCGTTAGATATTCGGCCCCCGTTCCACGGGAGATCAAGCTTTATGAACATCATCGACACCATCGCCAAAGAGCAGCAGAAAACCGAGGTCACGAAATTCAAGGTCGGTGACGGCGTTCGCGTCCATACCCGCGTGCGGGAAGGCGACAAGGAGCGAATCCAGATTTTCAGCGGCATCTGCATCGGCCGCAAAGGCACGGGATTGAATCAATCCTTCACCGTTCGTCGCATTTCCTATGGAGAAGGCGTCGAGCGCGTTTTCCCGATCCACTCTCCGCGCATCGCGAAGGTGGAAGTGGAAAAACAAGGCCGTGCCCGCCGCGCGAAGCTGAATTACCTGCGCAGTCGCAAGGGCAAGGAAGCGACCGCTGTTCGCGAGTAGTCATTCGCGGATTTCCGCAGATTCTCTTGGGGAAGGGGACTGCGCGCTGACGCGTTAGCGTCTGAGTTGAACGCAACGCGCGGCAGAGACGCGTCGTTCCGAGGCTGGCGGGCACGCTTTCGAATTCCGCCGCGCACGCATACGAGTTCCGGACGGCTACGGCCACCGCAAATTAGATCGCTCCGCTCAGAATTCCGAATCAAGCCGGCGCGACCGCAAGAAATCATCTGCGAAATCTGCGGCGTTTCGCCGCGGTCGATGAAGTCGGAGGCAAATTTTTCATCGGCAGATTTCGCAGATTTATTTTCTAGACGCGAGGAGGCGCGGACTTCGATCGAAATATTTGTGGCCGTAACGGGTCAGAAGCGACGACCGTGCTTTCCAATCCGCAGAATCTGTGGATAAGGTTTCCGCAGAATGCGCTGCGGATTTCGGCACGAGAACAAACTGCGCGCGGTTGGAATCGCCCGGATTGCGGGAATCGACGAAGCCGGGCGGGGCGCGCTCGCCGGTCCTGTGGTGGCGGCGGCGGCGATCCTGCCCGAGCGCTTTCGGCTGCGGAGGCTGAAGCTGAAGGATTCGAAACAGCTTTCGCCGGAACGGCGCGAAGAGATTTATGAGTACCTGGCGAGCCGGCGCGAAATCGCCTGGGCTGTCGGCGTGGTCGATAACCTCGAGATCGACCGCATCAACATCCTCCGCGCTTCACATCAGGCGATGCGAATCGCAGTCGCAGGCCTAACGATTTCCCCCGATCACGTGCTGATCGATGGGCTGCCGGTTTTCCCGTTCCCGCTTCCGCAGACAGCGATCGTGGATGGCGACTGCCTCAGTTTCAGTATCGCGGCGGCGAGCGTGCTCGCGAAGGTCACGCGCGACCGATTGATGCGTGATTTCTGCGCGCAATTTCCGCAGTATTGCTTCAGTCAGCACAAAGGCTACGGCACTGAGCTGCACCTCCAGAAACTTCATGAGTACGGGCCTTGTCCAATTCATCGCCGCTCATTCGAGCCGGTGGCGCAGCCGCTTTTCGCATTCTAATCCCGAGCATCTCAGGCTCGGCGTGCACGGGGAGAGATTGGCCGCGCGCTATCTACGACGGCAGGGCTTCAAGATTCTTTATCGCAACTTCCGCGGAGGTCATGGCGGCGAAATCGACCTCGTCTGCCGGGAGCGCGACACGCTCGTTTTCGTCGAGGTGAAGACGCGGACGCGGGAGGACTTCGGGCGCCCGCTCGATGCGGTAAATTTGAAAAAGCAGCGTCGCATTTCGTTAGGCGCGTTCGCCTGGCTGCGATTGTTAGGCAATCCGGACATTCTTTTTCGGTTCGACGTCGTCGAGGTCGTCGTGAGCGAAAAGGCGAAGCCGCGAATCGAACTCGTGCGAGACGCCTTTCACCTGCCGGAGCCGTACATTTATTGAGGCCGGTCCGGCCGCACGTTATAGAGAGAGATGAGCGATCCGAAACCGGAAGAAGAAAAACACCCGACCGCGAGCACGACGAGCCAGCCGCAGGAGGAATTCATCGAGCAAAAAGCACGGCCTTCACGTGACGAAAACGAGGCCGCGGAAGAAGCGCCGCCCAAAGGAGCGGACGAAAAATAACCAAAAGCGGAACGCGCTGGACGGTTTCGCCAGGGCGAAAGCCGTTAGCAGCGCGTTCCTGACTTAAAGGGCCGCTCGCTTAGTAGCGGTAATGTTCGGACTTATACGGCCCTGCTACCGGCACGCCGAGATACTCGGCTTGCTTCTCACTTAGGACCGTCAGTTTGACCCCAATCTTTTGCAGATGGAGTCGCGCCACTTCTTCGTCGAGCTGTTTGCTCAAGACATAGACGCCAACCTTGTAAGTGTCCTTGTTTTTCCAAAGGTCGAGCTGCGCCAGCACCTGATTCGAAAACGAATTCGACATGACGAAACTGGGATGACCTGTCGCGCACCCGAGGTTCACAAGACGACCTTCCGCCAGCATAAAGATGGCGTGACCATCCTGAAAAGTATACTTATCGACACCGGCTTTGATATTCAGCCGTTCGACACCTGGCGCTTCGTTTAGAGGATCGACCTGAATTTCGTTGTCGAAGTGACCGATGTTACAAACAACCGCCTGGTCCTTCATCTTCATCATGTGCGCGAGCGTAATGATGTCCACGTTGCCGGTCGTGGTGACATAGATATCGCCCCAGCCCAGGGTATCTTCGACCGTGGTCACCTGATAACCTTCCATCGCCGCCTGCAGCGCGTTGATCGGGTCGATCTCGGTGATGATGACGCGTGCGCCCTGGCCGCGCAGTGATTGCGCGCAGCCTTTGCCGACATCGCCGTAGCCACAGACAACGGCAACCTTGCCCGCGATCATGACATCCAGCGCGCGATTTAAGCCATCCACGAGTGAGTGACGGCAGCCGTATAAGTTATCAAACTTGGACTTGGTCACCGAGTCATTGACGTTAATCGCGGGAACCAGAAGCTGACCTTGCTGCTGCATCTTATAAAGGCGATGCACGCCGGTTGTCGTCTCTTCCGACACACCGCGCCATTCCTTCACCATCTCGTGCCACCGAAACGGATTCTCGCGATTCACTTCCTGGAGCAAGTCTTTGATGACCTGCTCCTCTTTGTTTGCGCTTGGTGCCTTCACCCAATCGCTGCCTTCTTCGAGCTGGTAGCCTTTGTGAATGAAGAGCGTCACATCGCCACCATCATCGACAACGAGTTGCGGACCCTTGCCGTCGGGAAAGGAGACAGCTTGGTTAGTGCACCACCAATACTCCTCGAGGCTTTCCCCCTTCCAGGCAAAAACCGGCACGCCCGCCTTTGCGATGGCGGCGGCCGCGTGATCCTGAGTGGAGAAAATATTACAGCTCGCCCAGCGGACATTCGCGCCGAGGTCGACCAGCGTTTCGATCAACACCGCCGTCTGAATCGTCATGTGCAACGAGCCCGTCACGCGAACGCCCTGCAGCGGTTTGCCAGGAGCGTACTTCTCGCGGATAGCCATCAGGCCGGGCATTTCCTTTTCGGCGATCGTGATCTCCTTGCGGCCCCAGTCCGCGAGGTTGATGTCGGCGATCTTATAGTCGTTAGTCTTAGTTTCGGTGACGGTTCGGGTGTTCATAGAGTTTTACAGATAGGGTTCGTCCACAGATTTCGCAGGTTGACACACATTTTCTGAGGGGCCGAAGACGAGGCGCTTGTGTTCCAAGCTCGCTCCTCCAAAGTTCGGAAGCAGACCTCGATGAAGCCGTGTTGACTTTAATTCATTGATCAGTTCCGCTTCGTCCGCGCTCGTTAGCTTCGAAATCGCTTTGGTTCCGACAACGATCGTTTCATAGCAAACGAACTCGCGATGAATATCCATCGCTGCGCCGATCATCGCGTCCGTCTCCTGATCCTTGTCCAAAATAATCTGTGTAAATCTGCGAAATCTGTGGATGACTACTTCGCCGCTTTCTTCAGGGCGGCGGCTTTGTCGGTTTTCTCCCAAGTGATATCGGGATCGTCTTTACCGAAGTGACCGTAGTTCGTCGTCTTCGAGTAGATGGGCCGGAGCAGGTCGAGCTGATCGATGATATCAGCTGGCTTAAAGGAAAAGACTCGATTCACCGCCCGCTCGATCGCTTCTTCCGGGACAGTGTTCGTTTCAAAAGTATTGATGTTCATGCTGACGGGGTCGGGATAACCGATCGCGTAGGCGAACTGGACCTCACAACGTTTTGCCAAACCCGATGCGACGACGTTCTTAGCCACCCAACGGCCCATATAGGCGGCGCTGCGATCTACCTTGCTCGGATCCTTGCCGGAGAAAGCGCCGCCGCCGTGACGACCCCAGCCGCCATAGCTATCGACGATGATCTTGCGGCCGGTCAGCCCGGTGTCGCCTTGCGGACCGCCAATCACAAAGCGTCCGGTTGGATTCACGAGGAATTGGGTAACACCATTCAACATCGATTTCGGCAGGACTTTCCGGATGACTTTCTCGATGCAGAATTTTTTGATCTCTTCGTGATCTTTTTCCTCGGTGTGCTGGGTGGAGATCACGACATTTGAGATCCCGACCGGTTTGCCGCCCTCGTAGATGACGGAGACTTGGGACTTCGCGTCCGGACGGAGCCAGTTGGCTTTGCCGCTCTTGCGAATGCGAGTCAGTTCGCGGCCGAGACGGTGGGCAAACATGATCGGCGCCGGCATCAATTCCTCGGTGTCATCGCAGGCGAAACCGAACATCAAGCCCTGATCGCCCGCGCCCTGTTCGCCCGTCGCTTTCCCCGCCGCCTTCTTCGCATCGACGCCTTGAGAGATATCGTGCGATTGATCGGTGATGACGGTGTTGACGAAAATTTTCCGGGCATGGAAGACATCGTCATCGTGTACGTAACCGATCTCGCGGACGGTATCGCGAACGATTTTGTTGATCGGGATTACATCCTCGATCTGAGCTCGGTGATGCAAATTCGGGATCGTAATCTCGCCGCCCACGATGACGACATTGCTTTTCGCGTAGGTTTCACAGGCGACACGGCTCGTTTTATCCTGCCTGAGACAGGCGTCGAGCACGGCATCGGAAATGGTGTCGCAGACTTTATCCGGATGACCTTCACCAACGGATTCGGAGGCAAAAATGAAACGACGAAGCATGGCAGGAAGTGGAGAGCTGAGAGTTATGGATTACGAGCGGGCGGAACGGCACGCTGCGACTGATCATATTGACCAATCATGATGCGTCGATATATCGTGTCCCCGTTTCATGGCGTCAACTTTAAATTTTCTCCGGCTTCTCGCCGATCCGACCCGGTTGCGCCTCCTGCTTTTGCTCGAGCAGGAGGAGTTGTCCGTTGCGGAGTTGCAGGATGTGCTGGGAATGGGTCAGTCGCGCATCTCCAGTCACCTCGCGCAGCTGAAACGGGCCGGAGTGGTGGCCGACCGGCGCGCGGGGAAGAACGTTTATTACGGACTAACGAGCAAGGCCGGAAAGGATCCGCAGCAGGCAAAGGTCGCCGAGCTCACCCGTGCGCTCGCCCGGGAAATGCCGGAAACCCAGCGGGACCGAACGGCTTTAAAGATCGCTCTGCGGAAACGGCAGGACAAAACGCGCGAATATTTTGATCAACTGGCCGGTCGCTTCGGCCGCAGCTACGTGCCAGGCCGTTCCTGGCAGGCGCTCGCGCATACGATGATCGCCTTGCTGCCGCCGATGACGGTTGCCGATCTCGGCGCGGGCGAGGGGACAATTTCGCAACTGCTCGCGAAAACGGCGCACAAAGTCATCGCAATCGATAACGCGCCCCGCATGGTCGAGTTCGGAGCTGACCTTGCGAAGAAGCACGACCTGAAGAATCTCGAATACCGCCTCGGCGACATCGAAAACCCCCCGATCGATAAGTGCAGTGTCGATCTTGCGATCTTCAGTCAGGCATTGCATCACGCAATCCATCCCGAGCGCGCCCTGGCGGCGGCGCATCGGATGTTGAGAAAGGGCGGCCGGCTCGTGGTGCTCGACCTGCTTAGCCACCGATTCGAGAAAGCGCGCGAGCTGTATTCGGACCACTGGCTAGGGTTCAGCGAAGTGCAACTGCACCAGTGGCTCGAAGCGGCTGGCTTCGGCGCGATCGAAGTCACGGTCGTCGCCCGCGAGAAAGAGAGCCCGCACTTCCAGACCGTCTTCGCCACCGGCACGAAATAAGACCGCCAAACGGGCTCGGAATCGCCTTGAGCTTTGGCTGCGGCCGGATTGAAATGCGGCGTAGCGTATTCTGCGACAGCTCCCGCCGCCGTGTATGACTCCCGAGCCCGAACACGATCTGAAGATCGAGATTGCGCACATCCTCACGATGGACGTGGTGGCTTACTCGACGCTGTTGATTGATGAACAGAGCCGGGTCATGGCGACGCTCGTGCAAGCGGTGCGGGCGACCGCCCGGTTCCGGCAGGCGGAAAGGAGCGAACAACTGATCTGCTTGCCGACCGGCGATGGGATGGCGCTGGTGTTTCTGGAGGGGGCGGACGCGCCGCTCGAATGCGCGATGGAGATTTGCGCCGAGCTTCGCCCTCACCCAGAGATCGCCCTGCGAATGGGAATCCACAGCGGACCAGTGAAAACGATTCGCGACGTGAACGACCGGCCAAATCTCGCCGGCGCCGGGATTGACGTGGCACAACGAGTAATGGATTGCGGCGACGCCGGTCATATCCTTTTGTCGAAGCGTGTCGCGGAGGACCTCGCGCCGCATTCGCGCTGGAACTGCTACTTGCACGACCTGGGCGAATGCGAAGTAAAGCACGGACGCAGAATCTCGTTGGTCAATTTCTATTCCGAATCTTGCGGAAACCCGGAGCCGCCGCAGAAGTTGCAATGCACCTCGGCTGCGAAATCACACAAAGGGCGGACTGCGACCTGGGCGATTCTTGCGCTTGCGCTCTGCGCCGCGGCTGCCTTTTTCTTCCTCCATCGCACGGTGGCGCAACCGCGTTCCCTCGTCGTTCTGCCTTTCGCCGATCTCAGCCCCGCGAAGGACCAGGAATATTTCAGCGAAGGGATCACCGAACAGATCAGTAATTCGCTGGCGAAGATTCCTGGGCTGTTTGTCGTGGCACGCACTTCCGCCTTCGCCTTTAAGGACCAGGATGTGGGCGTGGGCGCGATTGGTCGCCAGCTTCATGTCAGTTACGTGCTCGAAGGGAGCGTCAGTCGCGGCGCGAATCGGTTCCGCGTGGCGGCTCAACTGGTGAACGTAAACGATGGTCATCAGGTTTGGTCGGAGACCTACGATTCCAGCGAGAAAGATATTCTCTCGTTGCAAAGCGACGTGGCGCAGAAGGTCGCCACGGCGCTCCAGATCGAGTTGCAGCTACCCGAGAAAGAACGAATCGCGAAACAAGCGACCTCCGATCCGGCGGCGAACGACCTCTACCTGCGGGGTCGCTACCTGCTAAACAAGCGAACGATCGAATCGACCCAAAGTGCGCTCGGGCTTTTTAAGCAGGCAATCGCGAAAGACCCGAACTTTGCCCTCGGCCACGCAGGCATCGCCGACTCCTACATTCAACTCGGCAAGATCGGCGCGCTTGGGCCGATCGAAGCAGCGCAGAACGCGTGGCCGGAAGTAAACGCCGCATTGGCGATCGACCCTCAGCTCTCCGACGGCTACGTCTCGCGCGGTATTCTCTTCACCGATTACGAATGGAACTGGCCGGCCGGGGAAAAGGATTACCGCCAGGCCTTGGCGCTGAATCCCAATAACGCCTCCGCCCATCATTGGTATTCGCGCCATC
>JAICMR010000146.1 GCA_025929155.1 Chthoniobacterales bacterium | reverse complement strand
TCCCCTCGTTGGCGATGCCTTCTCGTTTTGGTTTAAATCGAACGCGCGCAATTACGAGTTGCTCAAGCGCCACACGTCCGCGCCGCGCAAATCTACCAAGAGCGATTGGATTTTCGTCGCCCTCGTCCTTGGAGCACTGGTTCTGATTCTGCTCGTTAGTCTGGCGGTCAGCTTTTGGCTGCTCGCGGCGATCGCCAAGCTCCTCGGCTTCCGTTAGGCGATCTCAGCTCGCGGCTGAGACTGCCACCGAATTTGCTGCGGAGGCCGGCGCATTGGCGCCGGACAGCGAAAGGTAGGTGTAGCCCTGAAGCCCTCGTTCGTAATCGTTCAGGAGTTTCATGGCATCGTTAGGCTTGAGCCGATCGCTCTTGATCGCGGCATCCACCTGGCGTTTCACGAGGCGCATGAGCTCGATCTTATCCCACTGCGTGAGCGCGAGAACCTGACCGATCGTGCTGCCTTCAATCACTTCTTCGATATACCAACCGGATTCTTCATCTTCATCGAGGAAGACGTGCACTTCCGTGACGCGGCCAAACAAGTTGTGCAGGTCGCCCATGATGTCCTGATAAGCCCCAACCAAAAAAACGCCGAGGTAATAGATCTCGCCGTGCTTCACGCGGTGGAGCGGGAGCGTCTCCTTCACATCCTGCAGGTCAGTGAATTTGTTGATCTTTCCGTCCGAATCGCAGGTGATATCGACGAGCGTGCCATTGCGATCCGGCGGAGTCGTCAGGCGATGGATCGGCATGATCGGGAAAAGCTGCCCCAGCGCCCAATGATCGAGGAGCGACTGGAAAACCGAGAAGTTACAAATGTACTGATCGCTCAACGAGATCTCGAGTTCCTTCACTTCCTCAGGCACATATTTCAGCCCGCGATGAAGGCCGACGATCTGCGCGGCCAATTGCCAATAGGCCGACTCGATCTTGGCTTTCGACTCGAGATCGAGCAGCCCGAGGTTGAACATCTGCTGCGTTTCCTCCTTGATCTGCTGCGCGTCGTGCAGCGTCTCGATTCGGTTTGAGCGCTTCAGTTTTCCTTTTACATCAAGAATGTCGCGGAGCGGCTTCGGGTCGCTCTCAGCCGCTTCGATCTTGCGGGTTTGCACGTCCTTCTCGATCGATCCGAACGACTCGACCACGAGCACGGAGTGATGGGCCACGATCGCGCGCCCGCCTTCGCTCACGATCACCGGATGAGCGACGCCTTCGGAGTCGCAGACCTCGCCGATGTTGTAAACGACGTCGTTGCAATATTCCTGGAGCGAGTAGTTCGTGGAGCTGTCGAAGCTCGTGCGCGATCCGTCGTAATCGACTCCAAGTCCGCCGCCGACATCGAGGTAGCCTAACGAATGCCCCATCTTCAAGAGCTTCGCGTAGTAACGCGCCGCTTCGCGGACGGCTCGCTTGATCGTCGAGATGTCGGGCACCTGTGAGCCGACGTGGAAATGCACCAGCTTGAGGCAATGGGCGAGCCCCGCCCGCTTCAGCATCTCGCTCGCGGCGACGAGGTTCGTCGTGCTCAGGCCAAACTTCGCGTTCTCGCCGCCGCTCGTCGTCCATTTTCCGGCGCCTTTGCTATGGAGGCGCACGCGAATCCCAATCATCGGTTCGACTCCCGCTTCCTGCGCGACGCGCAAGGTTTGCTCGAGCTCTTCGAGTTTTTCCACCACGATAATGACCGACTTCCCGAGCTTCCGGCCGATCATCGCGGTGCGGATAAAATCGCGATCTTTGTAGCCGTTGCAGATGATCAGGCTCTCGCTGTCCTGATGCATCGCGAGGGCCGCGACCAGCTCCGGTTTGCTGCCCGCTTCGAGGCCGAAATGAAACTGCGTCCCGGCATCGACGATTTCCTCGATCACCTCGCGGAGCTGGTTCACCTTGATCGGGAAAACGCCGCGATAAACGTTGCGATAACCGAATTCCTGGATCGACGCCGCGAACGCACGATTCACCGTTTCCACCCGGTCGCGGAGCAAATCCTGAAAGCGAATCACGAGCGGAAAACTGAGTCCGCGTTCGCGCGCTTCATTCACCACCTCGAGCAAATCGATCGAGCCGCCGGCTTCCTTGAGCGGTTTGGCGATGACGTTGCCGGCGTTGTTGACGGAAAAATAACCGGCACCCCAGCCCTCGACGTTATACAACGCGATGGCTGCGTCGATGTCCCATTCGGGCTTGATTTTCTCGGGTGCAGGCACGGGCAGGACCGCATAATCAATCAGCCCGCCGGACATGCAAGCCCCACCTGCGGTCAGGCTGACGTGACACCGGGAGCAGGCCAATTCTTGTTTTTTCTGCGCGCTCCGGTTAGCGTCGTGACGATGAATAAAACTGTCGTCGAAGTGCAGGTGCGGGCCGTCCTACCGACCAGCGGCGGTTGCGCCGTCTTCCTCGGGAACAGCGACAAAGTTTTCATCATTTACGTCGATCAGAGCGTCGGGAGCGCCATTACCATGTTCATGCGCGGGACCACCAAAGAGCGCCCGCTCACGCACGATTTGATGGGTCATCTCATGACCGCGCTCGGCGCCAAAGTGGAACGGGTCATCATTAACGATCTCAAGAACGCGACTTATTACGCGCGACTGATCATTCGGGCGGAGAACGAGCTGCAGCAGAAAAAAATCATCGAGCTCGATGGGCGTCCGAGCGATTGCATCGCGATGGCCGTGCAGCAGAAAGCGCAGGTCTACGTGAGCCAGGAAGTCTGGGAAGAAGTCGACGACATGAGCGACGTCTTGCGCAAGATGGAAGAAGACGGTCTGCGGCCGGAAGGCGAAGCCGGCGGAGCCGAAGAGGAAGAATAGGAAAAGGCTATCGAGAAGCCAAAAACGGCCGACGAGGGGCGGCCATCCTGAGCGGAGTGAAAAAGATCCCGGTCAGCTTCCGAGAAGTGATGTCACGGAAGTTTCTTCGCGAGGATTTCGCCCAAGCCCGACGGGAGCCTTCGACTCGGCTGCCCTCCGATAAGGATGACCGCGACTCGCGTCGCACTTGAAATGCCCGCCCTTAGAGAAAGGCTTCGGCGACTGAGTCAGCGAGGAGACGCCCGGAAGGCGTGAGGACGACGCGGGTTCCGTCGGGGCGCATCAGGCCCAGGCCAACGAACTCTGCAATCTCGTCAGGCCACTTCTCCACGAATTCGTTAGGCACGCCGGTTCGGGTGCGGAGACCGAGCGCGATCGCTTCCGCGCGCTTCATTTCCTCTGTCAGAACTTCGTCCCCGGTCGAGGGGCTTTCTCCGGTGAGTATGCGGTCGGCATAGGCGCGATAATCGCATACATTTTGCCACCGGCGCAGTCCGCGCGTTGAGACTGCACTCGGGCCGAGACCGAGATAATCCTTACCGCTCCAATACGCGCGATTGTGGACCGACTCGAAGCCCGGCCGGGCGAAATTGGAAATTTCGTATTGTGAAAAACCCGCATCCGTCAGCAAGGCGCCCGTCGTTTCGAAGAATTCCGCGTCTGCCTCTTCGTCGGTGCGAAATTCTCCGCGCGCATGGCGCAAAAAGAAGTCCGTGTCCTCCTCATAAGTGAGGCAATAAGCAGAAATGTGGTCCGGTTGCAGCGCGATCGCCTTCCGCAGCGTTTCCTGCCATTGGCCTAACGTTTGACCGGGCAGGCCAAACATCAGGTCGATGTTCAGGTTCTCGAACCCTGTGCGCCGCAACAACTCGAATGACGCCACCGCCTGCGCGGCCGAATGCTCGCGCCCGAGCAACTCGAGTAAGCCGTCATGAAAAGACTGGACGCCAAGACTGATCCGCGTCACGCCACGCTCGCGCAGCAGGCGCGCTTTCCGCTCCGAGACGCTGCCGGGATTTGCCTCCAAGGTCCATTCGGCCAGCTCCGACAGATCGAGTGTTCTCTCGAACCCATCGAAGAGCAGAGCAAGTTGCGTGGTCGTTAACGCAGTCGGCGTTCCGCCGCCAAAAAATATCGTCTCAGGTTGGAGCAGAAATCTCTCCGCCTGCTGCGTCAGCTCGGCCACGATCGCGTCGCAAAAACGCCCGACCTGCGCCGGATCGGCCCGCTCCTTGTAAAAAGCGCAGTACGGGCAAATTCGCGCGCAGAACGGAATGTGAACATAGAGATGGCGCAGCGGTCCACCCCCGATGCAGTTGTCATCCCGGCGACCGTTCATAGAGTCCACCATCGCCGCTCGCCTCTCCTGCTCAATTGCTTTTCTAACCGCCAGCGCTGCGGCCGTCGCGCTCTTTCTTAATCCGGCGCACGCCGCTTCCCCCACGCCATCGCCGCCGCCGCCGACCCCGACTCCGGTTCCGGCTGTTTCCATGGTCTATCGGGCGCATGACGGCGACGCAATGGAGGGATATCGAAGCGATCCGGCAGTCGTTAGGCGGATGGTGAACGAGTTGGTCCTCGCGGTGACGCGCCAGTCCGATATCGCCAGCGCCTGGCGCACGCTGGTTTCCCCTAACGACAAGGTCGGAATCAAGATCTCAGCGGCAGGCGGCGAGCTTTTCACCACCCACCGGGACATCGTCAATGCAATCGCCGATGGCCTCGCGGCCGCCGGCGTTTCGCGGCAGAACATTATTGTGTGGGATCGTTCGTTAGGCGGAATCAAGCAGGCCGGCTATGGCGAGAACGAACGCTACCAGCTCCGCTCGATCGCGCCACGCGAAGGATACGATCCGAAGGTCACAGTCTCCGCGCCTTATTTGGGCAACCTGATCTGGGGCGACCGCGATTACGTCGGAGGCAAAGGCGAGACGCCGCTCCTGAGCGATGACACGAACACGAGCAGCGTGAGTTACGTGGCGAGGATCGTCACACAGGAAGTGACGAAAATCATCAACGTTCCCGTCTTCAGCAACAGCGAGCGCAACGGGATCGCCGGCTGCCTTTTTAACATGACGATTCCGAATATTGATAACTACCGCCGCTTCGGAGTTCCACCCGATTATGGTGCGACGGCTATCCCCGAAATCTACAGCGATCCGCTAATCGGCGGCAAAGTCGTGCTCAACATTATGGACGGCCTGGTCGCGGAATACGCGGGTGGTCCGCTTTCGCAGCCGAACTACGCGATCCAATACGATACCATTCTGGCGAGCAAAGATCCCGTCGCGCTCGACGCGGTGGCGGGGCGCCAAATCGATTCGTGGCGGAAGCAACATAAGTTTCCGACCATTCTCCGCACTGGCGCGCACGTCGCGGTCGCGGCCCAAATGGGGCTCGGAAACGCGAGCCCATCACGGATCGAAATCCGGAACGTTGGCCGGTGAAAGCGATCCTGAAATCGGTTTCGCGGTCGTTTTATCTCACGCTCCGTTTTCTGCCCCGGCCATTGCGCCAGCCGATCAGCCTCGCCTATTTGCTCGCACGCGCGACAGACACGGTTGCGGATACGGCGGAAATTGCGGCGCCGATCCGCCTAACGACGCTGCGTCTGCTGGCTCGGGTGATCGCGGGTGAGGAAGAGTTTAAGCAACTTGCCGAACCCCTGCGCAACTTTGCCGCGCGCCAGCGCGACCCGGCTGAGCAGAAACTGATCGAAAACCTGCCTGAGATCCTCGGGCAACTTGCTGCGAGCGATCCTCCCGATCGCGCGGACATTCGCGCGGTTCTGGAGACGATCGTGCGCGGTCAAGAGTTGGACCTCGAGCGCTTCGGCGAGCCAACGACCATCGTCTCGCTCCGAACTGCCGCGGAGTTGGATGAATACACCTATCTGGTCGCGGGTTGTGTGGGCGAGTTCTGGACCAAGCTCGGCTTTCGGCATCTGCAGCGATTTGCCACTCTTCCGCCTAACGAGATGGCGATCCTTGGCGTTGCCTACGGAGAAGGCCTGCAACTGATCAACGTCCTGCGGGATCGCGGAGCGGATCAGCGCGCGGGACGCGACTACCTGCCGCCCGGCGAGTCGTTCGAGAAATGGCTGGACCAAGCGCAGAAAAAGATCGCGGCCGGAGTCGATTACTCGGCTGCCCTAACGAGTCGGCGCATGCGATTCGCGACGGCGTTGCCCGCTTTGATCGGCGCGCGCACGATCGCTTTGCTTCGAACCGCTGGTGCCGAAACACGGGAGCGGAAGATTAAAGTGCCGCGCTCCGAGGTCCGCAAAATTCTGCTGGCTGCGCTGCTCGCGGCTGGTTCTCCGATTGCGCTCCGTGCATTGCACCAGCGACTTCTTGCGCCTCGGCGATGACGTTCGCGCGAAAAACACGCGGAAAAGCGCAGGGCCGGGGAGCGCACGCGTCTTCGCGTGCTGGCTTTGGTGACTCGCCAAAACAGGCTTTGGTTTGCTTTTCCGCCGCGCGGGAAAGTTCAGGATCGCTTCACGCGATGCGGCGGCCAGCTCACGAAGTGAGCTTCGCGTCCATCGTGATCTTTGCGTTGAAGAGCTTCGAGATCGGGCAAACCTCCTTCGCCTTCTGCGCAATCTCTTCGAATTTCTCCCGATCGGCGTTCGGGATTGAGACTGCAACATCGAGATGTACGGAAGTGATCGCGAATCCTTCACCTTCCTTCTCCAACGTGACCGCGGCAGTGGTTTCGATTTTGTCCGCCGTCATTCCGGCTTTCTCTAGGAGCGCGCCGAGTTGCATGGAGAAACATCCGGCATGAGCGGCGCCGGCGAGTTCTTCGGGATTCGTGCCCTTCTCGTTCTCGAAGCGAGTCCTGAAGGAATACGGAGTGGTCGAGAGGACGCCGCTCTCGGTGGTGAGTGTGCCGCGACCTTCTTTAAGGCCGCCCTGCCAGACTGCGGAAGCTGTACGTTTCATTGCAACGGAATCGCATCCCGCGGCC
>JAICMR010000186.1 GCA_025929155.1 Chthoniobacterales bacterium | reverse complement strand
CCGCGCAGGAGCAGGACGAGCCCGCAGACCGATGCGAGGAGGATGAACTCTTCACCGAGCGTATCGAGACCGCGGTAATCGAAATTGACGGCGGCGACAGCATTCGTCACCCTCCGTTGATAAGGCGCGAGCGAATTGATCATGTCACCGTAGGGGCCTGGGTATCTTCCAAAACCGGGCAGGCCGACAAACCCCCAGGCGAGCGCAAAAGCGATGCCCGCTGCCGCGATTACCGTGATCAGACGACGCCACCGCTCCTTCACTTCGTCTCCTTCCGATTGCGCAGGGTGCTGATCGTTACCAGCAACATCAGCGGCAAAGCGGCGGCGCCAACTGCAAGCTCGGAGAGCGCCACATCTCCCGATTGGATTGCGACGAAGAGAAGCGTCATCACCATTCCATAAAAGCTGAAGAGCAAGGCCTGGCGTCGCAGATCGCGGGTGAACACCACCACGGTGCCGGCCACACCCACCAGGAGGAAGAGCACGCATTGCAGCGCCGTCATTTGTTGTTCCTCGTGATCCCACCTTTCTCGCGGATGCGCGCGGCGCGCCCGATCGCGTGCGCCAACACAGGTCCGGTGGCAATCATTACGAGCAGGAGGAGAAACAGCTTGCCGGACGCGGCGGAAAAGCCGTCGCTCACCAGGACCGCTGCCACGATCAGGACCGGCGGGAGAATGTTCATCGGCCCGGCCGCGTGCAGTCGGTCGTAAGGGTTGCGCATTACGAGCAACCCGAAAGCGGAGAGCCAGGTGAAAACCACCGCGAAGATCAGGAGGAGCGCGACGACGACTTCCTGGTTCATAGCCAGCGCTCGAAAAAATGCGCAAAGAGAATGGTGGAAGGAAACCCGAGCAAGACCATGGCCAGTGAGATGTCGTAGAACGACGGGCGCTCCAAACCCTGGGCAATCAGGAGAAGAGCGAGCGCGGAAATGCCCGTCGCCGCCTGAAGAGCGACCACGCCGTCCATCACCTCCGCGCGGCAAAGGACCCAACCGCACGGCACGAGCGCGACCACCAAACCGAGAGAAGCCCAAAGCCAGATATTCATAGCGGCCACTGGACGTCGTGCGGCTTCTCCGGTTCCGGCACCAGTTGATGCACCAGAAGCTCGTCCCCGGTTTCCGGCACACCGATCACGAGAGTATTGGGAGCGAGCGAAACCGCCGTCGTCACCAGCGCGCGCCGCAGACGAGCGGAGGGATGTTCGTTCCCCGGCTCATACGAGCGGCTCTGGAAACGTCCGCTACCCTGACGCAGGCGCGGACGGCGCAGGATCGCCCGGTAAACCACCGCGCAATCGATCACGACCTCCGCCGGTACCTGCCCGAACCGACGCAGCCATCCCGCGGAAAGTTGAAAGTGATACCGGCTTGTGCTTCGCACCGCCATCATCACCGTCACCGCAATTCCCGCCCCGGCCGCGCTGACGAGTAATTCCTCGACCGTGACCGTCGCCGCCAAGACGAGGTAAAGACCAAACAAGAGAAGCCAGTAAACCAGTGCTCGTCGTCCCGAAAACTTCACGCCACTTGATCGCCGCTCACGATGTGAAAGGACGCCACCGCTGAGAGAAGGATTAACCCATCCGCCGCCCCAGCCGATTCCGTTTCTTCGGAAACCGACCGGCACAAAGGAGACACCGAAATGAGAGCACTAGTATGGCACGGCAAGGGAGACGTTCGCTGCGACACCGTTCCGGATCCCACAATCGAAAATCCCGGCGACATCATCGTCAAAATCACCGCGACTGCGATCTGCGGTTCGGATCTTCACCTCTTCGACGGCTACATGCCGGCGATGGAAGAGGGCGATATCCTCGGCCATGAACCGATGGGCATCGTCGCGGAGGTGGGAAGCGACGTGAAAAAATTTAAAGCGGGCGATCGTGTTGTCGTTCCGTTCACCATCGCCTGCGGCACCTGCTTTTTCTGCCAAAAAGAACTCTACTCCTGTTGCGACACTACCAACCGCGACGCCAAGACGGCTGCGACCATGATGGGCCACGCGCCGGCCGGTCTTTTTGGTTACTCGCATCTCACCGGTCACTACCCCGGCGGCCAGGCGGAATACCAGCGTGTCCCGCACGCCGATGTCAGTCCGCTCAAGATCGAGAACGACTCGCTCACCGATGAACAGGTGCTCTTTCTTTCGGACATTTTCCCTACCGGTTACATGGCGGCGGAGAATGCCGGGATCGAACCCGGCGATACCGTTGCCGTTTGGGGTTGTGGACCCGTCGGCCAGTTTGCCATCCAGAGCGCCTGGATGTTTGGCGCAGGTCGCGTAATCGCGATCGACCGCGTCCCTGAGCGGATCGCGATGGCGCAAAATCAAGGACGCGCCGAGACGATTAACTTCAAAGAGATCGACGGGAGCGTTTACGATCGTCTCCAGGAGATGACCGATGGCCGCGGCCCCGATCGCTGCATCGACGCGGTTGGCGCGGAAGCCCACGGGAGCGGCAGCTTCGACGCGATCCTGGATAAGGCCAAGGCTTCGGTCATGCTCGCAACCGATCGCGCTCACGTCCTCCGCGAAGCCATCCTTTGTTGCCGGAAAGGCGGGACCGTCTCCGTTCCCGGTGTTTATATCGGCTACCTCGACAAGATCCCATTCGGCGCCGCAATGAATAAAGGACTAACTCTTAAGACCGGTCAGACTCATATGAAGCGTTACACCCAGCCGCTCCTTAAGCGGATCGAAGCCGGCGAAATCGACCCATCGCTCATCATTACCCATAATCGCCCGCTCGAGGAAGGTCCTGAGCTTTATAAGACTTTCCGGGATAAGAAGGACGGCTGCATCAAGGTTGTGTTGAAACCTTAACTACACGTTGTGACTATTCGCTGCTCCTTCGAATCGTAAATCTGCGCGACAAGAAGGGGAGCTATCAAGAAGCCAGAACAAAATCAGGATCTGCATGGGAGCGCCCCCGACCAGAGCGACACCGCTCTCCTGCTGATCGATCTCATTAATCCGCTCGACTTTCCCGAGGCCGAGGAGCTTTCGCGCTTTCTGCCGGCCATCACTCGCAACATCAGTCGGCTAAAGGCCCGGGCGCAAAAGGCAGGCGTGCCCGTCATCTATGTGAATGATAACTTTGGTCGCTGGCGGGCGGACTTTCGCGCCCAAGTGGCCTTCTGCCTGAAAGAGACTTCGCGCGGACGCGAGATGGTGCGCCAGTTGGAGCCGGACGAGCACGATTACTTTGTCCTGAAGCCAAAGCATTCCGGTTTCTTCGCCACCACGCTCGATACGCTGCTTCGCTACCTCGGAGTTGAACGACTTATCCTCACCGGTATCGCCGGTAACTTCTGCGTCCTCTTTACCGCCAATGACGCTTATATGCGTGACTACCAGTTACTCGTCCCGGCGGATTGCATAGCTTCCAATACGAAGAAGGAAAATAACGAGGCCCTGGAGATGATAAGGAAGTATCTCAAGGCTGACATTCGGCCGTCGACCCGGCTAACTCTCCGGCGCAGGCGTTCCAAAGGATAGTCATCGACCTGACTCTATCGCCGGACAAGCCTAAACGCTGTCCGGTCGCATTCTGTCATTCTGAGCGAAACGCAGCGGAATCGAAGAATCTCGTCGCGCTCAGGAAGATCCTGCGCGAGCGCGGCACGGCAGCTCCACGGGAT
Source organism: Chthoniobacterales bacterium (assembly GCA_025929155.1). GTDB lineage: Bacteria > Verrucomicrobiota > Verrucomicrobiia > Chthoniobacterales > UBA10450 > Palsa-1392. The sequence goes on along the minus strand of JAICMR010000186.1, from coordinate 379 downwards.
CCCTCGACTGCGTTCGCTCCGCTGCACTTAGCCCGGGACGACCGTGGGTTAGGACGTCCTTTGATGGGAGTAGGTTTCCAAGATGCTCGGTAGGATTGCAGTCATCCCACTCTGAAAAGTCGGAAAGGCAGGCGACCATCCGAGCGCGCGCAGGCGGCGGTTACTGACTCGTTTATTGCTCGCGCCGCGTTTCCGCGGTGGGCTCTGCCCGATCGTTTCGGGAACCGCGCAACCCAGCGTTCGCGCCAGCCATTCCAAAGCAGCTCGCTGCGCGATCGGCTCGCTGTCGCAGACGTTGTAGATCAGTTCCGGCGGCGATGTTGTTCCCAGGAGGAACAGCGCCGCGGCGATGTCATCCCGATGCGCCTGATTCAGGAAT
>JAICMR010000127.1 GCA_025929155.1 Chthoniobacterales bacterium | reverse complement strand
CGACGCATCCTTCTTCATCAGTGCGGGCGATTCGGTGCCAATTACGGTAGCGCGAGACGGAAAGAAGTTGACGGTCAACGTCGAAGCCGGCTCGACCAAAGCGGAAACCATGGCGCAGGCCCCAAGCAAGAAGTGGGCAGTGCCGCTGAAGCTGGAAGAATCGCCCAAGTAGTTGTGGTAGCTTCTGGTTTGGCTCCAATCCTCGTTAGGCACAACTGGCTAATGAATTCGTGAGCAACTCTCGGGCACCGTCATCCCCGAGCGGAGCGCAGTCGAGAGACCCGTCGCGTCTCTGGAAGATTTCCCGCAGAAGGTTCACGGCAGCGCCACGGGATCCCCTCGGCTCCCGAAAGATGACCCTTCTCAGCCTCTGCTTATCGGGCGATCAACTCACGGAAATTTTCCTCCGAGATGATTTTAAGCCCGAGCTTTCTTGCCTTCTCTAGCTTGCTTCCCGCCTCCTCGCCGGCCAGGACGTAGCTCGTTTTCTTACTCACGCTCCCGCTCACCTTGCCGCCCTGCCTCACAATCTCCTCCACGATCTCTTCCCGCGGTCGGCTGAGCGTGCCGGTAATGACCCAGGTCGTGCCTTTGATTTGCGAATTGCCCGCCACGGGAGCCTTCGGCTCGCTTGTTAGGCGCAGCCCGGCAGCGCGCAGCTTCTCGATCATCGAGCGGTTCGAGGGTTCGGCGAAAAACTGCGCGATGCTTGTGCCGACCACTTCGCCGACGTCCGGAATCCGTTGCAACTCTTCCGGCGAAGCCGCCATCATCTCGTTGAGATTCGCAAAATGATCGGCCAGCGCGCGCGCCGCGCTCACGCCCACATGAAGGATGCCGATTCCGAAGAGAAGCCTCCAAAGCGGCTGCGCTTTGCTCCGCTCAATCGCGTCGATCAATTTGGCCACGCTCTTCTCGCCCATTCGCTCCAGACCGAGCAGATCTTCACTCGTTAGGCGATAAATTCCACTAACGTCGTGAACCAGATTCCGCGTCACGAGTTGCTCGACCATGGCCTCCCCGAGCCCTTCGATATCCATCGCTCCACGACTTGCATAGTGCTCAATCCGCCGCTTTAACTGCGCCGGGCACTGCGCATTGACGCAGCGGACCGCAACCTGACCTTCGTCCTTTACCACTTCGCTCCCGCAGACCGGGCAGTTCGCCGGCATCCTGAATTTCTTCTCAGAGCCGTCGCGGAGATCGGCCCGCGCACTGACGATCGCGGGGATGACTTCGCCGGCTTTCTCCAGCACGACGGTATCGCCGATGCGGAGATCTTTGCGCTCGATCTCCTCTTGGTTGTGCAGAGTAGCGCGCGCCACCGTGCTCCCGCTCACGAAGACGGGCACGAGCGCCGCGACCGGGGTGAGCACGCCGGTGCGACCAACCTGAATCAGGATGTCGAGTAACTTCGTCTCCACGCGATCGGCTTCATACTTGAAAGCCATCGCCCAGCGCGGCGATTTCGCGGTCGTGCCTAACGATTCTCGTTGCGCAAAGTCGTCCACCTTTACGACCGCTCCGTCGGTCTCATAGACGAAGCCGTGGCGCACCTGCTCGAGCTCGTGGATTGCCTTTAAAATCCCCGCGAGCGAATCAGCTTCCCACCAGGTTTCGCTGCAGGGCAGTCCCAGTTTCTTCAAGAGCGCGAAGAGCTTCGAGTGGTGCGTCAGCTCGACTCCCTTCACCGCGCCGGTGGCATAAAAAATGACGCCGAGCGGACGCTGTGCAGTGATGACAGGATCGAGTTGTTTCAGGGATCCCGCCGCGGAATTTCGCGGATTGGCGAAGACCGGCAGACCAGCCTCCGCCCTTTCCGCATTCAGCTTCGCGAAGCCAGCTTTGGTCATGAAAACTTCGCCGCGAACCTCGAGCAATGACGGCACGTCGCCTTTGAGCCGTTCCGGCACGCTGCGGATCGTGCGGATGTTTTGCGTGACATCTTCGCCGACCGTTCCGTCGCCGCGGGTCGCCGCGTGGCGGAGCCGACCATTCTCGTAGAGTAACGAGATCGCGACGCCGTCCACTTTCGGCTCAATCACAACCGGAACCTTCTCGTTAGGCAAGAGCTTCTCGATCCGGCGGTAAAATGCACCCACTTCCTCTTCGGAATAGGTGTTATCGAGGCTTAACATCGGGGTTCGATGCGTCACGGGGCTGAAGGCTTTCGCCGCCTTGCCGCCCACCCGCCGACTGGGCGAATCGGGCGTCACGAGCTTCGGGAATCGCGCCTCAAGATCGAGCAGCTCACGGTAGAGCCGGTCGTACTCGCGGTCGGAGATGACCGGCGCATCCTCCTCGTAGTAGCGGCGGTTATGCGCCGCAATCTCCGCGCGCACCGCAGCCAGCCGATGCGTCGCTGAGGCTTCTGTTTCGGCCATCTGCCAGCATACAAACCGGCGGCCTAACGACAAATCCGGTTGCCATCAGTTCACCACAGCGATGTCAACCGAGACGGAATTTAGCCGAAGGATTCATGGCAGATCGGACCACGAGCCGCGAAGAAAACAGACGGGATGCTTTCGACTGCACTTGCTCCACTCCCCTCAGGATGACCTGCTTTTGATTTCGGACGGATAATCTTTTTTTCGGAAAACAAGCGCATCGACCAAGCGTGGCACGAAGGAGAAGAAACCTGAACTGGAGGACTCTTATATGTTGTGGACAATATTCGTGATTCTGTTGGTGCTGTGGCTGCTGGGCGCGTTCATCGTGCCGTTTGGCGGGAGCTTGATTCATATCCTGCTCGTCATCGCCGTCATCATTCTGATTATTAACCTCGTTTCCGGCCGGCGCGGCGTCTAGCACCGGGCCTATGAAATCCGGAGGCATCCTGGCTCTCATCCTTATCGTCGTCGGCGTGATTCTGCTCGGCTACGGCGGTTACACCACCTTCACGACGAAAGAGAATGTCGCGAAGGTCGGGCCGGTGGAGATCAACAAGAGCGAGGCGCATCCCGTGCCCGTCGGCCTGATTGTCGGCGGACTCTGCATCATCGGCGGGATCATCGTCTTCGTCAGCAGCAGCCGAAAAGCCTGACGAATTAGCCTAACGAGCGCAGGCGGACCCGTGCTCGTTAGGCTAAAGATGGATGGCGCGGCCAAATGCCTGGCCAGCCGCTTCGTGCACGGCTTCACTTAAAGTCGGGTGCGCGTGGATTGTCGCCTCGATTTCTTCGTGGGTCGCTTCCAGCGCCATCGCCAGGACCAGTTCCGCGATCATCTCGGTCGCTTCCGGGCCAATGATATGGGCGCCGAGAATTTCGCCGTTTGGCTCGCCAATGATTAACTTCACAAAGCCCTCCGTCTCGCCGATGGCGCGCGCTTTGCCACTCGCGCTGAAAGGAAACTTGCCGACTTTAAACTTCCGTCCGCTTTCCTTCGCCGCTCGCTCAGTCAGGCCGACGCTGGCCACCTGCGGCTGGCAATAGGTGCAGCCCGGAAAGATGTGCACTTTGCGCGGCTCGATCTCGCCGAACATTCCTTCGACCGCTTGGATCGCCTCCCAGCTCGCAACGTGCGCGAGCCAGGGCGGACCGATAATATCGCCCGCCGCGTAAACATTCGGGAGGCTGGTTTGGTAGCGATCGTCGGTCTCGATGTAGCCGCGATCGGTTAATTTCGGCTTCAGCTTTCCCTCAGGTAAAAGGGGCAGCACACCGATAGCGACGAGGCAGACATCGGCTTCGATCGTCTCCGTCGACTTGCCTTCCACCGTGATGGCTACGCCGCTTTTCGTGATCTCCGCATTCGTGGTTTTTGAGTTCGTTAGAATCTTGATCCCCTGTTTCTTGAGCGCCTTCTCCAGCGTTTGTGAAACCTCGGTATCTTCGACCGGGAGAATGTTTGGCAACATCTCGAGCAATGTGACTTCGGTGCCGAAGGCATTGTAGAAATACGCGAACTCGACCCCAATCGCGCCCGCGCCGATGATAATCATGCTCTTCGGTTGCGGCTCCAGAGTCATCGCTTCGCGGCTGCCGATCACTTTCTTGCCATTGAAGGGAAAATCTGGGATCGGCCGCGAGACTACGCCGGTCGAGATCAAGATTTGCGCAGCCTGGTGCGTCTCGGTTTTTCCATCTCGCAGCCTAACGACCACTTCGCCAGCCTTCTCCAGCAAGGCTTCGCCAAGGAGATAATCGACCTTGTTCTTCTTGAAGAGAAATTCAATCCCGGCGGCGTTCTTATCCGAAACATCGCGTGAACGCTGAATCACTTTGCTCCAGTCGTAGCTCAGCCCTTCGATCCTGAAGCCAAAGTCGCCGGCGCGGTGCTTCATCAAGTGATAAAGCTCGGCATTGCGGAGGAGCGATTTGGTCGGAATGCAGCCCCAGTTCAGACAGGTGCCGCCGGCCCGCTCTTTCTCCACGCACGCAACCCGTTTTCCGAGCTGCGTGGCGCGGATTGCGCCGACGTATCCGGCGGGACCGCCGCCAATGACGATGAGATCGTATTTCATGGACTCGTTAGCTAAACCTCGCGCGGTGTAAGCAGTTTTTGAAAGCGCGGATCGTCGCGCAGTGGATCCCACGACGGATCAAGCTTCAGCATCATGGGCGTGACCAAGCTGGGTATGCTCAGCAATTTCTCCAGTGCCGCGATCGCGCGATCTTCCTCGCCGGTCAACGTGTAGACGACGGCTGCATTATTGAGCATGTCGGGGCCTTGGAAAGCATCCTTGCTGAGCGGGAGGGCATCGAGAGCTGTTTTTGCCTCGGTCAACGCACGCTCCTTTTCTCCCAGATAAGCAAGGACGAGAGCAAGAGAGCTGCGCGTGAACACGTTGCTGCTGTGCAGCGCGAGACCCGCTTCCATGATCTCTTTCGCCTTCGTGAAGGCCGTGCGCGCACCGGCCTCGTCCCCCGCTCCGCGGAGGGCTTGGCCAAGAACAGAATATTTATCGCCCTGCATCTCCGCCTGCGCGAGCGGCGCGTCGGGCAGCGACTGGGCAAGTTGCGCTGCCTCCTGGAATCGCCGTTGCAAGACGAGGCGGCCCGCCCGGGCGAGCTGGAACTGGAGCCGGGTCGATTCGTTAGGCACGTCTGCCAGGACGCGGCTAAACTCATTCTCACCGACCGAGAAATCGCCTGATCGCTCGATCGCGATTCGCGCCTTCACCTGCCAAAGGCTGAAGGATTCCGGCGTGATCTTCATCGCCCGGTCGATCGCTGCGAGGGCTTCCGGATATCTCCGCTCCATCTCATAACTCATCGCGAGGTTTTGCAGCGCCCAGCTGTCTTTTGGGCTGAGGGCGACGGCTTTGACGAGGTTTTGGTTTGACTCCGCCCAGTTGCCCTGCCGGCGCTGGATCGCCCCAATTAACAAATAAACCTCCATTGAATTAGGCAGGCCTTTTTGCGCGATCCGCAACTCCTGAAGCGCCGCGTCATAATCGCGCGTGCCGTAATAATGAGAATAAGCGCGCGCGAGGTGCGCTTCGGGCAGTTCCGGTTGCAACTCGAGAGCGTGATTCGCCAGCGATCGCGCCTGCTCGCGGCGCTCGGGAGTTGGATCCCAGGTGTGATACATCCAGCTTTGCAGCACGGAATAATTTGCCATCGCGAGCGCGAAATTTGGATCGAGCTGGAGCGCGCGCTGGTAGAGCTGTTCCGACTGCTCTAATTTTGCCCGGTCTTCGACCGCGCTCTGCAGGTCACGCGCCTGCACAAACGCAAGATAGGCTTCGCCGTTGTTCGTCGGGCTGCGGGTCATCCGCGCCTTCTCATCCGGCGAGAGATGCGCCTGGAGCGCATCGGCGATTTCGCGCGCGAGCGAGCTCTGGATATCGAAGACGTCGGTCAATTTACGGTCATATTCATTCGCCCAGATGTGCTCGTCATTCTCGGCGTTAATCAGCTGCACGTTCACCCGCACCCGTTTGCCATCGCTGCGCACACTGCCCTCAAGAATTGCGCCCGCGCCGAGCGCCTTGCCGATCTCGCGGACGTTTTTGGAGGAGTTCCGATAAGCCATCACCGACGTGCGCGAGATGACTTTCAGATCTCCGATGCGGGAGAGCGCGGTCAGGATGTCATCCTGGATGCCGTCGGCGAAATAAGTGTTGCTCTTGTCGTCGCTGAAATTTTCAAACGGCAGAACCGCGATCGACTTCTCCACCTTCCGGGCCGTTACGCGCGGGATCAGGAAAAATCCGGCGACGGTGGCGATCGCGAGTCCGAGCCCGAGCAGCATGAAAAAATTGCGGCGCCGGTGGGTTGCATGGCTCGCATGGGTGACCGCGGGCGCGGGCGCTGCCTGGATTCCAGTCGGCGTGACATCGAAAGCCCAGGCGAGGACAAGTGCGATCGGAAAACCAATCAGCAGCAGCACGATGACGAGACGCAACGACCAGAGCGGCAGCTCCCAAGCGGGAAAAACGGCCGAGGCTAGCTGAATCGCGCCTCCCGCCGCTATGACATAAGCCACCGCGACGCGGTAAACCTTCCGCCGCTGCAATTCTTGGAAGAAAGAAGTCACTGCGAAAATCTCAACGCGCGGCCCCCCGCTTGGCAAGCCTCTGGTGATAAGACAAGTGCCGGGGCTTGCGCGTTCGACGATCTGCTCGCGATCAGAGACGCAACAGCGTTTCAATCCTTTCGCGCAAAGAGTCGGGACAACCAGTGCGGCGATAGATCGCCCGCCGCCGCTGCACACTCTGGGGCGGGAATTCGCCTGCGAGGAACTGGAAGGCGATCACACCGAGTGCGTAATCATCTTCCAAGGTGCCGGCGTTTCGCGCAAATTTATCTCGATGCCCAGCCGGCAGATAATCCGGTGAGCCCCAGGGCGAGATGCGACGTTCGCAGATGCGGCAGGCTATTTCGAAATCGATCAGGCGCGCGCCGCCTTTCTCCACGAAAATATGTGACGGCTTGCAGTCGCGCCACACCCAGCCAGCGGCATGCATTTTGGCGAGGAGCGGCTCTAGTCGACCGAGAATCTTCGCGGCACGACGCCAGGAAAATTTAGGAGGATACAGATTTTTAGCCGGGAGCAAAGGTGGGCCGCCCATCGGTTCCAGAACGAGGTAACGATTCCCGTTCTGCGAAAACTCCCGATAAATTTCGGGAACCGGAATCCCGGTTCCGCACAAACGCCGCACGACGCGGCCCTCGTGCTTGAGCCGCGCATACGCGTCCCTTCCATCCCGATCTGTTTCGCCATGGCGCCGGCCTTCCTTGATGATCACTTTCCGCGGTGGAGAAACAGAAAGATCGATGCCGACATAGACACCGCCTTTGCCACGCTGCGCGAGCACCTCGTAAACCAGGTAATCGAGCCCAATCGGCCCCCGCGGCTTTCGAAGCTTTGACCGCGAGCGCGCGAAGGGATCTTTGATCCAGGCGGGCACCGCCTTCTTCGGTCCACGCAGGTCGGGATAAAGCTTTCCATCCGGCGCGCGGATGAAGCCCGAAGGTTTCGTCGCTGACGCACGAAATGATCCGTAACGATAGTAAACATTACTGTTCGTCCGGTAGCGGAGGTCGAACGGGATGCGCGGACCGGGGAAACTGCGCGTCAGTTCATGTAACTCTCGCGCCAGCTCGATTCCCTCTTCCGTGGACGAGGGATAGACGGTGAGAAACTTGCCGATCTGGGAAAAGCCCGCGGCTCCGGAGTTTAGCAGGAGTAACTGCTGGAGATCAGACACTCGTTTGAAGAGAATACCTCCAGGAATCAAAACTGCCTCGGCGATTCGAATGACTTCACACGCGCTGCCGATCGTGGCGGAGATATGAAGCTTCCAGCCTTGATCCGGGTCGTCACGAGAGACGGGCCTGGAATAGCACCATCTGATTCCGTCGTTGACTGAATCCAAGAAATACACACCGCCGTTGAAGACGGAGGCTAAAAGTCGATGGCGATTGAAAGGAGGTGTGCGTGCTCGGTGCAGGAACGTGTTGCGCCCTCTGGGTCTCCTAGGAATTCTAAGTCATCATCGGACGGCCAACAATAGCTCATCAGGCAGGCGATCGCCTCAGCGTTGCGTGGCGTCCCCAACGCCAAATGCAGTTGGCGGCGAATAAACCGCTTGAAGCTGCCGTTACCTCTCATTTCATCAATCATGGCTTGCAAATCCATCGGACCGTACGGGTAGCGGTCAGGATACGGAGGTAATAAATCAAATGGATGTCCCATTCGGTGTGGTGTAACGGCTGGATTCGTTAACCACAAGCTATTTTTGAAGGTCGCCAGGACACAGGCGCACCAAGCGATGGCGCTGTAGCGGCGGTCTGTGAGCACCGTGCTGGCGCGCGAGCTCTAGTTTCGGCGGTCGGAGACCGCGGCTACAATTATTCGGTCGGTGCGGCCACCTGATTTCAACCGCCTGCCACGTGCTGTGGAGTCATTCCATTCGTTTGCCTCGGGGAGGCGGCCGATGGCGTCTTCTTTTCACAGAGAGCAAAGCACTCTGCGGGCGAATTGGGTTTACATATAGCCGTCTACGAGCATCGCCGTGAGACGCGCATGTTCGGTGCAGGACCCGAGTTTTTCCATTTCGTTCGGGAGAGAATACCCCAAGTCGATTACCTCATCACCTTTAGGCAGAAAGAGGAACTTTAGAGAATCCTGTGCAGTTGTGTCCCCACTCAATGCCTGGTACAGTTGACGACGGACATGACGCGCAAACGCAGGGCTGCTCTTCAGCCATCCGAGCATCGTTGCGAGATTCGCTTCATGTCCAGGTTCAGTAGGCCACGGGTCGGGAATTGGAGGCAATACAGGCATGGAGTCTTCTGCCATAATCTTTAAGCTACCTTTCTGGCTCTATTCAACGGAACTGCAGAGTTGACCGCAAGCATTAATTTCGAATGCTCTTTCGAGGAGACAGACGCGTCAATAGCCGTTCGAAACGTGCATCGTTGCGAACATTTTCCAGCCGCGGATCGACTCGCAGCCAGATAACATCCACCGAACGCTGATCGATCGCCTTTTGGAGCCAGCGCAGCGCATCGTCCGCATCATGGCGTGCCGAGAAGATCGTCGCCATGTCGTAAGGAGAAAAGGCGCGGCCATGATCAGTCACCTCCCGCACAATCTCGTCCGACGCGGCCAGGTTTCCTGCCATCGCGTAGGCGTAAGCCAACTCCAGCTGCGCGTAGCCCGTGTTCTGAGAGAGCCTAACGAATCGTTGCGCAGCCTCGATCGATTTCGGGAAATTGCCGGTCTGCGCATCAACCTGCCCCAGCATCGAGAAGGCCGGAGCAAAATCCGGCTCCAACTGGAGCGCCTCCAGACAGGGATCGATTGACTCGTTAGGCCGTCCCGCGACCAGAAGAATCTTGCCTTTCGTCACCCGGATTACCGGTGAGAGCGGGTCGAGTTGCTGCGCGTCGGCGATCTCCCGGAGCGCGTCGTCGAACCTGCCGATCTGCGCGAGATGGCGCGAATACCAATGATGGGCGGAGGCGTTATTGGGATTCAGCGCCAAGGCCTGGCGGTAATCCTTTTCCCCGGCCGGCCAGTTCCATTCGTAATCGGTGAAGAGAATACCGCGCGAGACGTAGCCGTCGGAGAGCT
>JAICMR010000176.1 GCA_025929155.1 Chthoniobacterales bacterium | reverse complement strand
GCTGCTTCGAGGAAGAGGTGCGAATGAATGGTGGCCGAGAAACTCGTGATGATGATCGACGCCACATCTTCCAATGGCAGGCGCTTCTCGCCGTCCGCTGTTTTACATGTGAGCTGGCCGTCGCGACAGCTCAGCGAGCATTGCGGCGAGTCGATGCTGACGATGTGGAAGCTCATGTTCCACTTCGGAGGCACAGCTTGTTTAATGCCCGAAATCCAGCCCGCAAAGTGGGGGCTTGAGGATTTCCAGCCCGCTCTTCAGCAAAGTCAGCAAGGAAGCACTTTCGATCACGCCGGGGATGCGGCGATCCTTCACGTAATCGGTCGGCGCTAGCCCGATAATAAATCCATCTCGCTGTTTGAAATTCAGACCACGTACCATCCAGACACCGCGATAGTTGGACCGTGACCCCGCATCTCGAATTCGAATCAGAGAGCCTTTCCGCAGCAACCGCCCCTGTTTTCCCTGATTGGTTTTTCGCAGCGTTTGAAGTTGGTGCCAGATTTTATGTGACCGAATGAGCGTTGGCTCGGGATCGAGCGCCAGCCCGAAGTTATCCCCCAACACTTTGACCGCCTTGATTCGCTTGAGCTTGGCGTCGGCAACCTCGCCTTCGGGGAAAAGTCCAAGCAGGGCGGTCTTATCTTTGATCGCATAGACCCAGCGCCACGTTTTGCCTTCATCGTGGAAGACTTTTCCCGCCGCATCGCCCTCATCCCTCGCATCGGCATTCTTTCGCTTTCGACAAATGATGAGCACGGTCTTCGCGTCTGCGGCGGGGATGACCACTCCACTTTGCGCAAGCCAGCGCGCAAGACGCCGGGAGTTCGGGTGAGGGTCGGCAGGGTCGAAGACGCGCCAAACGGTTTCTTTGCAACGCAAGCCAGAGAGATCGGCCGGGATATGTTGTACGACGCGACGCTCCGCGAGTCGTTGGCGCACCTGTTCCTTTAGAGCGTTTGGCAGTTCCGCAAGCCGCAGCTCGCCTTCTTGAGTAATCTCAATGCGCGGTCCGAAAAGTTCGCGCGCACATCTTTGCTCCGACAGGTTGAGCCGCCGCTTTACGAGTAACTCCCACGCCCCGCCATCGCGCGGGAGTAAGAGCGATGCGAAGGCAAGCACACACGCATCGAGGGCATGATGCAGGTGGGTAATGCCTCGGATCTCCGTTTTGATGCGTGGCCTACCCTCCGCATCGAGGACTTGTGGATTGGCCGTGGCTAAACAGCCGGTGAGATTCCACGATTTGCGTACTGCGCCAGTGACGCTGCCTGGAAGCGAAGTGATTACTAGCTGTTTTTCCACGCCGGCATAGTGCTTTTGCAGCGTCTGCGCGCCGAGGCGGACAAGTTGCGAAGTTTGAGTGAGATCGGCGGGGGTAAATTCCTTCTCGACGTAATCGCGCAGCAGGAGAAGGCGCTTGCGATTCTTTTTGCGACGCTGGTCATTGTCGTGGCCTCGTCTAGTCTCAAGGGCGTCTACGTCTTTGAGGTAAGTGGCGAGCGATTTGATATAAACGTTAGGCATTCCCTCGACCGGTTTACCTTCGTATTCCTCGATAAAACTCAGAGCCGTGCGCTTGCCTTTCATCTTGTTCACTTCGGCAAAGGTGATGACAAGCGAATCGAGGCTGTCGCTCGCGCGATCGCTGCGCGGGATAATGTGATCCTTATCTACCCGCCGGTGGAGTAGATCGAGCGCGTCATAAGTCTTACCAGTGTATGGACAGGTCCATCCGAGGTCTTCGGCGACGCGACCCTTACGAATCAACCCTTGACCAACATGAATGCCGAGACCTTCGTAGGCTGCTTCCAGCTTTTTCCGCACGCCTTTGAAATTTGCAAGCATCTGCCCTTGGAGCTTCGCTTGCTCCTGCGCGGTTTTCCCGCTCATCTCGCGCACGTCGCGGTTTACTTCGATTGTAATTCGACCGACCCGTTCGCGCTCGCCTTGAGCGTATTGCTTGATCAGGTCCTCATGCAGCCGCTCCAGGATTTTGAGCCGGTGGCGCACGAGGTGATTGTTTGTCTGCTCATCGAGCGCGCGCTGCAATTGCGCGACGCGGATGGCTTCGCTGCGAAAGAGGGGACCGTTATCAACCGCGCCATTGGAGCCCTCGGCAGGATGATGGTTCGTGCTGAGAACGAAATCGACCACCTCTCCCATCACCTCGCGGGTGTGCGGGGCGCGCCCGCTTGGACGCTTTACAGATAGCTTCGTGCGCAGGAGTGCCTCCCATGTGACCGGTTCGTCTTTCTTGCGCTTCTTTGTATTGTGACCGTCGAGATACTTCCGGGCCGCTGCCTCGGCGACCACTCGCGCGCCATCGCACGCGGCGAGCACTTCGGCCACGGTCATGACACGTCCACGGCGCCATTGTCCTGAGAGCCGTTTGTGTAAGGCATCCGGAAGCGCTGGCCAGAGCGCTGAGACTAACGAGTCGGAGTGAATGTAACGCCGCACTGGATCAAGCACGAGCGCGCACTCGGCATCTGGATGCGATAGCAGACGATCAAGGTTATCCGGCGCACCGTCCGTCTGTTGCCGCACAATATCTTTGAATTGTCTTTTCGTGAGAAAGCCATGCTTTTCCATTTCTTCGTTCGCTACGCACCGCTCGATGACGGTCAGGTTTCGCGGCGTGCGCGAATCAGTTACTTCCACGTTGACGTTTGCCAGCTGCATCGCCCAGCGGAACCGGTGGAATTCCGCGCACCCCGTCCCCGGCACTTTTGCGAGCTTCTCGGCCTCGTGCTTAGCCCGCTCTTTTCCGCCGCCCTCAGCCTTCACCCTTTGGTAAACGCGTTCAAAGGTGATCGGGCAACGGGCGATGATGCGATTGTCGAACCGCGGGACCAGCTGTCCAAAGAGAAGGCCGCCGGGGCTGAGTGAGCCATTTGCGAGGCGCTGGCCGTAGCGCTCGGGCAGCCGGAAGCCCGGCCCAGGCAGTGCCGTATGATCCCGCATAACTGCTTCGATCATTTTGTTGTCGACGTGCGGCAGGATACCGACGTGCGCACGAAGGATGCGCTCGACTTCGCGTTCAACTCCCCCGCGTGGAAAGGCTGCGCCCAGGTTGCGCCCCCGTTTCATCGAGGACCTGATCTTGCCGAGCGGGTCCAGACCGAGCACATCGCAAAAAACTTCCGCCATCGTTCCGGCACGCCCGTGCTTCTTTTGAAAAGCGGAGAGGAGTTCATTCGCCTTTTGTTCCTTTTCGGTGTCCTCATCGCTGGCCAGTTCGTGTCTGCTCCATCCTTTATTCCCGTCATATCCGCGATTGTGCGCATACCAGCGAAGCACGTCCCACAGCTCCACCCACGTGAGCGCTTTCCCGCCGCGCAATACCCGAGCGGCAAGCAACCATGGCCACGCATAGCCAGGCCGCTCTAGCTGTTCGGCAGAAAGCACTCCAAGATTGCCGATCAACCGTCTAAGGCGCGAAATTCGTTGCCGGGTAGCGCGAATGTGGCGCCGCTGCCGACGAAATATGCGTCGTTGTGAGGCAAGGCACTCGTCTGCTTGGAAGATGACTGTGCCGCAGCCCATCAACTCCGGCGGCCCCGTAGGGGTTGACTTGAGAACCGCCCAGCCGATCGAGCTGTGGCCGACGTCGAAGGCGAAGGAAATATTTCTTGCGGGTGATTTTTTATTTGCCGGGAACATTTTTCTTTTGTATCAGGTTTTTGGATTCAAGACAAAGTTAGATAACGCAGGCCGTTTCCCTTTCTGCCATGCAGATACATCGGTTGAAAAGCGTTAACTTTTGAAAGAGCGGAGAGAGATCTCCGCTTTTTCTTTTTTCGCTACCAATCGCGGCCAGGCGGGGCCCATGAGGGTGACGTTCAACCGACAACATTCCGCTGTCGTCGGGAAGGAGAACTCCTGCAAAAAACCGATCGCGGGAGAGAATATTGGGCTCGCCGAGGGGGGTCGGGATACCATTCCCGCTCCTAGACTTGACTCGCCGACACCTCCAGAACCGTTCGGTCGCCAAAGCAGAGCGCGCCGGTTCCTTCCCGGCCGTCGGGATGCCGAACTAGAGCGCGCCCTACCGCCCCAACCTCGCTGCGAACTTAAGTAGCGCGCAGGCTCGCACGTGTCCCCCAAGTGCAACTTGGGAACGACGATTAAATCAACCGCGCCTTTGGGAACGGTCCAGCCTTTCTCAGGATTCGAAGTTCGCACCAACGCGTTGGTGTTGGGTCTGAGTGAGTTTTGACTTTATAAACCACTTACTCGGCGCGACGGGACTTCCACCACGCCTGTAATCCGACTGCGCCCAGGGCGAGCAAGCCGAGCGAGCCTTCAGCGGGCGCCAGGGGAGCATCACTCTTGTCTGAGGTCGCGACCGGCGCTGCATCGTCGTTTAATGTTCTTTGTCCGGTCTTGATCTGGTCGCCGACATTGCCCCAGGCATAATCCTTGACGATAAAGTAGTTGGCAGGACACCCAGCCCAGCGGATGCGCACCCACCCATATTGTGTGCCAGCCCCGTTAT
>JAICMR010000077.1 GCA_025929155.1 Chthoniobacterales bacterium | reverse complement strand
TCGTCGTCGCGTTCGCGGCGCTCTATGTGATTTGGGGTTCGACCTATCTCGGAATCCGATTCGCGATTGAAACGATCCCGCCGCTCCTCATGGCCGGTGCCCGGTTTTTCTCCGCCGGCGTGATGATGTACGCGATCGCGTTCGCTCAGGGCGCGCGTCGAAGTTCTTTCGCCGAATGGCGCACCGCGTTCGTGATCGGCGCCTGTCTTCTTTTCTGCGGAAATGGCGGCGTCACGATTGCGGAGCAATGGGTTCCATCCGGGCTGGCGTCGCTGCTCGTGGCGACGGTGCCGATATACATCGCGCTCCTCGCCTGGCTCACCGGTTCCGCGTCGCGGCCCCGCGCAATGGTGTTGGTCGGTCTCGCCACTGGCTTCTTGGGCGTTGGAATCCTAGTTGGTCCAGCTTTCGTGGCCGCGCCGGCCGGTGTCTCCCGCCACGCCGGGTTAGGTATGTTGATCCTCCTTTTCAGTTCGCTCGTCTGGTCGATCGGTTCGCTTTACTCGCGCCATTCGCAAAAGTCCGATGACTCGGCCTCGCCCTTTCTGTCCTCCGCGCAGACGATGCTCTGCGGGGGCGCGCTTATGCTCGCGGCTGGATTCGCAAGCGGTGAAGCACACGACTTTCATCCGGGTCGGGTTACAGCTTTATCGTTAGGTGCCTTCATTTATCTCGTGATCGTCGGTGCGATCGTTGGTTATACGGCTTACATCTGGCTCCTGCGCCATTGCGATCCCGCGAAAGTCGCCACCTATGCCTACGTGAATCCCGTCGTGGCGGTACTGCTCGGCGCGCTCTTTGCGGGCGAAACGCTGAACGGCCGGACGGCACTCGCCGCGGCGGTCATCATCGGCTCGGTCGCCGCCGTGATCACGGCGCAGCAGACGGAGCGCAAACCCCCCTCGAGAGTCGCGCCGGTGGTTGCGCAAAGGGATTAAAAGCAGGTAATAACAGCGGCGAAAATGAAGGGCGACACTTCCAGCACGATCGCGGCGCTGCAGGCCAACTGGCGCGCCGAACGCGAAACCGCGCTCGTTTACCGCGATCTCGCCGCCAATGAAGTGGATGAAAAACGCCGCGGCATTCTGCTGCGGATGGCGGAAGCGGAAGAGCGCCACGCGGTACGCTGGGAGGAAAAATTGGCGGAGCTTGAAGCGAAACCGCCCGAGCTGAAAGATGGCCTTCGCCGGAAACTGAATCGTTGGTGGACCAGGGCGGCTGGCGCGGACGTCGCGATCCGGCGGATGGAAGCGGCGGAAGACCGGGACAAGGAACGTTACGAAATGCAGCGCGAGGCGGGCCTGACGCCTAACGAGGACGACCGAGAATTTCTGCGCCAGACTGCGCTCGAAGAGAAAGCGCACTCACGAATTCTGAGCACGATGAGCGGACCGCCGCCATCGTTGGGCCCGCGCGGCTTGCTCGATACGATTTTGAAACGCGAACGCTGGCACGGCCGCGGCGGCGGCTGGGTAGCGGACGCGATTTACGGCGTGAATGACGGTCTCGGCGCCGTCTTTGGCATCGTCTCGGGCGTGGCTGGTGCGACCGATAACGCGCAGCATACAATCCTGATCGCCGGGCTCGCCGGTATGATGGCGTCCTCGCTTTCGATGGGTGCCGGCTCCTACCTCGCGAATAAGAGCGAGCGCGAAATTTACGAAGCGGAAATCGCGCGCGAGAAAGCGGAATTCGAAGAGAATCCCGAGGAAGAAATCGAGGAGATGGCGCTCTTCTACCAGCTTCAGGGATTTTCGGCGGAGGAAGCGCAGCGCATGGCCGAACGTCTCGCGGAGCAACCGGAGCAGATGGTCCAGGCGATGGCCCAGAGCGAGCTCGGGCTTTCCCAGCACCATTTCCCGAACCAATGGACCTCGGCCTTTTCCGCCGCGCTCTCGACTGCGATCGGCGCCTTCATTCCGATCATTCCGTTCTTTTTTATGACGGGTTTTGCGGCCGTCGTCGCGGCTTTTGTCATCAGTATTCTCGCGCACTTCGCCGTCGGCGCGGTCAAGTCGCTGATCACGATTCGCTCCTGGTGGGCGTCAGGCTTTGAAATGACGATGGTCGGCGTGTTGGAGGCGGTGGTGACCTACGGGCTCGGTCTGGCCTTTGGGGCAATTGGCTAGGCATTCGTTAGGCATGGAAAAACCGACACTTGCCGTCATTGTCCCCGCTTTCAACGAAGCGCAGCGGCTCGGCTCGACGCTGCCGATCATGTTGCAATACCTGCGCACCCACCGGCCGGGGAGCAAGTTGATCGTGGTCGATGATGGCTCGACCGACGCGACCGCGGAGGTTGCGGAACGGATTTTTGCGGAGCATCCCGAGGTGCAGACGCGGCTCCTGCGTTCGCCCCGAAACCGCGGGAAAGGCCGCGCCGTCCGCCTGGGCCTGCTCTCGACGGACGCGCCGATCGCGCTCTTCAGCGATGCCGATCTCTCGACGCCGATCACGGAATTGCCGCGCATTGTGGGGCCAATCGAAGCAGGCGATTACGACATTGTCTTCGGTTCGCGCGCGCTCGACCGGAATTTGATCGGCCAACGTCAGCCGTGGCAGCGCGAACAGGGTGGCCGCGTCTTTAACGGCATCGTGCGTCTAACGACCGGTCTCCCATTTTCCGACACACAATGTGGTTTCAAAGCTTTCCGGATGGAAGCCGCACGGCCAGTGATCGAGCGGGCACGGGTCGATGGATTTGGTTTTGATGTCGAGTTGCTTTTCCTGGCGCAACACGCCGGTCTGCGACTGCTCGAACGGCCGGTGCGCTGGGATCACAACGAAGGCAGCAAGGTGAATCTGATGAACGATAGTTTGCGCATGTTGACTGAAATCATCGGTCTGCGCGCGCGTGTCGCGCGGAATTCCGGGTATAACTCATCGGCTAAATAGCCGTGCCATCCTGAGCGCAGCGGCTGCGCAGGGGAAGGATCCCGTCGCGCTTTCTAAGAATTCGGGACGGAGATTCCTGGAGAACTTGGCAGGCTCCTTCGACTCCATGCGCTTCGCTCAGGATGACACGCTTCTTTTTTATGAGATGGCTCTAAGGAGCCGCTGTCCTATTCCTGTGAAGATTTCAGTCCAATTCACGATCACCGCACTCGCGCTTGCGTTCGCGGGGGTCGCCTCCGCGCAGGAGATCCGGCGTGCCCTGCCGGTTCATCCTTTTCCACCGCCGGCACCGACGCCGACGGAGATTCGCCGTGCGATACCGGTCCATCCGGTGCCGCAAACCCCGCAACAACTCGAGACGCAGCGCTCGCCGCTTCCGCCGGTTCAGCTCGCACCACCGGCTTCTACGCCGTTTCCTCAGTCTCAGCTTCCGACGGCTTCGGTTAATGACACCGCGCGATTCCTGGCTGGTCTGCCGATTTCGCACGATTCCTCACTCGTGCCGCTCACGCGCACCCAGGCGTGGCAGCAACACGCTGCGGTTTTCAACCAGGCGTGGGACAGAATGGCGACGCGCCAGTTCGTCGGGATCCGCACTTGGGAAGCAAATTATCTGCCCGAAGCGAACGGGGCGGTTCCGACCGTTTTCTACATGTTCAGCGGCCCTGACTACCTCTATGCAGATCAGTTTTTTCCTAACGCAAGCACTTACATTCTCGCCGGCACGGAGCCGGTCGGGCCGCTTCCCGATATCACGCGCTTCGCCGGGCCGTCGCTCGATTCGGTTCTGCAGAATCTCCAGACCGCGCTCAACTCCGTCCTGAGCTTCAGCTTCTTCATTACGAAGGACATGAAAGCCGATCTGCAACGGGATGAACTCAAGGGGACATTGCCGATTTTCTATGTCTTTCTCGCGCGTGCCGGAAAAACGATTACCGACGTGAGCTTTCTCACGCTCGATAAGAGTGGAACCCCTGCGATCGCCAGTCCGGGAGCGCCTCCCAACGGAAGCACGCCAGGAGTTCGCATCACCTTTTTCGGTGCACCCGGGAGTGCGCCGCAGACGCTTTACTATTTCACGACTGATCTTTCCAACGAAGGCATCCGTTCGCATCCGGGTTTCATGAAATTTTGTTCGTCACAGCCAACGGGAATGAGTCTGCTGAAGTCGGCATCCTATCTGATGTTTCAGGCTGGATTTGAAAACGTTCGCAACTTTCTCCTGAGTCATAGCTCGGCTTTGATCGAGGATGACTCGGGGATTCCCCTCAAAGACTTCGATCCGAGCACGTGGAATCTGCGCCTGTTCGGCAGTTACACGACACCGATCGACTTATTCAAGGAACACTATCAGCCGGACCTGGCGGCGCTTTACAATCAGAGTCATCCGCCGGCGCTCGAATTCGGGATCGGCTATCGCTGGAGCCGGAGCCGGTCAACTCTGATCCTGGCCCAGCGGAAATGATGATGTTTGCCGCAGTTCACGCTTGCCCTCTGTGTGGAGAAGATACGACGATCACCCATGCTTAAGCGTCGCAAGATCGTTCCCGGCGGACCGCCCGGCCTGCTGACTCTCTCGCCGGAAGCTTCGCAGAAGCCGCCAATCATTACCTTGATTGAATACGGGCCCGACAAACTCGAGGAACGCCAGGTAGTAGGTTGTGATGAGCTATTGCCCCGTCTAAACAATGAGCTGGTGACCTGGATCAATATTGATGGTCTGGGTGATCTCACAGTCCTACGGACGTTAGGTGCGCGCTTCAACCTGCACCCATTGGCTCTGGAAGATGTGCTCGACACCGGGCAACGACCAAAAGTCGAGCAATACGCGGATTACCTCTTTATCGTCCTGCAGATGCTCTACTTCGATGCAGAGGAGGAGATCGGCGCTGAACAGGTGAGCATGTTTCTCGGTAAGTCTTTTTTGATTACCTTGCAGGAAGAGGGAGAGTTCGACGTCTTCGAGCCGGTGCGCGCCAGGATCCGCAGCGCGAAAGGCCGTATCCGGAAGGCGGGCGCGGATTACCTGGCATATGCGCTCGTTGATTCGATCATAGATCACTACTATCCCGTCCTCGAATCAATCGGGACTGAGATAGACAAAATCGAGGATGAGGTGATCGGTAACCCACTCATTCGACCGGTGGGCAGCCTTCACGGACATAAGCGCACACTCATGCAAATTCGGCGTATGGTCTGGCCTCTGCGCGATGTCGCGAACCTGCTCCTCCACGAAGAGCCGGGACTAATTCGGCCGGAGACGAAAATCTTTCTTCGTGACTGCTATGACCATAGCGTGCAGCTCATGGACCTGGTGGAGAGTTACCGCGACGTTCTCTCGGGACTCACGGAAGTGCATATTTCCAGCATTGGCCTGCGCACGAATGAGATCATGCGCGTCCTAACAGTGATCTCATCCGTCTTCATACCCCTCACTTTCATCGCAGGAGTCTACGGGATGAACTTCGCGCACATGCCGGAGTTGGCGAAACCGTGGGGCTATCCTGCTTGTCTTCTCCTCATGTTCTGCATTGCGATCGGTCAGATCATCTATTTTAAAAAGCGCCACTGGCTCTAACTGACCATGCCAAAATATCTCGTCGTCAGCGCAAGCGGCAATCCTACCAGTAACAGCCGCAAGATGGGTCGCCTGGCTTATAAGTATCTCACCGAGGCAAAGCAAGATTGCGCGTGGCTCGATTTGAGCAAGCTGAGTCTTCCGCTTTGCGATGCGGACTCCTGCTATGGGGAACCGGGTGCCCAGGAATTGGCTCGCGCGATCAAAGAGGCCGATGGAATTCTGGTCGCGGCGCCCGTCTATAACTTCGACGTCAGTGCGGCCGCCAAGAACATGATCGAACTCACGGGCAAAGCCTGGCAGGATAAGATTGTCGGTTTTCTTTGCGCCGCCGGTGCGCTGGTCAGTTATATGTCGGTAATGGCCTACGCCAACAGTCTGATGTTGGACTTCCGTTGCGTTATTATTCCGCGCTTTGTCTTTGCCACCAGCCACGTGTTCGAGGGCGATGCCATTGTGGACGAGAAGATCACCCAACGCGTCGAGCAAGTTGCGGCCGAGCTAGTCCGCTTCACCGAGGCGCTCCGGGGGTAAATTGTAGGTGGATAGACTCTGAAGAACCACTGAACCGACGCGGGTGGGAAGCTACTTCCTTACCGGCTAAAGAGTAGTTCCATCGTTCTATCCGAAGCAATCACCTTGCGTTCGAGTTGGCGGGTAGGGAATCTCAAGTAGCCCGGCGTCAGCACAGAGTCATCCTCTCCGGCGATCGGTGAATTCAAAGTGCGGCCACTGCTCGCCGGCAGATACTGCCAGAACGACGCGCGCCAAAGCCCCGGAAGTTCGGTCGCGGCTGCTTCGCTGGCCCGCTTCTGTTCGATCTGCAGCCCGACGGATTTCACGGTGAATTCCTGCGCGGTTGCGGAAGACGGCGGATGGAGCAGATCGCCGATCGTGATGGTCAAAGGATGAAGCAGAGTCTCCCCAGTCGCAGACGGGGGAGTCGGTTTCTGGCCTTGCGCAGAGAGGCAGAACGAGAAGGCAGCGACAAAGACCAGGCGGCGTGTCATAAGGCAGTTAGCAGCCGCTGCGGCTTCAAAGAACCCCCGCCTGATGAACCTCACCAGTTGCCGCGGCGCGGTTCAGCCAGACTTCGGTGCCCTCGCGCGCGGCGTCGACTTCCATTGGGTTGCCACTTTCCAAAACCAGGGTTCGTGCCGCTTCGACGATCTGGTCGAGCTTCGCATCGTCGTGCTCCGGGTCGTGATGAAAGAGGAAGAGTTTCCGCACTTCAGCGTCCAACGCCAAAGAAACGACGCTGCTCAGTGAGCCGTGGCCCCAGCCTTTTTTCTTCGTGTATTCCTCGTCCGTGTATTGGGAGTCGATCACGAGAACGTCCGCACGCTTAAGGAAACGGACCAGTTTCGAGCGCTCCGCGATCGCATAAGCGCGGGCTTCCTTCGGATCGGACTCCGTGCGTTCCGAAAGGTTATGACGCAGCGCATCGTAAGGCTCGTTGTCGGGCAGGTAAGCGATCGAGCCGCTGCTCGTTTCCAGACGATACCCGGCGCAGATCCCGGGATGATTCACAAATTGCGCGAATACTTTGACCTTGCCGATCGAGAACTCCATTCCTTCCAATTCCTCGATCTTGATCGCGCTTGGCATGTCCCGCAGGCTGATCGGAAAAAATGAGGTCTCCATTTGGGCGGCAAGGATCGCGGCCAGACCTTTCCGGGCCCCTTCATAACCGAGCACGCGCAGGATATTTTTCCCCTTGTAGGCGGGGAGGAAGAAAGGCAATCCTTGGATATGATCCCAGTGCGTGTGCGTGATCAGAAGCGTGACCTTGATCGGCTTCGGACCGAACTCCGCTTCGAGCGCGTTGCCCAGCAAGCGAAGGCCGGAGCCGGCGTCGAGCACGATGATTTCTCCATCCGCGCGCAATTCAAGGCAACTGGTGTTTCCGCCATAGCGCACGGTTCCCGCGCCCGGCACGGGAATCGATCCGCGGACGCCCCAGAAGCGCAAGCGCGCTCCCGGCGGCACAAAGTCGGGAACCTCATCCTCGAGTGCGCGATCCTCCGGCGGCGGCAGCACGCGCTCGACCACTTCGCGCAGGTGTTCCCAAAGGACCGGCTTGACAAGATATTCATCGGCGCCCGCCTCGATCGCGCTGCTCCGGTCCACCCCGTAGTCGCGCCCGGAAATGATGATGATCCGCGTCCGGAGTAGGCTCTGCCGGATCCGCCGGCAGGCCTGGAAACCATTTGATTTCGGCATGAGCAGATCGCAGAGAACAAGCTCCGGCCGATGTTCCAAGGCGAGTTGCACGCCCGCTTCGCCGTCGCCAGCCTCCATCACCTGCCACCCTTCGCGCAGGAAAAGCTCGCTCGTAGCGCGGCGTCCTTCCGCGTCGTCTTCGATTAAAAGGACCGTGGGCATGCGTGAATCGCGGGATTCTGCTCAGAGCCGCGGTCGAGACACAAGATAAATTCCGCGGGCAGCGCGGGGATATCGGCGCCCGTGACTTCCTAGGTTTCGGGCCGAAATTTCCACCGCAGCTCAGGGCGAAGATTGACCTGGTCCGGCGGAACATCGAAACCGATCGCGCGCAAGAGGTAAGAAACTCCTTCGCGGCTGCCCATCGTTTCGTGGAGGCTGCGGGCGAAGACTTCGAGGTATTCTTTGTAGGATTCGAGATTAAGTTTCCCGTCGGCGAAGTGCGCGGCGAGCGCTTCATCGTGGTTATCGATCAGATCGATGAGAGCGCGCCGGAGTTGCGCGCGCATCTGCGGGTCGACCACGACCCGAAACGGGCTCGAGCCCGCGTCCGGGGCGGCGGGCGATTTTTTTGAAGCCGCAGGAACGAGTTGGAATTTGGAAGAATCGAGCATGGTGATTTCGTTAGGCTAGAAGCGGAAGACTTCTGGAAGATGGCGCAACATCGCGCTCCTGTCATTCGGAGGAGAGCCGAAGAATCTGACATCACCGTCCTGAGCGAAGCGGAAAAATCTAAACACCACGGTCCTTCAGAGCGCAGCGCAGTCGGATAACCCGGAAAAAAGGGGATTTTCGCCGCAGAGAAAACCTGCGCGCGTAAAGCTTACTACAGCGGGATGGGATGCTTCGACGGCGCTCGGCTTCGCTCGGGATGGCAACTTTTGATCTGCGCTGACAGCTAGAAAAAGATCGGAATGATCAGGATCGCGACGATGTTAGCCACCTTGATCATCGGGTTGATCGCCGGACCGGCGGTGTCTTTGTAAGGATCGCCGACCGTATCACCCGTGACTGACGCGGCGTGCGCAAAGGAACCTTTGCCGCCGAGATTGCCTTCCTCGATGTATTTCTTCGCGTTATCCCAGGCGCCGCCGCTGGAGGTCATCGCGATCGCAACGAACAAGCCGGTCACGATGGTGCCAACCAGCAGCCCGCCGAGCACGACCGGGCCGAGCGGTTTGATCACGGCCACGATCACCACGAACGCGACCGGGAGCAGCGCCGGAATGATCATCTCGCGCAGCGCAGCTTTCGTCACGATGTCTACGCAGGTGCCGTAGTCCGGTTTGTCCTCCCCGCGGAGAATTCCCGGTTTGGCAGTCAGTTGCCGGCGGACTTCGCGCACGACTGCACCAGCTGCTTTGCCGACGGCGTCCATGCTAAACGCGGTGAAGATAAACGGCAGCAACCCGCCGATGAACAGCCCGATGATCACCTTCGGCTCCGTGAG
The DNA here is from genome assembly GCA_025929155.1 of Chthoniobacterales bacterium. Taxonomy (GTDB): domain Bacteria; phylum Verrucomicrobiota; class Verrucomicrobiia; order Chthoniobacterales; family UBA10450; genus Palsa-1392. The sequence goes on along the minus strand of JAICMR010000077.1, from coordinate 8,326 downwards.
CGAGAATTGGAAATTGAATGGCCGACCGGCCGCAGTGACGTGCGCCCGGAGCTCTTCCACGTAGGAACCGAAAAGGACGAGCGCCGCGAGGCCAGCGGAAGCGATCGCGTAGCCTTTGGTCACTGCTTTCATCGTGTTACCGACGGCGTCCAAATCATCAGTCACCGTGCGCACGCCTTTGGGCAGATCGCTCATCACGGCGATGCCGCCGGCGTTATCGGTGATCGGGCCGAAGGCATCGAGCGAGATAATAATACCAGCCATCGAGAGCATGCTCATGACCGCAATCGCGATGCCATAGAGGCCGGCGAAATGGAAGCTGAACAGAATCGCCAGTCCGATGAAGCCAACCGGCAACGCCGTGGCGTGCTGCCCGATCGCGAGCCCGGCGATGATGTTCGTCGCGTGACCGGTCTCGGAAGCCTTCGCAATCTTCCGGACGGGCGAAAAACTCATCGACGTGTAGTAATTTGTAATCACGACCACGATCCCGGTCATGAGCAATCCAACGAGCGAGGCAAAGTAGAGATCGTTAGGCGTGCGGTGGGCGAAGGCGATCATGACTCCATCGGGGAAAAGGAGATGCGTTGCGGGCCAGAAAAGAATCGCGGAGACGACCGCGCTTGCCATCACGCCACCCATGAGCGCGTTACCCGGCTTCAGACCCGTCATGTTCACAAATAAAATGCCCACAATCGCGCCGAGGACTGAGATGCCGCCCAAGATGAAGGGATAAACAATCGCGGCGTGCGTTCCCGCAAGTGTCAGCGCCCCGACCAGGATCGCGCCGATCAGGCTGACCGCGTAAGTTTCGAAAACGTCCGCCGCCATGCCCGCGCAATCACCCACATTGTCACCGACGTTATCCGCGATCGTCGCGGGATTCCGGGGATCGTCTTCATCGAGGGTATTCTCGATTTTACCGACGAGATCGGCGCCGACATCGGCGGCCTTGGTGTAAATTCCGCCGCCAAGACGCGCGAAAACGCTGATCAAGCTCGCGCCCAACGCCAGCCCGATGAGACTGCGGACAGCGGGCGCTTCGCCGATCATTTTCGTTGCGATGATGTAGAAAAGCCCAACCGAAAGAAGTGCGAGACCGACCACCAATAGCCCGGTGACGGCGCCGCCGTTGAATGCAACGCGCAGAGCCGCGGTGCGCGTGGTGGTCGCCGCTTGCGTGGTGCGGACGTTCGCGAGCACGGCGATCCGCATTCCAATAAATCCGGCGGCGAGCGAACAAGCCGCGCCGATCACAAAGCCGACCGCCGTGGCATGATCCTTAAAGATAAAGAGGAGGATAAAGATCACGACCGCGATGCTGCTGATCGTGATCACCTGGCGATTCAGATACGCCTTCGCGCCCTCCTGGATGGCGCCGGCGATTTCCTGCATCCGCGCGTTGCCGGGCGAAGCCTTGATCACGACGCGAATGAGGAAGTAGGCAAAGACGAGACCGGCCACTGCGCAGAGCATGGCCAGCCAGACGCCGGAATCGAGAATCGTTAGGGCAAGAGTCATATGGTTAGGCTGTGAGGTTGGGGAGTTTAGAAGGAATTGCTCCTCTGGCAACCCGGAAAGCGTGGCCCGAGCGGACGCGGCAGACGAGCGACGGGGTGGACCGATTTCAGCGTCCGTTGCCCTCAGTCTCGCCGCGGAGACTCCGGCGAATGGCAATTTCTACGAGGAGCTGGCGACTCGCGTCCCAACTGCTCTGCACGCTTCCGCTGAGCAGAGCTAATGCTAACGCAAAGCTCGCAGATCGGAGCCTCGGATTCGCTAATTGTGACCCCCTCGAACCCTCTCGCTTCGGCTCTGCCTGGACCTTCGGTTTCTATTTAAGAGCAACCTCACGCAGTTGCACCAACTACGGCAAAGACCATTGACGAAAATAAGTTCAAGCAGCGGTGGCCCCGGCGGACGGCCTGCGCGTCCGTGCTGGTATGATTTGAAAGCTAGTCATCCGGGGTAAGGCCGTAGAACTCTGTCCGGTATCCTGAAGCGAGCGCTTCAGCTTTCGCTTTAAGCGCTGCTTGGGCGGCCTCGTCGAGTTTTGGCGGCGGTGCGGTTCGACCGGCGACGGGAACGCCAACGGCCATAAAATACTCTTCCTGCCCGGCTGGTGAACAGAGACACAACAGCCGCGCCGCTCGCTCCGAGACGTTCTGAAAGTAATGTGGTGCATTCGCGGGAATGTTGGCCGCCTCGCCGGCCCGCAGGATGCATTTCGCGTCACGGAAAGTGACCTCGATCTCGCCCTCAAGAACGGTAAACATCTCCTCGAAGTCGTGACGGTGAGGTGGCGGACCGCCACCCGGCGGGACAAACATGTCTATGAGGCAGTAGCGACCGGCGGTCTCCTTGCCCGTCAACAGGATCGTGTAGGTATCCCCGGCCAAACCAATGTGAGGCAACTGTTGGTCTTCGTTTGGTCGCGAAAGGGCGAGATTGCGCTGGAGGTCATCCGGCGGAAGCGTCAACTGCTCGGTAGTCATATTAGTTCGTTTTGATCAATGGATAGAGTGCGGAGATGCCTGGACAGAGTGCCGAGCGCCCCCTGCCGAGGCGAGCCCAATCACTGAGCAACTAACGACGGCATGGCTCATCCTCGTCGGCGTCGGCGGCATCCAAGAAACGATTCCGACATCTGGCAGGATGCGCAACGAGCCGCGGAATATAAGAGCGAAAACCGGGAGATCAGGCACCGCGCCGCGGCGAAACGGTGGTTCAAGTGATGGGCGCTCCGATCACGAGTCATTGATCGAATGAATCGGGGAAAATCATGGTCCCGTCCTTGTCGAACCCGAAGGTGAGACTCGATGAGCCGCCATGTCCGTCGGAAGCGGACCCAGAGTAAACGCGACCGGGGATGAGCTTCCGCGGTTGAATGATCGTGGTAAAACCAGCAGGCGTAACTCCATACTCGATCGGCTGGGTCAGGCCATGGCCGCCTGAGATGGACCACATCGCTTTCCAGCGGTCGTCGGCGACCCGGATAGATACCGTAAATGAGGTGATATCGGTTTTAGGACGCGTCGCCGACTGAGAGTAGAACTCGAAGCGGATCGGCCGGCCCAGCCGCCCCTTGGCCTTGGAAACGAAAGTGTGGGACGCCGCTCCGGCAGCGATGCCAACGGAGAGCAACAAGATAAGAGCAATGGTGCGCAGGTTCATCGGAAGAGGACAAGATAAACGAACCTGGATGCGTGCGCCTATGGCTCGGGCTTTTGTTGTTCGAATGCTGGGCCGACGATGCCAGCCGGCGTATTGAAAGGAAGCCATCGAGGGAGATTCAAGGAGTGGCCGTCCCGGCCGTCGCCGCCTGAGATTCGTCCACCTTCTGGATCTGCCCGGCTTGCTCGGCAAGGGCGCGCTGGAGCTGCGCGACCGCGGCCTCGAGCTCGCCCTGATGCGCGATCGCTGATTGAAGCGCGTGAACGGTCGTTTCCAGCTCCCGCACTTTCTGTGTCTCTGCTTCGACCTTATCGTGCTCCTTAAGGAATTCGTTGAGGAGCATCGCGTTCACTTCGTCATAGCGAACGGTGTAGGGTTCTCCAGTAGCATCATGAGCGACCAGGTCCGGATCGATCTTTTCGACTTCTTCGGCCACAAGACCGAATTGGGGACCGCCCTTTGGATCAAGGTTCTTGTGGTAACGGAAACTCGGGTGGAGATGGAGGATGACATTACTAGCCTCGGCCATGGGGTGGATGTCTTCCTTGAATCGGGCCGAGGAGGGCCTGATTCCAAGTTGGCCGGTCGAGCTAATGCCAACTGGAACGATGTCTGCAATGGGCAGGTTCCTTATTCCGGCCACATAGATGCTGGTTTGCGTTCCTTCGGTGCCGATGCGGATGACCCCTGAGTCACCGGCGATACCAGGGTTAGCGATGGCGATGTTATCACTACCAGAGGTGAGCGCGATCCCTGCGCTTGATCCAAGGCCGATATTGCCGCTGCCTTTATTACTATAGAGAGCGCTCTCGCCAAGTGCGACGTTGTCATTGCCAGCTCCGTTGATTAGTGAGGCATTGACACCTACCGCGACATTGCGGCTGCCGCTCGTATTGTCCAGCATTGCGATTGAACCGATAGCGACGTTGAACAATCCATTCTTATTTGTGAAAAGCGCGAATCGGCCCATGGCGGTGTTATCGGAACCACTGGTGTTCTCTTCGAGAGCACCCAGACCGGCCGCGGTATTGTCCATACCGCTGGCGTTGGCGAAGAGTGCCGTAACGCCGAGCGCGGTATTACCGCCGCCCGCGTGTTGTGAGTGAGAGCGCGAACGCCCAGGGCGACGTTGCTGTCACCGGTGAGGTTGCTGGCAAGAGCGAAGCTGCCGAGGGCGGTGTTTCCTGGTCCGGTTGTGTTTTTAGTTAATGCTGAGGCGCCGATCGCTGTATTAAGACCACCAGTCGAGACCGCCAGGGCATCGTTGCCTAGGAAGGTGTTTTCGAGGGTGATGTCGCAGCCTTCTTCGCAGACCGCGCGGGCCGTTGGAGTAAGGCCTAGACAAGCTAACACAAACATGGCGGCAGATAGCTTGCGTGTTTTCCTGAGCTCAAGTGAGAACATGGAGAACGAGTCGGTTGATTCATGGTTGCTTGCGGGTTGTTAGTGAGCAGGATCTCCGCGAGAGTAACTAATCGGGAAGCCGATCCCGGCGATGAAGAACTGGCAGATTTCATTTCAGTGAGGCTAATTTGGGCAGCGTATGCGGGCGGGCGAAGAAAAGTCAATGTCCTTTCCCTAAGACAGCAAACTCACAAGGAAACTAGTTATAACAGTTGGGGCTGAGTGAGCGGAAGCTGTCGTTCCGGGCGATTCACATCCCCCTTCCATATTGGAGCTCCTTGCTCCAGCGTCTGATTCGATCTTCCGCGTAGACGAACAGTTGACGGATTTGCGGCTGATACCTTAGAAGCCTCCTGCACCACAATGTTGTCTCGCATCTCTGTTATCGGAATCACAGGTGGGATCTCCACCGGGAAATCGACCTTCAGCAAGTTGCTCCGCGAGCACACCGGGGCGGCGTTTTTCGACGCCGATGTCGCGGCCCGTTCGCTCGTCGATGAGGACGCGGAAGTGCGTGAACTGCTCCGCGACCAGTTTGGGCCGGGGATTTTTTCTGCGACCGGTGATTTGAATCGCGGCGCACTCCGCGCCATAGTCTTCGCCGAACCGGATAAGAAGCGCGCGCTCGAGCAAATCCTCCATCCGCGCATTCGCGAGCAGTGGTCCACTGCAGCGAACCACAGCCGCCAAACCGGCGGGCTTTTTCTGGCCGACATCCCGCTTCTCTATGAAACCAATGGTGAAATCTTGTGCGACTCCGTCGTGGTCGTCGCCTGCTCGCAAACCGTCCAGCAGGAACGCCTGATGCACCGTGCCCACCTGCCGCTGGCTGAAGCCGCGGCCATGATCTCCGCGCAAATTCCGCTCGCGCAGAAAATCGCCCGTGCCGATCACCTCGTCTGGAATAACGGCCCGATTGCCGGTCTCGCCGCGCAGGCGGATCTGCTGGCCGCTCTCTGGCGCTGAACCTCGATGGACGAAGAAACCTATTCCCCTGACGAATCCGAAACTGCGCCCGAAAACGGTGGCAGCTCGACCGCGCTGGCACCCGAGCCGAACGAGCCCGCAGCAGCGCCTCCGCCGCCCGCGCCCGTAACGATGAGGGAGCTTCAGGAATTGGAGACGCCGCAGTTGCACGATTTGTTCGCCCAGCTCGACCTGCGACCGCATCCCGCGCACAATCGCCACCAGCAGATTTTCGATCTCGTCCGGCTCGGAATCCCGCGCGGTCTGCGCGTGACCGTGGAAGGCTTTCTCGAGCAGCCTAACGACGGACCGGCGATCCTGCGTTCGCCACGGCTGAACTTCCTCCCGTTGCCCGAGGATGCGGGCGTGGCGCATTACCTGATTCGGCGATTCGGTTTGCGGCCCGGCCAACTCCTGCACGGAACGGTCCGCCCCCCGCGCGATCGCGAGCGCACGCTCATGCTCGACCGGCTTCTGACGGTGGAGAATCAGCCAGTCGCGGAATGGCAGGCGCCGACAGCCTTCGACAGTCTTACGCCGCTTTTCCCAGAGGGGCGGATCATGCTGGAATGCGAAACCACCGACTCGATCAGCGCGCGCGCGGTCGATCTTTTGACGCCGCTCGGGCGCGGTCAACGCGGGTTGATTGTTGCGCCGCCACGGGTGGGGAAGACGATTTTGCTCAAGCAAATCGCGAAAGCGATCCGAACGAACCATCCCGACATCGTCCTCATCATGTTGCTCGTGGATGAGCGCCCGGAAGAAGTAACCGATCTCCAGCGCGAAGTTGGTTGTGAGATTTACAGCTCGACCTTTGACGAATCGCCGCACCGGCACATCCAAGTCGCGGAGTTGGTGAATGAACGCGCGAAGCGACTCGTCGAGCAGAAGAAGGACGTGGTCGTGCTCCTCGACAGCATCACGCGGCTTGCGCGCGGCTATAACGCGACCATGCGCGGCAAAGGTCGCACCATGTCGGGCGGTGTGGAAGCAAAGGCGCTGCTCAAGCCGAAACGGTTCTTCGGCGCAGCTCGCAACGTCGAGGAAGGCGGCAGCCTAACGATCCTCGCGACCGCGCTGATCGATACCGGCAGCCGGATGGACGAGGTTATCTTCGAGGAATTCAAAGGCACCGGGAACATGGAGCTGCACCTCGACCGTTCGCTCGTCGAGAAGCGTCTGTATCCCGCGATTCACATCCTGCAATCCGGCACACGGCGCGAGGATTTGCTTTATCACCCGGAGGAGTGGGAACGGGTGCAACTGCTGCGAAAAACGATGGCCGCGCTCCCGCCGCTCGAGGCGATGGAAATGTTGATCAAAAACCTGCAGGCGACCAAGACGAACGCGGAGCTACTGCTGGCGGGCCTGCGGTGATCGCGACCGACTCCCAACTCACCGAAATCCTCCCCGGATTAGGCGCCGTCGAACGCGTCGCGGTCGATACCGAAGCGGACAGCTTGCATTGCTACTTCGAAAAGCTTTGCCTGCTTCAGCTGACATTTCGCGAGCAGGATTACCTGGTTGATCCTCTGGCCGACGTCGATCTTCAGCCCCTTTCCGCCATTCTCGGCAAGAAGGAAATCGTCCTGCAGGGGATGGATTTCGACCTGCGTTTGTTGCGGCGTGCGCTCGGCTTCGCGCCGCGGGAAGTGTTCGATACGGTGATCGCGGCGCGGCTGCTCGGCCTGCGCGAATTCAGCTACGCGGCGCTGGTGCAACAGTACTTCGGCGTCACGCTCACGAAAGGTTCGCAGAAAGCCAATTGGGCGCGCCGTCCCCTCCCGCCGACGATGGAAGATTACGCAAAAAACGACACGCACTTCCTCTTGCCGCTGGCGGCGAAAATGGAAGAGCAACTGCGCGAGTGCGGTCGAATGGATTGGTTCCACCAGTCGTGCCAGCGTGCGATGGAGCAGGCTGCGGTCGAGCGTGAACGCGATCCCGATCAAGCCTGGCGGATTGCCGGGAGCGGGACGTTGCCGCCGCAGGCGAACGCGGTCCTGCGCGCGCTCTGGCATTGGCGCGATGAAGAAGCGCGGCACGTGGATCGTCCCGCGTTTCATATTTTGCAAAACAGCGCGCTGCTTGATGCCGCCGTGCGCTTCGTGGCCGGGGAAGTGCCGGATTTTCGCCATCTCTCTGAGCGCCGCCGACGCGGTTATTTCGCGGCCGCGCGCGAAGCGCTCGCCCTCCCGGAATCGGAATGGCCACGTCGTCCGCCGCGAGTGAACAAACCGCGGACGCGCGACTTCGACAAGAAGGTGGAGGCGTTAAAACAACGGCGCGACCAGCACGCGACGGAGCTGAATCTGGAGCCTTCGTTCATCGCCTCGCGCAGCGCGCTGGAATCGATCGCAGCGGATGAAACGCGGAGCGAGGTCCTGCTGGTGCCGTGGCAGCGCGAGCTGCTTGAGCTGCCGGCGCGGTAAATCCTACTGCGGGTCTAACCGAATCGCTCGTGGATGAACGCCGAACGCTCCCCGGGATCACTAGTCGCGGTTCGACAGCGGATCGGGCGCGAGCCGGGTGAACGCCGGCCGATCGCTGGGAGAGAAAATCGATTGCGCACCCGCGCGCTTCGCGAGACTTTTCCGCTCCGTCAGGGGCTATGGACTGAGGACCTACGAATCCCGCCAGGGCAGGAATGCAGCAACGGTAGTTTGATCCTCTTTGCCGTAGTTCTCTGGCGGTCTTTTTTTGAAATGCTTCTCCCGCCTAACGGAAAACCGAAAACAAGCTTTAACGCCGACGAGAGGCTGCGTTATTCGCGCCATTTCCT
>JAICMR010000004.1 GCA_025929155.1 Chthoniobacterales bacterium | reverse complement strand
GTCCCGACGAAGCCGGTGAACCTGCGCCAACGAAGCCGCCGAAACGCGCCTCCGCGAAAGCCGCACCCGCCCCCGAGACGCCTGCTCCTCCCGCCGAAGCTGCACCCGCCGAGGACACACCCGCTCCGGCCGCCGAGGCTCCGGCTCCCGCGGAAGCTGAAGCGTCTGCCGCTGAGCCCGCTGCGGAAGAAAATCCCGAAGCGAAGCCCGCGGAATAGCCAAGGTCGCGCTGAGTGGACAATGGCCGCGTCGCCCGTAAGGTCGAACGCGTGCGCCAGTTTCTCGAATTCATCATCCGTCACCTCGTCGAGTTTCCCGAAGAAGTGATGCTCTCGGAACTGCAGAAAGACCGTCTCACGGTCTTCCGGGTGCAGATGCGGCAAAGCGATGTCGGGCGGATCATCGGGCGCAACGGCCAAACCATCCGATCAATCCGCGCCCTGCTCTCCAGCGCCGCCGCGCGGCACGGCGACCGCGTGACGCTCGATATCATCGAGTAGAATTCCCTCCGCTCGTGTTCGGCTCATAATCCTGCTCCCCTCCCCAAAGAATTTTGGAGGGCAGAGCTCCTGCGACGCCGGAGGAAAGGGATCGCAATCGCCCTGACTGTTCCCCTGGCAAGAGAGCAGGATTAGGAGCAGGAGCAGGATGAGTAATACGCTGCCGAAGCGCCCAAAGGTGTTTGCGCTTGACGCAGCTTTTATCGCGATATATCGCAACAACACATATGGCGGTAAACCTGCTTGATCGTGAACTGAAAAAGGGCAGCGCTGAGCTGCTCGTTCTCTCCCTCGTCGAAGACCAGCCGCGGCACGGTTACGAGATCGGGCAACTCATCGCCCTGCGCTCGCGAGGCACCCTCCGTTTCAACGTCGCTTCCCTTTATCCGCTCCTCTACCGCCTCGAGAAACGCGGCTGGATTCGCGGACGCTGGGTCGAAAAGGCGGGCCAGCGAAGGCGGCGTTATTATCGCCTGACTCCCGCGGGCAAAAAAGTTTTAGCCAAACAACGCGACGGGTGGCTCGAATTCATCGAAGCCATCAGCCGCATCACCGGAATTCAATATGCCTGATTGGAAAGACGAACTCAGAGAGCGGCTTCGCGGCTCCCGGCTTTCGCCGGAGCGGGAACTTGAGATCATCGAGGAACTCTCGCAGCATCTCGACGAAGAATACGAGCGCGCCCTGAGCGGCGGAGCGAGCGCCGAGCAAGCGCGATGCGCGGCGCTCGCAGACCTCGAAATCCCTCCATCGTTAGGCGCGGCATTGGAAAGTGCCGCTGGCCGTCCTCCGCAAAACCCGACCCTCCTCGGCAAAGAAGCCGGCTCCAGTTTCTTTGCTGATCTGCTCCAGGATCTGCGCTACGGCGTGCGGATGCTCCGGAAAAATCCCGGCTTCACTTGCATCGCCGTGCTCGCGCTCGCCCTGGGGATTGGAGCGAACACGGCCATCTTCAGCGTGGTCGACGCGATCCTATTAAAACCCCTCCCCTACAAAAATCCTGATCAACTGGTCGTGATCTGGGAAAACGCCACCCACCTCGGGTTCCCGAAAAACACGCCTTCGCCCGCAAACTTTCTCGATTGGCGGGAACAGAGCACCGTCTTCAACGGCATGGCCGCGTTCGCGGAACGCAGCTTCAACCTGACCGGCGTCGGGGAGCCCGAGCGTCTCGATGGCCGCCGCGTTTCAGCGAATCTTTTTGACTTGTTAGGCGTGAAGCCGCTCTTCGGGCGAACGTTTGCGGCAGATGAAGATAAGCCGGGCACGAAGGTAGCGATCATCAACGAAGGGCTTTGGAAACGCCGCTTCGGCTCCGATCCGAAAGTGATCGGCCGCGCGCTTACGCTGAATGGCGAAAGCTATACCGTCGTCGGGGTTATGCCCGGTAGCGTTCGTTTGCCTGCATTCGGGAACTGGCGCGATCAGGTCTGGGTGCCGCTGGCATTTACGGCGGAGGAGGCGGCCGGGCGCGGCAACCATTACCTGGAAGTGATCGCGCGGATGAAGCCGGGCGTTACTCTGCAGAAGGCGCGAACCGAGATGCAGACGATTGCGGCGCGCCTCGCCCAGGAGTATCCGAAATACAACCTGCGGATCGGTTCGGTCGTAAACCCGCTCTCGGAAGAGATTGTGGGCGATATGAAACCGGCGCTGCTGGTCTTGTTAGGCGCGGTGGCTTTCGTCCTGCTGATCGCTTGTGCGAACGTCGCGAACCTTTTGCTCGCTCGTGCCGCCGCCCGCCAGAAGGAGATCGCTCTTCGGCTCGCGCTCGGCGCGGACCGTGCGCGCCTAACGAAACAACTTTTGGTCGAAAGCGTCCTGCTCTCGCTGCTCGGAGGTGGCGTCGGGCTGGTCTTGGCCTATGCCGGGCTCAATATACTGACCCGCTTCATTCCGCCCGATCTCGCGCAGGCCGGGGCGATCGCAATCGACGGAAAAGTGCTTGGGTTCACTCTCCTGATCGCGCTGGTCACCGGGCTGCTCTTCGGTCTTGCGCCGGCAAGTCAGGTGTCGCATTTCAATCTTAACGACACGCTCAAGGAAGGTGGTCGCGACTCAGGCGCCGGCACGCGCGGCAAACGCCTGCGCAGCTCACTCGTCATCGCGGAGGTCGCGGTTTCTTTCATTCTTCTTATCGGTGCGGGTTTGTTGATCAACAGCTTCATGCACCTCCGCAATCTCGATCCCGGTTTTCGAGTTGATCATTTGCTCGCACTCAATGTCGATCTCTCGGAAGTGAAGTATCCCGACAACGCGCGGCGCACCGCTTTTTTCGATGAAGTCGTTAGGCGCGTGCAGGCTCTGCCGGGTGTTCGTTCCGTCGCGGTTGCGGGCAACCTGCCGTTCACTTACAACGGCGACTCGATGCCGATAGCAGTAGAAGGCATTCCCGATCCCCCGCCGGACGAATGGCCCGACGTCATCTACCGGGCGGTCGGCCCGGGCTACTTCGGGACGATGGGAATTCCTCTCGTGCGCGGACGCGACTTTAACGACCAGGACACGATCAATTCTCCCATGACTGTGGTCGTGAGCGAGAAGGCGGCGCAGCATTATTGGCCTAACGACAACCCAATCGGGAAAAGATTGAAAGGGGGCGCGACCAGCTCGGATGCGCCCTGGCGAACGGTCATCGGCGTGGTCAAAGATGTGCGGCAGAACGATTTCATCGCGGAACCGAAGATGCAGATGTATTTCGATTACCGGCAACTGATTAGCCTGACACCGAACGCCCTCGTCATCCGCACCGACGTCGATCCGCTCAGTCTCGCCAGTTCGGTCCGGAACGCGATCTGGGCGGTCGATAAAGACCAGACGGTCGCGAACATCGACTCGATGGAGAACATCGTCGCGGGCGCCGTGGCGCGGCAACGTTTCAGCATGCTCCTGCTCGCGGTATTCGCTGGGCTGGCGCTCGTGCTCGCGGCGGTTGGGATTTATGGAGTCATGAGCTATTCGGTCGCGCAGCAGACGCGCGAGATCGGCATCCGGATTGCGCTTGGGGCGAAGCGGAGCAACGTGCTGCGAATGACCCTTGGCCAAGGAATGAAACTGGTCGGCACTGGTTTGGCCGTTGGTCTGCTCGGGGCGCTACTGCTCACGCGAGTCATGGCGAGCCTGCTTTTCGGGATCAGTGCAACGGATCCGTTTACCTTCCTGAGTATCGCGCTGGTGCTTCTGGCAGTGGCGGCGCTGGCGAGCTACCTACCCGCTTTGCGAGCGACCAAAGTTGATCCGATGATCGCGCTCCGCGCGCAGTAATTTCCCATCGTGCTCCTGCTCAAATTCTAAATCCCGCTCCTGATCCTCCTCCCAACACAACCTTGGAGGCGGAGTTCCTGCGACGCTGAGGGAGACAAGAGTGCGCCCTGATCCGAAGCGCTATTCTCATCACGGGCACGACCAGAGCAGGAGCCGCTCCGACGCCTAACGATAGATCGCGACAGTGATTTTCCCGTCGGCGTCGACTGTGCCGCGATACATGCCGGAGGTGTTGAAAGGCATCGCGACGTGACCGTTGTGATCCATCGCAATCAGGCCTCCGGTGCCGCCGAGTTTCCCGACCTTGGCAATAACTTCCTCGGCGGCTTTCTGGACAGGAAGCTGCTTGTAAGCGATCAACGCCGAGACATCGTGAGCGACCACGGCGCGGATGAAATACTCGCCGTCGCCGGTGCAGGAAACGGCGCAGGTGCGGTTGTTTGCATAAGTGCCGGCGCCGATGATCGGGGAATCGCCGATCCGGCCGAATTCTTTGTTCGTTATGCCACCGGTCGAGGTGCCGGCGGCGAGATTCCCGTGCTGGTCGAGCGCAACCGCGCCGACGGTGCCGTGCTTTTCCTTGTCGGCCGCCGAGCCCCCTCCTGCTTTCACCTTTTGCAACGCTTCCCAGCGCTCATCGGTGTAGAAATATTTCTGATCGACGAACGTGACGCCCACCTTTTTTCCAAACGCTTCCGCGCCCGCGCCGGCGAGCAGGACGTGCGGCGACTTTTCCATCACAAGCCGGGCGAGGCTGATCGGGTTTTTGATGTGCTCCACTCCGGCAACCGCGCCGGCCTTGAGTGACTTTCCATCCATGATCGAGGCGTCGAGTTCGTTAGTCCCTTCATGAGTGAAGACCGCGCCTTTGCCGGCGTTGAAAAGCGGGTTGTCTTCGAGCGTGCGGATAGCCGCTTCGACGGCGTCGAGACTGGTGCCGCCTTTTTTTAAAATATCGTAGCCGGTTTGCAGCGCCTTCTCGATTCCCGCGCGATGCGCTTCTTCGTTCGCCGGCGTCATCTCCGCGCGTTCGATCGTGCCGGCGCCGCCATGAATGGCTATCACATATTTCATCGCGTCTCCTTTCTCCTGCGCGGCAAGCGCGTCGGCGAGGAAAATTCCAGAGACGGCAAGGAGAATCGAACAGCGCAACACTCTGAAAATCGCAGTTGCCCGGCGCGCTGCGCGCGTCCTTGCCGCACAAACGAAGTAGGGCAACTTCGGGAAGTTCATGGCGACCACCGAATCAATTGATCCTACGCCTAACGACAGCCTGGTGACGGCGCCGGTCGATGTCGTCGTGGGCGTCGGTGCGAAAAGCCGGGACGCGCTGCTGGAAATCGGGAGCATGTTCTGGTTCATCATCAACACGGTCGGTGAGACGCTCGACCGGATGCGGCACGGCCGGGCGCCTTTCCGGGCGGCGAGTTTTTTCCTCTATGCCGATCGCGCTGGCGTTGGCTCGGTCCCGCTCGTCGCGATGGTTTCGTTTTTTCTTGGCCGAACGATGGCGCTCCTGACTGGTTACCAGTTGGAGCGTTTCGGCACCGAGCGCCTCGTGCCGGGGCTGGTGGCGATTGCCTTCACGCGGGAACTCGGGCCACTGCTCACCGGGATCATGCTGGCGGCGCGGATCGGCGCGTCCTTCACCGCCGAGCTGGGGACGATGCAGGTGTCGGAGGAAGTCGAGGCCATCGAGGCGATGGGGATCGGGCCGTTGCGTTTTCTGGTCGCGCCACGGCTGCTCGCGCTCTTTTCGCTCATGCCCTGCCTGAGCTTAATCTCGAGCGTCGCCGCGATCTTCGCGACGGCGCTGATCTCGCGCGCTTACTTCAATATCTCGTTCGTTTATTTCCAGGATCTCGTCCTGCACTCGCTGCTCATGCGCGACATCATCACGGGGATTTTGAAGAGCTTTATGTTTGGGTTGCTGATCGGCGCGATCGCTTGTTATCGCGGTCTGACAGTGAAGGGCGGCGCGGCGGGCGTCGGCACTTCGACGACCTCGAGCGTGGTTACAGCGATCACGGTGGTGATCGGCTTCGACACGCTTTTTAACATCGTTTACATCGTGTTTTTTCCGTGAGCAGCGGGCCGCCAAATGAAATTGTGGAGCTGCGTGACGTGCAGCTTGCCTTTGGGGCGAAGAAGGTCCTCACCGGCGTCTCATTGAAGGTCGAGCGGCTCGATCGCCTCGTGATCATGGGCCAGAGCGGCAGCGGCAAGAGCACGATCCTGCGGCTCATCCTCGGCATCCTGCAGCCGACCGCAGGCGAGATTTTCTTCAAGCAATTCGAGATCTCGCGGCTGAAGCGGCGCAAACTCCAACAGGTGCGTGCGCAGATCGGAATGGTTTATCAATACTCGGCGCTCCTCAGCTCCCGCAACGTGCGGGACAACATCGCCCTCCCGCTCGAGGAGTTGACGAGGAAGTCGAACACCGAGATCGACCGGATCGTGGATGAAAAGCTCGAGCTCGTTGGGATGCGCGACTCAAAATTCCAAATGCCTTCCGAGCTGAGCGGCGGCATGCGCAAACGGGTCAGCCTCGCCCGCGCCCTGGTGATGGAACCGGAGCTGATACTATTCGATGAACCATCTGCCGGGCTGGATCCCGTTATTAGCTCGGTAATCGACGAGCTCATCATCAGCCTGACCGCGCGCTCGAAGGTGACCTCGATTATCGTGACGCATGAGATGGAGAGCGCGTTCCGGATCGGCACGAGAATGGCCATGCTCTATCAAGGAGAAATCATCGCCGATGCGCCGCCCGAGGAGTTGAAGCAATCCGATAATCCTGTCGTTAGGCAATTCCTGAGCGGCAGCACCGAAGGACCTATTCTGGAAGGAAGCAAAGATGCAGTTGCGACGAAATGAATTCATGACCGGCGTGCTCGTGCTCGTCACGATCGGGATCCTGACTTTCATCCTGATCATGCTGGGCGCGCCCGGGCTTTTCCGGCCGCTCACGACCTATCAGATCTATTTTGATAACGCGGCGGGCATCAAGCTCGGCGCCCCAGTGCTTCTGGCCGGTCGCAAGGTCGGCCAGGTAAAGTCACTGAATTCCCCGGTCTCCCGCGAGGAAGCCGCACACGCGCTTGAAGCGGCAGGCAATCTTGGAAGCGTCGCGACGACTGGCGCGACGGGTGCGACATCTTTGCCGCGACTCGAGGTGCGGATCGACGTCGAGGTGGATCGAACCGCTCTGGTTTACCGCAATTCGACGGTGCGCTTAATGACCCTGGGATTGTTAGGCGAAACCGCGATCGATATTTCCGGCGGGAATGATCACGCGAAACGGGCTGAGGCTGGGCAGGTTTTCGTCGGCAATCGCGTTCCGGATTTCTCCGAGGCGATCGGTAAGTTGCTCGGCATCGTGCAACCGGTCGCTACAGAAGCCACCGCCACGTTAAAAGAACTGCAGGCGACGGCGGCAAACCTGAACAAAATCACGGATGAAGATTCGGAACTCACGCTCGCGCTCGGTCAGTTAAAGATTTTTGGGGAACACCTGAACGAGATCACCGCTTCCGATAGCGCGCTCCAAAAAGCGCTGAATAATGTGCGCGACATCAGCGAACAACTGAGCAAGGACAACAACCTCGAAGTGACGCTGGCGAATTTTCGCAAGTCGTCGGAAGAGCTGAAAACAACTCTCGACAGCGTGCGCGTGACCCTGGGCACAGTCGGTCCGGACCTCGAGGCGACACTCAGCAATGCGAGAGATATGACCGCGACCCTGCGGACGCAGCCGTGGCGTATCATCTGGCCGTCAACAAAGAAGTATCCTGACGAACAGGCGACACCGATCCCGGTCCGCCGCGCGACAAAAGTAAAGAGGGGAACCGGCCGGTAGGGGTCGCAAAAGTAGGCGCCGGGAAAAGTTAAGAAGCGGCCCACCAGCACCAGATCGGGTGTCGCCAATACTCTCCCCTCCCCGACGTAAAAGACGCATCCGCAGTCGAGGCCTCTCCCGTCCGCCTTCAGATTAGAACAGTGGTTCCTCTTTGTTGTTAGGCGTCAAGCGCCGGCAGCAACGACCACATTCAAGTCGACACCGATCACGCTCCCGGCGGCTCCAACCGGCTGCCGACGGGATCACTCGCGCTGACGCCATAGAGGAAACTCTTCCGCCGCCGGGCGACGGTCGCGCTGGCGTGAAGTGCGGGAATCGGTTACGAAATGGAGCCTAGCAGTCACCCGATGGATTTCTTTCGCGAACTCAGGCGCCGCAATGTTTACAAGGTCGCGATCGCCTACGTGGTTGTGACCTGGCTCATCATGCAGGTCGTCACGCAGACATTTCCGTTCTTCGAAATCCCGAACTGGGGGATCCGCCTTGTCATCCTGCTGCTCATCGCTGGCGTCCCGATCGCGGCTGTCATCGGATGGGCCTTCGAACTCACGCCGGAAGGGATCATGCGCACGAATGAAGTGGAGATCGAGGCCGCCGGCCGCCCCGGCGCGCAGTCGCGCAACCGGGCATGGCTTTATTTGCGGGGCTCTCGCAGTTCGCGGTGCCGCAGGCGCATCTCACACTTGGGGCGTTGCACCGAGAAGCCGGCCGAGCAGCGGAAGCGCAGCGGTTCTTTGCCGAGGCGGAGGAGGAGCTGGCGACCTTGCGAGCAGGGGGCAACAATAGCCCTCAGCTGCGTGCTACGTTGCTCGAATGCTATGCTTCGTTAAGCCAACGGGCGGAGGTGGAGCGGATCGCGCCGGAGCCTATTTCGCTGCAAGCCAAGGATCGATGGATGGGGCCGCTCGCGGAAGAAGATGCCGCACGGGCGCGTTCTGCCTCATCCGAGATTTCGATCGTGCTCTGGCACTGCTGGAAAAACTAATGGCGCAGTCGTATGCCGATTCCATCACGCCGGCTTTGGTGCGGATGGATCCCGTCTGGAATCCGATCCGGAAGAACCCGCGCTTCCAGAAGCTTGCGGGCGGGCAGCGTGATTCTGCATTCAGGCCCCACGGCCCCCTGGCATGGGAATGAGCTTTTGCACGTTGGAGAGCCGGATCGCGCATTGCAGTCACGTGCCGATTCAGTCACCTCGTGACTCGGTCTGACGACTAAAGATTTCGCGCCAGCGCGGTGTTTGGCAGCAGGAAACGGTCACCGCTCAAGTCGATCGGTCGTCGTTTATTGCATCGACGCGGCTTTGACCGCGGGGCTATTGTCGCCCGCGGCCCGACCATGATGACCCCGCGTCACTTTTTCGCCGAACCAAAGCGGCGCAACGTTCTAACGTCGCTGTTGGCACTCGCAAGCTTGTGGGTCTGGTCCAGATCGCAGCACAGGCGAATGCGCCGGAGGAGTCGTTGCGCTTGATTCACCAGTTCCTCTCGATTCCTGCGCGCGACACGATGACGCTCGACTGTCTCCAGCACGACCCGGCATCCGATCCGACACCACGCGGCTCTCGTTTTCAAGCGTTGCTGGCATCTTCTGCGGCCGGTGAGAAAGGTGGCGCGCGATGAACGAATTTTTGCAACGGCTGAAGCAACGCAAGATCGTGCAGTGGTCGCTGACCTACGCCGCAGCAGCGTTCGCGGTGCTCCAAGGGATCGATATCGTGGCGCAACGATTTGGCTGGCCGGCACAGGCGATGCGCTTCGTCATCATCGCGCTTAGCATCGGGTTGTTCATCACGATGGTGTTGGCCTGGTATCATGGCGAACGTGGCGCACAGCACATCAACGGCACCGAGCTCCTGATTCTTGCGCTCTTGCTCTCGTTAGGCGGGATATTTCTCTGGCGTTACGCTGGGACCTTGGATGGAGCGGTCGCGTCCCCGGTCGGTCCCGTAGCGAGCGGAGTGCCCGCTGCACCAGCGGTCGAGATCTCTCAAAAGTCGATCGCGGTCCTGCCGTTCGAAAACCTGAGCGAGGACAAGGCAAACGGATATTTCGTCGATGGGATTCAGGACGAAGTAATCACCCGGTTGGCGAAGATCGGCGAGCTGCGTGTCATCTCGCGCACCTCGACTCAGCGCTATAAGACGCGACCCGAGAATTTGGCGCAGATCGCGCGTGAATTAGGTGTTTCACATCTGGTCGAGGGAACGGTGCAGCGGGCGGGCGACCGGGTGCGGATCAATGTGCAGCTGATTCGCGCGCCTAACGAAAGTCATCTTTGGGCGGAAATTTACGATCGCCAGTTGACCGACATCTTCGCTGTGCAAAGCGAATTGGCGACGCGCATCGCGCAATCTCTGCAAGCCACTCTCAGCGGAGCCGAACGCCTGGCAGTAGCGGAGAAGCCAACCAGCAATCTCGCTGCTTACGACGCCTACCTGCGCGGGATCGATCTCTTGTCGCGTCCAGGCCAGACGGAGGAGAATCAACGAAAAGCGATCGATGCTTACGGCGAAGCGGTGCGACTCGATCCTCAATTCGCACAGGCTTGGGCCGCGCTCTCGCAAGCGGATGCCGCTCTTTACTTCCTCCAGTTTGATGCGAGCGCGGAGCGCAAAGCGGCTGCCCGTTCCGCTGCGGAGACGGCAACTCGCCTCGCCCCGTCGTCAATCGAGACGCTCCTGGCCAACGCCTACCTCCGCTATCACGTCGAACGCGACTACGATGGCGCGGGTCTTCTTTTTGAAAAGATCCACCGCGAAGTCCCGAGCAACAGCGAAGCGTTGACCGCGCTCGCCCGCATCGCGCGCAGGCAAAGTCGCTGGAACGAGAGCCTCCACCTCTATGAACAGGCCGCACAGTTGAATCCGCGCGACGTTTATCTTTGCAACGACCGGGCTTGGACCTTTTCCATGCTCCGGAAATACGGTGCCACCGCCGACATGATCGCCCGCTCTCTTGCGATCAGCCCGAACGACCCCGAGGTGCTCGTTTCAAAGGTGAAGCTCTTGCAAACGACCGGCGATCTGCCGGGTGCCCGAGCTGTCCTGGCGAACATCCCCTCAGGCGCCGCGGGCGGACAGGCTGATAGCCTGCGCGTGACCCAATTGCTCTGGGAGCGAAGTTATGGTGAAGCCGCCCGCTTGCTCGAAAGCCAGATCGCCAAACAGAGATCCGCCGCGCCCGCAGACGTTCCCTTTTCCAAGGCGCTTCTAGGCGATGCGCGATCGTTAGGGGGAAACAAGGAGGGAGCGCAGCAGGCTTATCTCGCGGCCAAGGCTGCACTCGAAGGACTACGAAAAGGGCAACCGCAAAGCCCTTTTGTTGCCGCCGCTCTGGCCTTCAGCGAGGCGGGACTTGGAAACAAAGAAGCCGCTTTACACGAGGCAGAACGGGCCGTGTCGCTTCTGCCGTCGGCAACAGATCCGGTCTTTGGCCCGGGGATGGAGGAAAACTTGGCTGCGGTGGAAGCGCGGGTCGGTGAAAGCGAGCGAGCCATCGGACGGATCGAGCGACTTCTCAGCATTCCCTACGGCGCCTTCCCGCTCACCACGGCCGCCTTACGGCTTGATCCAACTTGGGATCCGCTCCGCTCGCATCCACGGTTCAAAGCAGTCATCGAAGGCCCTGACCCGAAGACAATTTACGATTAGCTACTGTGAAACCGTCGAGTAGCGTGCTGCCGGCGCGATGGCTCCTTGCGTTCGTAATGCCGGATGGACTCTGTGGCGACGCCGGCAATTCGCGCAACCTGCCGATGTTGAATTGGCGGTGGATTCCGAGTCATGAACCGATCCTCCACCCTGTAACGCTTCCGAGGTCACATGTTTTTTGCCGGGATAACGCGCTCTTGCGCCCGGGAAGATTGCGACGCCGCTCGTGCAGGCCCCTTACCTCCAGCTGCACCCAGGGAAGATCATTCTGCCCTGAGCGCGATCATCGGGTCGACGCGGCTGGCGCGGCGGGCGGGGATCCAACACGCGAGGAACGCAATCGTGAGGAGCGTAAGGGCAATGAAGGTGAAGGTGATCGGGTCGGAGGCGCTGACTCCATAGAGGAAGCCCTTCAGGAGGCGGGCGCCACCGAACGCGACCGCCAGGCCGATGAGCGACCCGATCGCGGCCAGCCACATGCCCTGGCGGACGATGAGCTTTTGGACGTCGGAGAGCTGGGCGCCAAGCGCCATGCGCAGGCCAATCTCGCGGGTGCGGCCGGCGACGACATGCGACATCACGCCGTAAATGCCGACGGCGGCGAGAACGAGCGCGAGAACGCCGAAGCTGCCGAGCGCGATCGCCGCCATGCGCGCGGGGAAGAGCGAGACGCCCATGTGTTCGGTGAGCGTCTTCGTGTTGTAGATCGGGAGCGCGGGATCGAGTTGCTGCACCACCGCTTTCAAGGAGTTGAGCCCCGAGTGCGCATCGCCGCGGACGCGCGCGACGATCGTGGCGCCGCCTTGGTAATCGCGGAAGAAGGGCCGATATAGTGCCGGCTTCGGATCTTCGCCTAACGACGTGTATTTCCCGTCGGGCACGACGCCGACAATTTCCCACCACGGCTTACCGGGCCCGCCGAAGTTGAACCGTTTCCCGATCGCGTCCCTTCCCGGATAAAACCGGCGCGCAAAGGTTTCGTTTACCACCGCGACCCGGTTTTCGATCTTATTTTCGTCCATCCGAAAATCCCGGCCGCGCAGCGGGATTCCCATGGTCTCGAAATAGCCGGGGCCAACCGAGATCGGGATGGCCAGCGGGAGATTGCTCTCGCTGGTGAACTCGGCGCCTTCTGCGTAAACCGTCGCCGAATTGTAGTTGAGGCCAAGCGGAAGGTTATCGGTCACGGCGACTGATGCGATCTGCGGCAGAGCGGCGGCGCGTTCAAGCACTTGCTTGTAGAAGGCGCGGCCGCGCGCTTCATCGTAGCCCTGCAACGGCAGATCGAATGAAAGCGCGACCCGGTTCTCAGGAGAAAACCCCGGCCGAACCTTCTGGGCGGCCTGGAGTCCGCGCACGATCAAGCCGGCGCTGATGAGCAGGACCAATGAAAGCGCGACTTGGAGGACGACGAGGCCGTTGCGCAGACGCGAGCGGCGGAATCCCGCCATCGAGCTTTCGTCCTTCAGCGCGGGCACGAGCTGCGGCTTCGACGATTGCAGCGCGGGGATGAGACTAAAGAGAACGCCGGTCGCTAGTGAGAGCACCAGGGTAAAAGTAAGGACGCGCCAATCCATTCGGAGGTCGAAGAGCAGGTCGATCTCGACCGGCAGGCGGAGATTCCGCACGGTACTGTTGATGAACGCGGCCAGCCCGGCACCGCAGAGGCCGCCGGCGCAGGAGATGAGAAGGCTTTCGGTGAGCAATTGCCTAACGAGTCGCGCCCGGCTGGCGCCGACAGCGAGCCGGACAGCGATTTCCTTCCGCCGCTCGGTCGCGCGGGCGAGGAGGAGATTCGCGAGATTGACACAGGCGAGGAGAAGAACGAGCGCGCCGACGGCCGTCAGGATCCCCGCAAAGCCGAAGACGGCGTTTCGGATTTCCGGCAGGAAAAGGCCCGGCTTTGAGAGGACGAGGCCGCGCCCAGCGTTCTCGGGATAATCTTTCGCGAGCTGCGCGGTGAGCGTTAGGAGTTCCGCCTGAGCCTGCGCCGTGCTGACGCCGGGTTTCAACCGACCGACGACGAAGTTGTTGTCGCTCGTGCGTTGCTCCAGCCAGTTGCTGCCGGGCTCGATTTGTTTCGCCATCATCATGGGAATGAACATTTCGGCCTGGTATGCGACCTCGGTGCCGATGAAACCTTTCGGCGCCACGCCGACAACGGTGTAGGGCCGGCCATTAAACTTCACAGTCTGGCCGACGATCTTCGGATCGGCGCCGAAGCGGCGTTCCCAGCAGCCGTGACTGAGTACGGCGACCGGATGCGAACCTGGCGTCTCATCTTCCTCCGGCAAAAACCCGCGACCCAGCGCGGGTTTTACTCCGAGGACATCGAAGTAGTTGCCGGAAACGAGATAGCCCCAGACCCGCTGGTTTTTTCCGTCGTGGCTCAGCGCGCTCACGACGACGCGGTAGGCGCACAAACCCGAGAGGCTGGTGTTGCGATCGCGGTAGTCCTTGTAATTGAGATACGACTGAAGGGTGATGTCGGCGCCGTTGTGCAACGTGCCGTAAAGCTCGACCAGCTGCGACGGTTCCTGCACCGGCAGCGGGCGGAGCAGGGCGGTGTCGAGCAGGCTGAAAATGGAAGTGTTCGCGCCGATGCCGAGTGCCATCGAGATGATGGCGAGCGCAGCGAAGCCGGGTTTGCGGAGGAGTTGGTGAAGCCCAAAGCGGATGTCCTGAAAAAGTTTTTCCATGCTTACTGCAGGGAGCGAGGGTTGCGCGGAGGACTCAACGACGCGCCGGCTCCGCTTCGCACCTGCAAGAGATGAGATGCACAGGGCGGCGGTCTGGATTCAGGAATTGCGAAAAGGCAAACGGAACAGCTTCCCGCGGTCGGCGCGCACGGCTCGGCACAGCCAACCGCGACTGCCGCGAGCCCCACGAATGCACCGGATGACGATGCAAGCCAAGGCTACCGGCTCCCAAGCAAGTAAAGGACGGCAAGTACGAGGAGCACGATGGCGGTGAGCCACCAGACGTTCTTGATTCGGTTAGGCCTTGGCGCTGGCGCGCCGAACTCGCGATGTGCGAATTCTTCGTAGTCGAAGGTTTCTGGCAGATCCACTCCGTCGTAGACATCAACGTCTTCACGCCAGCCGCTGTTGTAGTCCGCGCCGCATTCCGGGCAGGCGAGGGCGCCGCGAGGAACATCCTCACCGCAGACTGGACAGACTGCCGGAGCTAGTTCTTTCTTTCGCGAGTTCATCTGCTGCGGTTCAGCCGGCGTCTCGCTCGAGCGAAATCGCGGTGCTAACAAGGAAGACGCTGCGAAATCACGAAGTCATCTGCTCCATTGCCTTTTGCATCTCGTCGGGAGTCACTTCGCGAACCCGCGTGGCTATGGCCCATTGGTGGCCGGACGGATCTTCTAACTTGCCGTAGCGATCGCCCCAGAACATGTCGGCGAGCGGCATTGTGACTTTCGCCCCGGCCCGCACGGCCTGCTCGAAAGCCGCGTCGGCGTTCTCGACATAAAGGTGGATCGTCACCGGCGAACCTTTGAGAGACTTCGGCCCGAACGATTCCCACTGGGGCATCTCTTCGTTGAGCATGATAACTGAATCGCCGATTCGGATGCTGGCATGCATGATCTTGCCGTCCGGTCCGGGCATGCGGGAGATCTCGAGCGCCCCGAATGCTTTCTTGTAAAACTCGATCGCCTTGTCCGCGCCAGCACAAATCAGGTGCGGCGTGACGGTGTGCATTCCTTCTGGAATCGGATTCACGGTTGACTTCGAAGATTCGTCGTTCGCGGATGTGGTCATGGGATCGAGCATCTGTTTTCTTCAACGGACGGGCAAGCCGCATCTTCGAGCAGCTCAACCAGAGGCCGGCATGCCCGGAGCAAGAGCCGCAACAAATAGAGAAAAGCTCTGGATTGTCAGCATCGGCCGATCTTGCACTGGCTGGTGCGGAGATGCCTCCTCGCAGATCGACATCCACAAATCGAATCTGAAAACTCGATCGCGCTCGCTCTGCGCATTCTCCTTTGAATCCGCCTTGCTACGGGAGCTCCTCGAACTCCTCCGACTCGGGAGGTTCCTCGCCGATTTCCTCCTCGATCACGCGTCGATTTTTCGGCGAGAGGAAGGGCCGCAGAAACCCGTAGAGCAGATAAGTCAGGAACAAAACCGCCGCCATCCATTGATAGAATTTTACCGTGAGCGCGAGCAGCGCGATGACGAAGAGGAAGCGTGGAATAGACTGCGTGGTGCGCCAGTTGATCGCCTTGAAACTCGGGTAGCGGAACTTGCTGAACATCATGAACGACAGAAAAAGCATGAGCGCCGGCAGAGCGTATTTCCAGCGGCCGATTGTGCGCTCGCCGGCGTCGAGCCAGAGCATGAAAAGCGTGAGGGAAGCGATCACACCCGCTGCTGCGGGGATCGGGAAGCCGGTAAAATTCTTGTCCGGGTTCGACGAAGGGCCGGCAGCGGCCGCACAGTTGAAACGCGCCAATCGAAGTGCGCCGCACGCGAGGTAAACAAAGGCGATCATCCAACCGAGATTCCTGAATTCACCGAGCACGATTTGGTAAACCAAAAGCGCGGGCGCCATCCCGAACGAGACGATGTCTGCGAGTGAATCGAACTCTCTCCCGAACGCGCTCTCGTGCCCGCCGAGCCGGGCAAGCCGGCCATCGAGCAGATCGAAGATGCAGGCCGCGAGAATAAACCAGATCGCGTCGTGAAAATCCGACGCGGCCGCGAGAAAATCGATTTCGCGCGCGCCGTCGTAGATTCGCAGCACGGCCGCAAACCCACAGAACAAGTTGCCGGCCGTCATCAGATTCGGCAGCAGGTAAATTTTCGGATTTTGCGGGTCCGACACCTCTTTTTTCGGATCTGCCATCTCTTTTATGGAAGCCGCGCGATCACGGTGAGACCGCCGCTGACCTTGTCGCCGACTTTCACCGTTACGGTCGCATCCAGCGGCAGATAAATTTCCGTGCGCGAGCCGAACCGAATCATGCCGAAGCGCTCGCCTTTTGCGAGCTGATCGCCGACCTGCGACCATCCGACGATCCGCCGCGCGATCGCCCCGGTCAGCTGCCTAACGACCAAAGTGGCGCGGGGATTTTCAAACCCCCAGGTCACGGCTTCGTTCTTCTCCGCGCAAGTGGGATCGCGTGCATCAAGGCAAAGCCCTTCGTGATGTTCGCGATAGATAATCCTACCGGCGATCGGCGCCCGGTTCGTGTGCACGTCAAAGACGGAAAGAAAAATGCCGACCCGTTGCATTTTGGCCTTCACCACTTCGGGCTCGTCCCGCTCCCCGATATCGGCGACCACGCCGTCCGCAGCCGCGACCACGAGCGCGGGGTCGTTAGGCGCGACCCGCTCCGGATCCCGGAAGAAGGCAAAGGTGTAGCCGATGAAAAGAAGCACGATGATCGCGAGCCACGGCTTGATAAGAAAGGCGATGAGCGCGAGCACGAGCAGCACCACGAAAATCCAGCGAGCCTCGAAGAGCGTTTGGTAGCGCATCAGGGCCGCAGCTTGCGGTTCGCAGGTTGGGCGGTCAAGTCAGCGGCGGCGTGGCGAGAAACGTGATCGCTTTTTCAGGTGACCCCTGCCCGCGGCCACGGCATGCCCGCCCCGTGCTGCAGATTCTGGATCACCCGCTCGCCGCCGGCAGCTCTCGCGCCTGCGGATCAACGCCACACCGCCGATGGAGTTTCGCGCGGCCCTGCACCGACTCGCGCTGCTCCTGTTAATGGAAGCGGCCCGGTCCTGGGAGAGTGAGCGCTCGGAAATGCAGAGCCCGCTTGCCGCCTTCGGCGGAACTGTGCTGCCGCGGCCGGTCGTGCTCGTCCCGATCCTGCGCGCGGGGCTTGGTTTGCTGGAAGGCATGCTGCCGCTCCCGCACGCGAGCACCGGGCACGTCGGGCTTTACCGCGACCCAGGCACGCTGAGACCGGTGCAATACTATAGGCGGTTCCCTGCCGCATTGAGCGAGGCACAGGTGCTCGTGCTCGACCCGATGCTCGCTACCGGCCACAGCGCGGTTGAGGCGATCACGAGTGTGAAGAAGGCGGGCGCAACCCGGCTGCAATTCATCTGCGTCCTCGCCTGCCCGCCCGGCATCGCCGAGTTGCAGCGCGCGCATCCGGATGTGCCAATCGTTGCCGGCGCGGTCGATCCTAAGTTAAGCGACAAAGGCTACATCGTGCCCGGGCTCGGCGACGCGGGCGACCGCTATTTCGGGACTTAGTCGGCTAACCAAGGCTTGCCCCCGCCGCGCGGACCTGCTTGAAATTTCCGAATGAATTCGAGCGACCGCCGCGTGGAAGTCTTCGCTCCATTCGGGCATGCCTACGACCTCACCAAGAAGATCTGCTTCCAGCCCTTCGACCTGGCGAAGTGGTTCGTAATCGGCTTCGCCGCCTGGCTCGCCACCTTCTTCAGCGGCGGGTCCTTTAACTGGCGGAACAAGCTGAGCCAGGGTGACTGGCAATGGCACGCCCAGCATCAAGGCGCCCCCTTCACCTGGAGTCACAGCGCCCCATGGGTCGTTCCGCTGGTGCTCTTCGGTTTGCTCCTTGGCCTCGCCTTTGGCGCCCTGATCCTTTGGCTGAATGCGCGGGGACGCTTCATGTTTACCGATTGCATCGTGCGAAATCGCGGCGCGATCGCGGAGCCGTGGCGCGAATACCGCACCGAAGGGAACAGCCTTTTCGTTTTTCAATTGGTCTTCACCTTCTGCGCCCTCCTTGGCTTCGGCGTCCTCGCCTTCCTCTTCGTGCTCGTCCGCTACTGGGCCAAACCGATCGTGCCGCTCGGACTGCTCGTCGTGCTGGGAGTGTTTTGGATCCTGGTGATGATCCTCTTCAGTCTCCTCCTCCACTTCATGTTGCCGGTGATGTATCGCCGGCGGTGCGGAGCAAGGGAAGCCTTCCGCGCCGTCAGCGCGCTCATCCGCGCAAATCTCGGCGTTTTCCTGCTCTTCCTGCTTTTCTACCTGGTGCTCTGCGTCGCCGCGATGGCCATCGGCTGTATCGCCGGCTGTGTCACCTGCTGCGTCGCCGCGCTGCCTTATATCGGGACAGTCATCCTCCTGCCGGTGGTGATGACGATGTTCGCCTACCCGCTTTGTTTCGTCCGGCAGTTTGGCGATGAATACGACGTCTGGGCCGTGCTCCCACCGCCGACCGAGCCGCCTCCCCCGCAGGTGCCGCCTATCCAGGAAACTCTGCCGCCCGCATGACGACTCTTTCGCCTAACGAACTAAGGACTCGCTGGCTGGCGCTCGCGCTTCTGCCGGCTGGCGCGCTCCTGCTCCGCAGCGTGCCGGCGGAGGGATTGCCCGTCTGGGTCCCCTTCTCCACTTCGTGCGGCGCGATCACCGGGCTGCCCTGCGTCTTTTGCGGGATGACCCGCGCCCTGCACTTCCTCTTCCGGGGCGACTTTGCCCGAACGCTGTACTTCAATTGGCTCGCCTTTCCCGTCGTCGCGGCGCTGGGCACACTCGTCTTGGTCGTGCTTGCGGAGGTGGTATCCGACCAAAACCTGCTCACCCGGTTGCCGCGGCCGCACGTGACCCGACGTTCCCTCACCGGACTCCTGGGGGGTCTATTCCTGCTCTGGGGTCTGCAGGTTTACCTGGCCGTCTCTCTGCACAAACACGAGCTGCTCAATCCCGCAGGGCCGCTCTACTCGTTCGTCGTACGGCAGTAGGACAACAATCATTTCGATGCACCGTTAGCGTGAGATCATTCCCGTCACCGCCGGTGTAGCTCAAGAGCAACTTGTTCCGTCCCGCGGTGAGGGTGGAGCCATCTGGCAAGTTCGCGACGGTGCCGCTGATCGGGGTCGCGCTGGTGTTGCTGAGGATGGTAAAGACCGTGCCGCTGGTAAGTCTGTTCTTGCCCAAAGCGGTGAAGTCGAATTGCGCCCCGTTTCGATTGTCACGCCATTCGCTACCACTCGGTCGGCTTTCACCTTTTGCTTGCTTAGCTTGCAAATGTAGACGCCATCAGCTTCGAAGGTGAGGGCGTTCACCGCCGTGAGGGTCGCAGGTGTCTTCGCGCCTCGTCCGGGAGCGAGAAACGCGCCCGTGCCGCTCCCAATGCCGACTGACAATGGCCCCGTGATGATACCGCCTCCCGGCATCGTCCCCGCACCCACCCCCACCGGACCTACCCCGGTGGCCGAACCAGATGAGTTACTCACCTGCAGCGCACCCGCGCTCACCGTCGTTTCTCGCGGAAGCAAAGGAGGTGATGGCGGCCCAGAGGACCGCGCCAGCCAGCGATTGGGTGTGCAGCCACCGCGTGTGGCGGGCAATCGGGTCGATGGCGTGCGGACAGGTCTGGTGAACGGGAGAGCCGAAGGGTTCGCAATCATTCCCGCGCCGGCATTGTCGCTACACCGGAATCGATGCTACGCTGCACGCGATGGCAGATGATCGCTCCGGAGCAATTCGGAGAGGAAAGTCCGGACACCATACGGCAGCATGCCGCGTAAAACGCGCGGGCGCTTTTCCCGCGAGGGGGAAGCGACGGAGAGTGTCACAGAAAACATACCGCCTGGGGAGTAAGGCAACTTATGAGTCAGGTAAGGTTGAAAAGGCGAGGTAAGAGCTCACCGCTCGACGCGTAAGTGGCGAGGCAGGAAAAACCCCATGCGGTGCAAGACAAAACAGAGGAAGGGCAGCCGGTCCGTTAAACCCTCGGGTATCGTCGCATCATGCGGCGCGGAAGCGCTGCGGGCGTCTGGCGCAAGCCAGGTGAGATAAATGATCATCGCTCCGGAGAAATCGGGAGTTACAGAATCCGGCTTATCGCCATCGAGATGAAGGGCGCTCTCGGAAACGAGGGCGCCCTTCTAGTTATGAACTGGACAGCCAGCGCAGAGATACAGAGAAGGAGTCATTCGATCTTTGGTATCCTTGAAACTTCGCAATTACTTCTTTTTCGGATGCGATAGGAGATACCCTTTAGGGCCAGGTTGTAAGCCTTCGCATAAGCTTGGGCGCGCAAGTTGTAACGCAAGTTCTACGAACGGCTGGGAAACAACGAAAAGCGTTGCCTGATTTGCTTGACCCGGTATCGCCTCAGTAGCTCTTTTTCATGTTTCATTACGGGAACATCTTTGCGCAACCGGTCGATCGCGACGAAGCGCAAGTCATCATCTTGACTCGACATCGCGACGTCCTCCTGGGATTAGCAAACTCGGGGTAAAGAACATCGATTCCGACCCCTGCCTCCTGCGCCGCGGTGGGCGGCCGCAATGAGAGGACCAGCAGGGGCGAAAGGCCCAAGAGCAGCCAGCGATTGATCACCAGGAAAAAGCGCAGCGACCTTTTATCCTCATCTTCACTCTAACGTAAAAGGGCGCGCCTAAGACCGACGCGCCCTTCAGTAGTTCCAGCGCGCTGAGTTACTTCTCGTAACGCTTTGAGACTTCCGGCCAGTTCACCGTATTCCACCAGGCCTTGAGATAATCCGGCCGACGATTCTGATAGTTAAGGTAATAGGCGTGCTCCCAAACGTCGACGCCTAGAATCGGGGTATTCCCTTCCATTAATGGACTGTCCTGATTCGCGGTGGAAATGACTTCAAGTTTCCCGCTCTTGTTCCGAATCAACCACGCCCAGCCGCTGCCGAAACGTTTTCCGCCCGCGTCGGCCAGTTTCTCTTTGAATGCGTCGAAACTGCCAAAGGTGGATTTGATATCGTCAGCCAGCTTTCCACTTGGCTCGCCGCCGCCGTTCGGGCCCATGATTTGCCAAAAGAAGCTATGGTTGGCGTGGCCGCCTCCGTTGTTGCGGACTGCCGTGCGGATATCCTCGGGCACAGCGGCGCAGTTGTTCGCGAGCAGGTCCTCGATCGGCTTGTCTGCAAGATCCGGCTTGCCTTCGATGGCCTTGTTCAGGTTCGTGACGTAAGCCTGATGATGTTTATCGTGATGGATTTCCATCGTCTTCGCGTCGATGTGCGGTTCCAGCGCGTCATTGGCGTAAGGTAATTTCGGTAGTTCGTATGCCATAGTCTCCAATCTCGGGCCGCTTGCCCCGCTTGGGTAGCGGTTTTTTCGCGCGCGCCGCGGCGGCGCGACACTTGCGCAAGGGAGTGGCAGAGGTTACGTCCCCGAGCTTCTACCATGGAAAAATTCTCCTTTCGCCGAGTGGCGGTCCCGCTGCTCTGCTTCGCGTTTTTGTTCGTCGGTTGCGTAAAGAAAAAGGAAACGACCAGTGCGACTCCCACGCCTGCTCCTTCCTCGTCGAACGCCGGGCCGACGCCTGCGCCGGCCATCACTGGCAAAGTGACTCCTGCCGTGGTCAGCCAGGATGAAAACTCTTTCAGCCGTTACCTCCACTTCCCGAAAGACCCGGCGGAGGCGCAGCGGAACAGCGTCGTGCAATTTTACTGCGACCTTACCGAGGAAGGCGTTGTCGAAGCGACCTATGGTTTGGTTGGTCAGGATGAAGCTTTCAAGGCTGCGGTGCAGACAGCGCTCGACTGGGGCCGATTTACGCCCGCGACCCTCGATGGCAAGCCGATCCGGATTTACCTCGGCGGCACGGTGATTTTCACTCACGATGAAAAAGGCGCGCCCGTCATCGCCGTCTCACTCGCGACGCACGACCGCGAGCGGGTTGGCAAGCTGGTTAATTATATCCAGCCGCAACTCATTGGAGGCCTGCGTCATGAAGTGGCAAAAATCATCCGACAGATTCCGCACAACTTCCCCGTTGCCGGTATCGCCCAAGCGGTTGTGGAAGTGGATGACAAAGGGGTGCTCAAAAGCACCAAAGTGATCGGGGAAAGTCCGAAAGGCAGTGGTTTGGGCGATTTACTCGACGCCGCGATCAAAGGTGCGCAATACACTCACGCTTACGACAACGGAAAAGCTGTCGGTGGCGCCGTCGATGTCGTCGCGGACTTTAGCAAGCTCTAGCGGGTCGATGCGGTCAACTCGCCCATTCCGGTTATTCTGAGCGAAGCTGAAGGATCACGCGGACTTGCGGCGCAGTCGCGATTCGCAAGATAGCTCGACCAAAGCGGACCGGCATCCTTCGACTCCACTTCGCTCCGCTGAGGATAACGGCGGAGTCACTCCGCGTCTTTTGCTTCTTCCGCGCCGTCTCCTTTCGGCTCGGCAGGTTTCTCGAAATGCAACTGTCCGACGCGCCGGCCGTCAGTCTGCGTGACGGTGATGAGATAATCCTCGATCCGCACCTGCTCGCCCTGTTTCGGCAGATGGCCCAGCAGATGTGTCACGTAACCCCCGATCGTGCTGACGTCGGAATTTTCCAGATCAAGGTCCGCCAGATCGCGCAATTCATAAAGGCCGAGCCTGCCATCGACCACAAATTCATGGTCGTTGATTTCGCGGAATTCCGCGCGCTCGGCATCAAACTCGTCCTGAATATCGCCGACCAGCTCCTCAAGAATGTTTTCCATCGTCACCATGCCGACCGTGCCGCCGTATTCGTCGACCACGATGGCGAGGTGCGCGTGCCTGACGAGAAAAAGATTGAGCAACTTCTCGAGCGACATCATTTCGGGCACCGGAATGAGCTCGCGCTTGATCTTGATCAGGTCGGGGTGCGGATCGCGCATCAACGGGACTAACTCTTTGATGTGGATCAATCCGATCGCGTTATCAAGATGGCCGCGGCAGAGCGGGAAGCGGGTATGCCGGGAGGCGAGCGCTTTTTCGACGTTCTCATCGAAAGTTTCGTCGAGATCGAGATACACCACATCGCCGCGCGGCGTCATGATGTCGCGCACAACACGCCGCCGCATGTCGAGTGCATTCACCAAAATATCGCGGCCGATCGAGGAAACTTCGTCGGACTTTTCACTCTCGTTCAGGATCAGGCGCAACTCCTCTTCGCTGTGCGCCAGCTCGCCTTCCTTCACTGGCTCAGTGCGCAGAAGATTCTTCAGCACCCAGTTGGAAGAGACGTTCAAAAGCCAGATCGCTGGCTTAAAGAGCGTGTAAAAAAGTCGCAACGGGCCGCTTACAGTTAAGGCCGCCGGCAGGGGCTTGCGGATGGCGAGAATCTTCGGCGCCTGCTCGCCCAGCACGATGTGTAGAAAGGTGATTACCGAAAAGGCGAGCAGGAAGGAGACGGACTTGATGACCGCCGGAGAAGTGATATCCAGGTGGGCAAAAATCGGCTGTAACATCTGGGCGAGAAACGGCTCTCCGACCCAGCCGAGGCCGAGACTCGCCAAGGTTATTCCGAGTTGGCTGGCGGAGAGATAAGCGTCCAGATCTTCCAAGACAGCTTTTGCCCTGATCGCCCTGAAATTCCCTTCGTCGGCCAAGGCTTCGAGCTGGCTCATGCGGACCTTGACCAAGGCAAATTCCGCGACCACGAAAAAGCCGTTCAGCGCGACGAGCGCAACGATCGCACCGATTTTCGCGAAGAGGATCCCGGGAGAATCCCAATGGCCAGAAACATTTTCGGCCAATGCGACCGAGGCAAAAGAAAGGAGAAACAAGCTCATCGTGCGGCTGCGAATTTCGCACTCCGCGGAGACTGGGCCAAAGCCGCTGCTACCAGCTCGATTTCGTAACGCCGGGGATCAAACCCTGCGAAGCGAGCTCGCGGAAAGTCAGGCGGGAAACTTTAAAGCGCCGGATGAAAGCGCGACGACGTCCGCTCACCTGACAGCGATTGACGACGCGGGTCGGGCTGGCGTCGCGGGGAAGTTGCGAGAGGCCGATATAATCCTTCTTCGCCTTGAGCTCCGCGCGGAGGTCGGCATACTTCGCGACCGTCTTGCGCTTGCGTTCGTTGCGATTAATCCAGGAAGTTTTCGCCATAAAGGAGTGCGGAAGGTAGCGGGAAACCTTGGGGCCGCAAGTCGTTTATTTCGCTTTGGCACTCGCGCGACGGTCGCAGCACGAATATTGTCTGCGATGAATTCCAAGGGTAATAGGGTGGTCTTCAGCTTTTGCGCGGCGCTCTCGTTGGCGCTGCTTTCCTCGTCCTCGGCCAACGCCGGGGCGGTCCCTCCGTTCAGCGAACTCTACGGCAACGCCTCGGATGGGACGCCGTTACACTGGGTCGTTTACACCCCGTCGACGCCTGGTCCGTGGCCCGCTGTGCTTGTGATCCATGGCGGCGGCTTTCACGCCGGAACCGATGGCGGCACGACCGGCGTGGGTGCTCTGCCTAATTGCGCGAAGGATTTGGCAGCCGCCGGATATCTGGCGCTGTCGATCGAGTACCGGCTCTCGCCGCCCGGATCTTTGCCGGGGCAAACTTCTGCCGGATTGTTTCCCGACCAGGCGGCGGACGTGCAACTTGCCGTACGCACCGCGCGTTCCGACCCGCGGTGTAACGGTCAAGTCGGCGCGGTGGGCGGTTCAGCCGGAGGACATCACGCGGCGCTTGCCGCCTGTACCGGCACACCGGGCGCCGATCGGGTTGATGTTGCCGTCTCGCTCTCCGGCCCCTACGATTTCACCGATTTCAGTCCAAATCCCAACATCGCCACCTTCACCACCCTGGTTACCACTTTCGTCGGTGTGACTCCAGCGGATACGGCGGCCCTTCGCGCCGCTTCGCCAGCGTGGCTAGTCGACAAAACTGCCTCGCCGCTCTTTCTTGTGAACACCATCGAAGATCCACAGCCTTACTCGCAACTCCCCGATATGGTGGCACATCTTGATGCGGCGGGAGCGACGAATTATCAGGCTCTCACACTCCTCGGCAACAAACACTCATTTGATTATTGGGCGGATGTAAAGGACCGCGCGATCGCCTTTCTCGCCGCCGGCTTTTCGGACTCGCCGCCGCCATCGCCTACGCCCGCTCCGCCGGAAACCAAGCAATTGCTGAACGTCTCCACCCGGGCGGAAGTCTTGAACGGCGACAGCGTCATGATCGGCGGATTTATCGTGACGGGCGACAACGTCAAACGTGTGGTCTTGCGCGGTCTCGGGCCTTCGCTCAGTCAAACCGGAGTCGGCACGACCCTGAGTAACCCGGTCCTACAGTTGTTTGATTCCTCAGGCTTCCTGGTTGAAACCAATGACAACTGGAACCTTCCTGGCTTGCCGAGTGACCTGGTCCCAAAAAACCCCAATGAGTCAGTCCTCAGTGCGTTTCTGCCTGCTGGTAGTTATACCGCCATCCTCAGCAACGCCAGCGGCGCGGACGGCGTCGGCTTGTTCGAGCTTTACGACATCGATCCGACGCAGGCCCGGGTAAGTAATATCTCGACTCGTGGAATGGTAGGGACCGAAGCAGATGTCATTATCGGTGGATTCATTGTTGGCGGAACCCAACCGACCGAGGTGATCGCCCGTGCCCTCGGGCCTTCCCTTTCTCCGTTAGGCGTCGCCGACGCCTTGCAGGACCCTGTGCTGCAGCTTTTCGACAGCAATGGCTCACTCCTTGCGACGAACGACAACTGGCGCTCTTCTCAGGAACAGGCAATCATCCAGACTTCCATCCCACCCACTGATGACCGTGAAGCAGCGATTGTTGCAACTCTGGCTCCAGGTCAGTACACCGCAATCGTCTCTGGCGCGGGGGCCTCGACCGGCGTCGGCCAGGTTGAGGTTTATGATCTCGAAGAATAAGCGATATACCGCGGCTCAGATCGCCTTCCTCGATCTCCTGAGCTGAAGTTGCGCGGATGTTTCCACTATCGACTGCAAAGCTACCCACTGACGCGGGATCACTTCAGCGGGCTCTGGAGGAATCGCTTCGCCGCACCGTCACGTCCGATCGTGAAATGGTCTCGGTCGAGGATAAGTCTTATCCAGACTTGAGGGCGATTCGTATCTCGCTCGACGGCGCCGCCATTATCAACCGGCCGGTGTTGATCAATCCGCTCGGGGTCATTGAACCGGCCTTGCAGGTGGAACAGTTCGAAATCAGCGGCTCGCCGCTCCTCGTCCAGGGAGCCGCGATCGACTTGAACTGCCATGCGCGGGAAGTCTCGGTCGGTCAGGGAAGCGGGCCCGAAGGCAAACTCCTTCTCACCCTGCAGCGCGCCGCCGAAGGTGCTGTGGAGGTAAGAGTGCCGGTGGCTAACCTGGAAGAACTCCTGCGAACCGGGACGAAAGCGGCCGCTTCTCAACACGGGGTAACAATCGAAGATGTTCATCTCGATCTGCGTTCGCGAGGTGCGCGTGCGCTCGATCTCACGGTAAACGTGCGGGCGAGAAAGCTATTTCTCAGCGCGACCGTCGGGATCAGTGGCAGCGCTGACGTAGACGAACATCTAATCGCGCGGCTTTCGGGACTCAACTGCGCGGGGGAAGGGCCGCTCGGGTCGATCGCCTGCGGATTTCTGTCGCCTCATCTCGATCGTTATAACGGTCGAGAGTTTCCACTCATGGCCTTGCCGCTTGGTGAGGTGAGGTTGCGCGACGTTCAGGTGTCGGTGGGGAGCGACTTACAGATTTCCGCGCGATTTGGCAGCTAGGTCCGTTTGCCCATTCAAGTGCATCCGCTAACTTGGCGCGCTCCCTGTGCGGCATGCTGATCAAACTGGGTTTTGACATTGAATTCGAGCTCCGCGGTCCGACCCCGATGGTGCTCATGCTTTTCGTGCATCCGGCACGCGTTGCGGACCTGCGCGCGCCCGAGAAATTACGGGTCGAACCTCAGGTGATCGTTAGTTATTATACGGATCTCTTCGGTAATCGATGCGCACGTCTCCTGGGACCACCTGGTAACGTTCGGCTCTCGCTTGAGACCGTGATCGAAGACAGCGGCGAACCTGATCGACAGTCGCCCGGCGTTATCCAGCATCGGATCGAGGATCTGCCAGATGAGACGCTAGCCTTTCTGCTTCCGAGTCGTTACTGCGAGGTGGACAAGCTGACGGACGCGGCCTGGCAGCTTTTTGGAGACACGCCGCCCGGTTGGCCGCGGGTCCAAGCCATCTGCACATGGGTGCACAATCACATTACGTTTGGTTACCATTTCGCCCATCACTCGAAATCGGCCTTCGACGTTTATACGACCGGCCAGGGCGTTTGCCGCGACTTCAGTCATCTAGCGCTGACCTTTTGTCGCTGCATGAATATCCCCGCACGCTATGTGACCGGCTACATGGGTGACATCGGTGTGCCGCCGGTCTTACCGATGGATTTCAGCGGCTGGTTTGAAGCTTATCTCGGTGATCGCTGGCACACTTTCGACGCCCGTCACAACGTCCCGCGGATCGGTCGCGTCGTGATGGCGGTCGGGCGTGACGCCGCCGATGTCGCGCTCACGACAAACTTCGGCAGCGCGAATTTGAAGAAGTTCTTCGTCATCACTGAAGAGGTCAAAGCCGGGAACGAATGAACGCTCACTTACGCCTTCGTTTGACAAGCTGATTGTAAATCTGAGTTAAATTCCAGAGCGTCAATGGCGAACCATTCACTGCCTGCTCAGCCGCCAAAAAAGCACGCCTCCAATCGCCAGAAAAAGCACGTTTGGAAACCAGACCAGCAACTCCGGGTGCACATGCGCATTGTTGCGCATCGTGTCCGCGATGATGATGAAGAGAAAATAAAAGATCGCGACGAGCAGTCCAGTCGCGAAACCGACGGAGGTTTCCCGGCGATGGGTCGTGATTCCGAGCGGCACACCGATCAGCGCGAACGCGAGGCAGGAAAAGGGAAACGAAAACCGCTTGTTCAGCTCCGTCCGAATCGCGCTACGCTCTTTGCGATCGCCTGAGTGAATCTGTTCGAGCAGTTGGGAGAGCGACAAAGCTGAACGGCTCGGCCGTTTTTTTTCCTTCTCATACAGCTCCTCAAGGCTGATTGGCAGCGTGCCCTCCGCGAGGCTGATCCCGTCGCGCACCCGCCGGAGATCGTACGGAAATTTCTCGTCGCGCTCCTGGTAATGGGCATCGTAGAGGTGAAGCAGGATGCGTTTGTTAGGCAAATCCGCTTCCAGCAATCCGGTCCGCGCATGCGTCACCCGCATCGGGAGGGAATGCTCGTCCATTTGAAAGACGATGATGTTCTCGAGCTTGTTTCCTTCCTTCTTGCCGACGTAAATCTTGCGGCCGGGAAATTGGTCGATCACCTGATCGCCGCCGAAGAGCGCAATCGGATTGCTGGTCGCGAGATCGAAGATGCTGCTCCGCAATTTCTCCTGCGCGGCCGGTGCGACCTGGACATTCAGCCACAGGCAAATTCCCGTGCAGATCAATGCGATCACCGCCAGCGGAAGACAAACCCGCGTCACGCTCACGCCATTGGCGCGCAGCGCGATCAATTCATTATCTGCAGAGAGCCTTCCGAAAACGAGCAGGATCGCCGTCAGCAATCCCCAGGGAATCGTGAAAATGAGCGAGAACGGCAGCACGTAGGCGATAAAGGTGAGCAGGTATTGCAGCGGCACATCGTGATTCACGAGCAGCGGGAGGAGCTTGCGAAAAATATTGCCGACCACGAGAACGAGGCTCAGCACCGCGATCGCAAAAAGCACGTTTACGAGCAACTCGCGCCCGACGAAACGATCGATCAATTTCATCTGCCGCTCAGTCTAGCGGGGTTTTCGAGGCCTGCCATCGACGGCTGCGACGTGCTCGCCGCGGACGCTGAGAGGCGCCAATCCGATAAATATTCCTTCGGCTGAGCGAATTGATGGTTGACCCGGACCAGCAGAGGTCTGTAAAAGCCGTAACCCCCGCAAAGAAACGTCAGCAACAAGGAAATAAAAAATGGAAGCAAATGAAAACGCTTCCCTCCCGAACCAACCATCCGTTAACTCGCCCAGTCGTCGCCGATTTCTCGGCCAGGTAACTGCGGCCCTGGCCGGCAGTGTCGTCCTGGGCAAAGCTGTCGGCGCCGCGGCACAAGAGACGAAATTCAACGACGGCGCGGCCTCGGCGCCTGACTTGAGTGGCGACCCGCGGGTCCGCCAATCGTACAAGCTTCGTGTCGGTACGGCGGCAAAACAGGCGTCCATCCCGGTCCCGCCGCACACCACCAACGGCGACGAACAACGTTATCCCGACAAATGCGGCACCTACACCAAAGGGCTCCTTCAGGATGGGATCGGGCTCGTCAACCTGGCCGCCTACCGGAGCTTCCGGAAAGCGATCAACAGCGGCGAATTTTCCGATTGGGAAAACATCATCACCGGCGGACCGCGCACCCAAAACGGCCCGCTCGGCGGGCGCGCCTTCTCGCTTGAAGGAACTGACGACGTGCAGTTCGGTGATGCGCCGTCACCGCGGAATCAGGTTAACCAGATCGTCGTCCCGCCGGCGCCTGAGATCGCCAGCGAAGCGTATGGGACCGAGCTGATCGAAATGTACTGGGGCTCGCTGTTGCGCGATGTTGCTTTCACCGATTACGCCACCAACGCCATCGCCCATCAGGCCGCAGCGGAGCTTTCCAGCATGCCCACGTATGCCGGCCCGCGCAACGCAGCCGGTACCGTTACGCCCAACCTGCTTTTCCGCGGAGTTTATCCGGGTGACACGGTGGGGCCGTACCTCTCGCAGTTTTACATCACGCCCACTTACATGGGCGCGCAGCCAATGTCCCAGCAGATGCTCGCGTTCCTGCCGGGCATCGATTTCATGACCGATCCCCTCACCTTCCTGCAGGTGCAGAACGGGATCGACACTGGCGCGCAGCTCCAGTTCGATCCGCAACCACGTTACCTTCACGACGGTCGCAGTCTGACTGCCTTCACCCATGTCGATGTCCTGTTCCAGACGTTCTTCACGGCCTACCTCGTCCTCGGCACGATGGGCGCTCCGGTTAACCCGGGGAATCCCTACTTGCGTTCGACGAAGCAGAATGGGTTCGGCACCTTCGCCGGCCCGGATTTCGCGGCCACCCTGGCCCAGGCAGCGCGGATCGCACTCAACAATGTCTGGTACCAAAAGTGGTGGATCCACCTCCGGCACCGCCCCGAATCCGGTGGCGGCGTTTGCCGACAGATCCTGATCGGCAAGGGCAACACCTTGGACGCGACCTTGCACGGCAACGTGCTCAACTCGCAGGCCGTGCAGCAGAGCTTCGCCAAATACGGCGATTATTTCCTCTCGCAGGCTTTCCCGGAAGGTTCGCCGACTCATCCCTCTTATCCGACGGGCCACGGCGCAGTCGCCGGCGCCTGTATTACCATCCTGAAGTTCTTCTACGATAATGACTGGGTTATTCCCAACCCGCAGGTCCCGGTGAACGATGGTCTCAGCCTCACCCCTTACACGGGTTTCGACGCGGGACAGATCACCGTTGCCGGGGAATTGAACAAGCTGGCGCACAACGTCTCGTTCGGCCATGGCATCCATTCCGGCATCCATTGGCGCAGCGATACGGAGTCTTCGATTCAGTTGGGCGAAGCGGTCGCCATCAGCATGTTGCAGGACCGCGCGTACACCTATGCCGAGCCGTTCACGATCAGCTTCCAAAAGATCGACGGCACGACGGCTACGATTTCGAATCAATAGCTGCGGCGACCGACGCGAATCGTTAGTTACTCCTGCAAAGCCTCGCGGGTCCCGGCCTGCGAGGCTTTTTGCTGCCGCAACGGCCTGACCATCTGGCTTCTTGGATTCCTGCTTTCCTCGAGATTACTGCTCTCAGCTCCGCACGACAGCCAGACCAAAGCCATCGCCGTCGGCGGCCCCACTTGCTTCTCTCTCAGTCTCGCTAAGCTTGAGCAGCCTCCACCAAGCCATGAGCAGATCGATCCGTGCATTTCTCCTTTCTTTGCTCGTGGTCGGCTGTTGCCTGACGAGTTGCCAGACGGTCCAACATCACTTCGTCCAGCCGCAGCCCGGCTGGGAAACCCGAGTCGGGCAACTGCAATATCGCAGCCCGAAAACTTCGCTGATCGGTGACGTGCTCGTGCGTTACGACAGCGCAAGCGACTTCGAGCTCACGTTCAGCAAAGGCGCCCTGATCCTGCTGACCGTCAGGCAGAACGCGGACTTCGTCCGGGTCAGCGGCCCCCTCGCCCGCGGCTCGTGGTCAGGCGCGCCGACGCATGCGCCGGTTCATTTGCGCGGCTGGATTTCGCTCCGCGAAGTTCTGCTGCGGAAGAAAATGCAGCCGGTCGTTAGGCAAAACATCGGTGCGGACCAGTTCATTTTCGCGTTCTGATCCGAACGCCAGCCGATGTCCTACTCGAAGTTCATCGCGCGTCTCGTGACGGAACGTCGCGGGGTTGTCTGGAGCGCGATCGGGCTGCTCGCGGCCGCCTGCGTTTACGTGCTCGCAACCCGGATGTCGCTCGACAGCGAAGTGCTCAATCTTCTCCCCGGCAAGTTCACGTCCGTTCAGGGGCTGAAGGTTTACAACAATGATTTTGCGCAGACGCGCCAACTCACCTTCGCGCTCGTTTCCCAGCCTGACGACACCGAGCGGCTGGAAGATTTTGCCCCGACTTTTGCCGAACGCCTGCGCGCACAGCCTTGGGTGACACGGATTCTCAGCGGGTCGCCCATGGAGACGCCAGAAGGCGTGCGCGACCTCCAAGGATTGGCTGTGCCGCTCCTCCTGAACCTCGATCCAGTGGCCTTCGGCGAGACGATTTCGATCCTGCAGCCGACGAATCTGGAAGCGCGGCTCCGCCGTTTGCATGGGGAAATAGAGGCCGGCTCGCCCCGGCCGGAGTTTGAGTTGCGGCTCGATCCGTTAGGCGTGGTCGCGCCTGCGTTGAAGCCATTCGCGAGCAACGCCGGGATGCAGGAAGGGGAACCGCTCGTCTCGCCCGACCGGACGATGCGCATCTTCCTCGCCGTCACGAACCAAAAATCGCTCGACGCCTTCGCCTGTCAGGCGCTGATGGAAAAGGTCAAAGCGTTCACCAAATCGGCCAGCGCCGGATGGGAAGGCGAGGCGCCACTGCAAGTGCTTGTGACCGGCCGGTCGGCTTACGTCGCGGAGATCTCGCTCAGTATGCGGCACGACATCATCGTGACCTTGCTCGGCTCCATCCTGCTCGTCGGCGCAGTCTTTTTCGTCGGCTTCCGGCGTTGGCTGCCATTGTTAGGCATGGGCTTCTCGCTCCTGCTCTGCTGTCTCGTCGCTCTCGCTCTCGGGCTCCTCATTTTTCACGAGCTGAACATGGTCACAATCGGCATGTGCGCGATCCTGATTGGTCTCGGCGTCGATTTTGCGATTCTAATCTATGGTCGTTACCAGCAGGCCCGCAGCGAAGGCAGCACTCACGCGTCCGCCATCGCGGAAGCGGTCTCGAAGCTGGGGCGCGCCATCTTCTTCGGCGCGCTAACCACCTCTGTCGGCTTCCTCGCCTTATTGTTAGGCGGGGCCGCCGGCTTTACTCAGTTAGGTGTGCTCATCGCGATCGGCATTCTTGTGGCCGCGCTTTTCATGACGAGCATTTTTTTCCTCTTCACTCGCGAGCGTTCGCTCCCGCCGCGGCATGATTGGATTCTCCTTCTCGTTAGGCGCTACGTCCGCCGAATGCTCCGCGCGCCGGGGCTCATCCTTTGGATTGCGCTCCCGATTTTGCTCATCCTCTTCGCGATCGCGGTCTCGCCGCGGCCGCGAATCATCTTCGATGCGAGCACGAAATCGATGGAGCCGAAGAACAGCGACGCCGGCTACGCGCTTAGCACCATCATGGCAAAAATGCCGACACGTTGGGAACCCGTCATCGGCATTGTGCGCGCGCCTAACGAAGAACAACTCCACCAGGACTGGCAGAAGGTGGAAGCGCACTGGCGCGGGCTGCGCGACCGCGGCGCAATCAAGGATTTCTCCACGCCCGCGGCGCTCGCGCTTTCGCCGAAGTTGATGAAGCAAAATCGCCAGCGGCTGCGAAGCGTCGACTACGCTGCGACCCGTCAGGCCCTTGAGACCGCAATAACGCAGGAAGGATTCAGCCGGGAAGCTTTCGCAGCCGCGTTCCAGCTCCTCGATCAACTGCAGGCGGTCGCGACTGGCGCCGCACCAATTCCCGATTGGCGGAAGCAGCTTCCAGTTTCGTCGAGCTGGTGGTTTTTGGTCGACCGCTACTTTGCCGCCGATCCACTACTCACGGTCGGGTTCGCGACGACGAATCGCCCGGTCGAGAGTCACGAGCAAAAAGAGCAGCTCACCAGGATCCTTCCCGTCTCCGGCGTTCCGATGACGATTTCCGGCTGGAGCTTTACTCTCACCGACCTGATCCCGTGGTCGCATCATCAACTGATTTTGATCAGTGCGCTGATGGCTTTCTTCGACGCCTCGCTTCTCGCTGTGCTCTATCGCGATCTGCGCTTGTGGCTTATTCAAGTGGCGACGCTGATATTGGGGGTCGGCGCGATGATTGCGACCATGAAGCTCGCCTCGATCCCGCTGAATTTGTTGAACGTCCTCGCCTTCCGACTCGTCCTCGCGATCGGCGTGGACTACGGGATTTACGTCGTGCTTGTTTGGCAAAGCGCGGGCGAGGTGGAACATGACGTCGCCGGTGTTTTGAAGCCCGTCGCGCTCGCCGGTCTCACTGCGATCGCCGGCTTTGGATCGTTAGGCTTCGCCAATAATCCCACTCTGAGTGGTCTTGGCATCGCCTGCGCCATCGGATTGGCCTGGAGTTTGTTCGCGACAATCTTTTTCACTTTGCCCGCCGCCGCGGCCGCAGACTCGAAGAGTGTCCGCTCAGGAAGGCAGGAAAGCCGAAAAGGATTTTTGCACTAGGTTTGTCACCCAACTTCCTCCTCCTGTTTTCCTGCTTCCTTCGCTTAACTTTTTGCCGAACAGTCCGCGGCCCGCATCGTCTTACTTCAACATGATCTCCAAACTGACCATCTTCTCCTCGTTGCTCCTTCTCACTCTGATCAATACGACTCAGGCGGAGCCGCTTGCGCCTAACGACGTCAAGGCGCTCCTCGAAAAGATCCGCGCCACCCACACCGGCGCTCCTCAGCTCCAAGCCGACTTTCAGGAAAAAAAAGAAGTCCACCTGATGAACAAGCCGATCAACAGCTCCGGCAAAGTCTGGTTTCAGCAGCCGAATAAATTCCGCCGCGAAGTGACCGGTAACTCCCCCAGCATCACGGTCAGCGACGGAAGCGTGCTCTGGATTTACTACCCAAAATTCCAGTCGGCTGAAAAGTATTCGTTAGGCAAACGCTCTCCGCTCGATGCGGGCATCGCGGCACTGACCGCGGCGCTTAACCTCCAGGACGTCGAGCGCAGTTACCGCATTACGGGGAGCAAGGAGGCTGACGGCTACCAGTTGCTCCTCACGCCCCGCAACCCATCGCTCAAACGGCTCCTCCAGAGTTTTGACATCCACCTGAACAGCGATCTCCAGGTCCAGCGCACGGAGATGGTGCAACCGAATGGCGACCACATCGTCACGACCTACACGAATGAATCGCGCGCGCCGATCCCTCCTTCGATGTTCCAGTTTACCCCGCCGGCCGGAACGAACGTGACAACGCCGCTCGGAAAGTGAAGAATCGCGCTTCTCGTTAGGCGACATAAACCGTTCTCTTTCGACAAAGCAAGGATTCCGGGACGATGTTCGTTCCTCATTAGGCCGGACACGCGAAGACCGCCATCCCGGGGCGGACGGGCGGACCTCGTTATTCTGCTGTCGTTAACTTAAGAAGGTCACGGCACTCACGAGCTCCTGACGCGATAGCCTCGGGCAAAGGCACGTGCCTGACTTGCGCCGCCGTTGCGCCGCCATGAAAGTGCGCGCCCGCGCCATGCTCACCGTCTCACAAGTCTCCAAGTCGTTCGCCGGGCGCATCCTCTTCGAGGATGTGTCGCTCCAGGTAAACCGCGGCGACCGCATCGGTCTCGTCGGGCCGAACGGCGCGGGAAAATCGACGCTCTTTTCGCTCATTCTCGGCGAGGCTTCGCCAGATTCCGGAAAGGTCTCGCTCGAGAAAAACACCACCCTCGGGTTTCTCCCGCAGGAAACCGCAGCGGCCGGCGACGAGTCGGTTCTCGAGCTGGCCTGCGGCAAATCGCACCAGGAGTTGGAAGCGGAACACGATTGGGAGATTGAACCGAAAGCGAAAAAAATTCTCGCCGGCTTGGCGTTTCGCGAAGCGGATTTCGACCGGCCGGCGCGCGCCCTCAGCGGCGGCTGGATCATGCGCGCGCATCTCGCGCGGCTTCTCGTGCTCGAGCCGGATTTGCTCCTGCTGGACGAGCCGACAAATCATCTCGATCTCGACTCGTTAGGCTGGTTTCAGTATTATCTGAATAGTTATCCCGGCGCGATCCTCATGATCTCACACGACCGGGAGTTCCCGAACGCGCTCGTCGGCAGCATTGTCGAGATCGCGCACACGAAGTTGCTGCGCTATCGCGGGAACTGGGACAGTTACATCGAGCAGAAAACGGCGCGTGAAGAGCAGCAGCTCGCCGCTTATAAAAACCAGCAAAAGGAAATCGCGTCGCTCCAGCAATTTGCCGATCGTTTCCGGGCGAAAGCGAGTAAGGCGTCGCAGGCGCAGAGCAAGCTGAAGCAGATCGATCGGATGCAGAAAATCGCGGCGCCGACCGCACAGGCAAAG
Source organism: Chthoniobacterales bacterium (assembly GCA_025929155.1). Lineage (GTDB taxonomy): Bacteria > Verrucomicrobiota > Verrucomicrobiia > Chthoniobacterales > UBA10450 > Palsa-1392. Next base: position 12,712 of record JAICMR010000004.1, on the reverse strand, counting down.
ACGATCCGGTTTCATTTTCCCCAGCCGCCGCGGAGCGGTCTGCGGGCGATTACGCTCAAGGATGTGCGGCACGCTTACGGCTCGCTGGTGGTTTACGAGCGGTTGAATTTCGAAGCCGAGCGCGGGCAGAAGACCGTGCTCGTCGGCCCGAACGGCGCCGGAAAATCGACCCTGCTGAAGCTGCTCGCCGGTATGCTCCCGGTGCAAATTGGCGAGCGTGAACTTGGGCACAATGTGCGGGTCGGTTACTTTTCGCAGCATCGCGTGGAGATGCTCAACCTCAGGCACACGGTCCTTGAGACGGTGCTCGACACTCCGGAGCCGGTTTCGGAACAAACCGCGCGCACCGTTCTCGGTTCCTTTCTCTTTCGCGGCGATGATGTTTTCAAAACCGTCGGCGTGCTCAGCGGCGGCGAAAAATCCCGCCTCGCGCTCGTGAAATTACTCCTCTACCCGCCAAATCTTCTCCTCATGGATGAGCCGACGACGCATCTCGATGTCGGATCAATCGATGCCCTGATCGGCGCGCTCGAGCAATATGAAGGAACGTTGATTTTCATCAGTCACGACGTGCATTTCATCCGCGCGATCGCGGGCAGCGTCCTCCACATCAGCGCGGGACAACTCACGCCTTATGCCGGCGATTATCAATATTACCTCGACAAGTCGCAGGCGACTTCTGCGCGCGCGGCGCTCACGGCCGGCAAGAGCCTGACGAACGCGCAACCAGCCGCACCGCAAGACGAACCGCCACACGCCAGCGTGGGGATGCGCGAGATCAAGCAGCAGCGCCGCGCCGAAGCCGAGGAACGAAAAGCGCTCGCCAAGGCGAGGCGGGAACAGGAAAAGCGCGCGCAGGAACTCGAGATGCGGATCGCCTCTCTTGAAGGCCGTCAAAAAGAGTTGACGGCGGAGCTGGAAGATCCCGCAGCTTACGAACCCGGAGGGCGCGCGATCGTGATCAATCGCGAACTTTCCGCGGTTTCGGAAGAGCTGACGCGACTGAATCTGGAGTGGGAGGAAACGACCGCCGAACTGGCGTCGGCCTAACCACCGGGACCACGAAAGGACTGCGGTACGGCTTTCGCCCCACCCGGATCGAGCGATTGCCCCTGCATGTCCTGTGTCTTCCGAAAGGAGTTCTGGTCAAGCGTGCCGGCAGAGCGAGCGAGCTGCGCTTCGGCACTGTCCTCCGGCACCCAACGGCCGGGAATATTACTGCCGAGCTCCTGGTGAACGTAAACGCAGCGTTTGCCGTTGATGATTTTAACGTTTTCGTTGCCGTGAACAGCGGCGCGCGTGGTTCCAGCGGTGGTGGTCGTGCTGGTCTGAGTGGTATTGCACCCGCTCAACCAGACCGAACCCGCGACAGCGGCCAGCAAGATGCTCGTCTTCATAGGAAACACTCCCCTTCGTCGGCGTTCGCTTGGCAAGCATATTCGCCGATCGAGATACGGGAATCCGAGAGGCTAATTCAGCTTTTCCCCAGCCTAACGATAGCCGCCGCCCTGCCACTTTTGCAGAGTGCCTTGATCGACCGCTTCCGTGTCACTCGGCAGATTCTGCGCAGCCGCGCTGTCTTGTGGAACCCAGCGGCCTGGAACGTTGCTGCCCAGTTCGCCCGTAACATAGACATAGGGTTCGCCGTTGATCATTTTTACCGGCCGATTTTGCCTAACGACAGCTTGCGGCGGGAGAGGCGTGTTGGGCTGCGGAGTGGAGCAACCCGCAAAGATCGCGGCGGCGCAAATTAGAAGAATTGTGAAGCGCTTTTTCATAGGGACGGTTTCGCTGTCGGCGGATTCGAAGATCGAATTAAATTACGTTTGCGGAACTGAGGTTGCAATTCTGCCTTCGAGAATCGATCCGGAGCCCAGATCTGTCGCTGCACGTTCTGCCTCCGTTGGAGTGATTTCTCCAACGGGCCGCTCGGAAGCATTGGTTGCGCAGACATCACCGAATCTTTTTCGATTCCGCTAACAGCGCGCTGTTGCTCGCCCGCTAAGGATATTTGGTCGCCCCAGATCAAAGCGCTCGCGTCTGTAGGACTCGTCGCCAACCATAAGAAAACACGATGAAGGTTCTCGTTTTCGGCCAAGGCAAGAGTGGCACCACCGTGCTCGCGAAAACCATTCAGCACTCACTCCCAGACGCGGCTTTCGTGATGGAGCCAAAGCCGGATGAGGCGCTTTCGCGCGATCGAGCACCACACGCGGTTTCGAAGCTTTTGCACGGTCAATGGACACAGGAGATCCCGCGCCTGACGAGCGTGCTTCGGAACGAGTCACAGGTCCGCTTCGATCGGATCGTCAAAATCATCCGCGATCCGCGCGACCAGGCCTTGAGCAGTTTTCTCTACGCCATCTACGGCCGTGCGCAGAATCGTTCTGTCTCCGATGCGCAGCTGCGCGCGATGGTCGAACTGGTACGGAGGAAGGAAGAAAATCCTTCAGGAATCTCCTTCGCCGACCTCTGCGGCGAAACCAATCGGATCATGCGCTGGAACGGCTATTCGAGCGCGTGGCTCTTCACCGAGAGCGGGCACGTCGCGAACCGGAACTATTGGAACTTCCTCCGCTCGTTAGGCGAGGCCGGCTATCTGGTGCGCTATGAGACTTTCATGCAAAACGATCTCGCCGACCTCGAAAATTATCTCGGGTTTAAATTATCGGGACGACGCGAAGTCGGAGAATACGAGCGAACCCGGCGAACTGCTTCGTGGGACAATTGGCGCGAATTTTTCACGACGGAAGATGTGGAGACTTTGCGGCCGCTGATCGGCGACCTGCTTTTCGAGATGGGATATCGAGACTGGGAATTGCGACCGGTGGGACGATTAAATCGGGAGCATTTCTCAGGTTACCTGACGCGCCTGATCGAGGAAGCGCGGACTCGTTAGGCGAGCAGACTCGCCGGCGGCGTGGCAGTTGTTGCTATTCTCCCGCGTCGCTGTTTTCCATTCAACCAGCCCGCTCGCCGTCTTTGCTCGAAAACGATCGCAGAGAACCTCTCAGCTTTTGACACCGCCGGACCGCAAACCTGAGACGAGATACCGGCTCAAGGCCAGAAAGAGCAGAACGACCGGAATCGAAACAAGCAGCGCGCCAGCCGCATACAATCCCCACTGCGTGCTCAGGTTGGACTGAAACATCTTCAACCCGAGCGGGAGCGTAAAGCGGTCAACATCGTGAAGAACGACCGCGGCAATGACGTACTCGTTCCAGGCGGTCATGAACGAGAAGAGCGCGGTGATGGCGAGCGCCGGGAGGGAAAGCGGCAGAACCACCAGGTAAAACGACTGCCAGCGGGTACAGCCGTCGATTTTCGACGCCTCCTCGAGCGAAAGCGGAATCGTGTCGTAATAGGCTTTGAGCTGCCAAATGCAGAACGGCAGCGCGGTCGCGCTATAGATGATGATCACGCCAAGATAGCTGTTGATGAGACTGAGCTTGATCAGGATGAGGTAGAGCGGCAGGAGCAGCATCGTGGCCGGGAAGATTTGGGTGACAAGCAAGCCGTTGAGCGTCGCGCTGCGCCCCAGGAACCGGAAGCGCGAGAGCGCGTAACCCGCAGTCGAAGCGAGGGCAACGCCGGTCACGGTGACGGCAAGCGCGATCAAGGTGGAATTGGCAAGCCAGCGCAGAAACGGCGTCTCGAAAAGCAGGATCCGGAAGTTCGTTAGGCTTGCGCCGTGCGGGATCAGCGCGAGCGACGAGGAGAGCGGTTGATCGGCCGGCCGGAGCGCGATCGTGACGAGGCGGCTGACCGGATAAAGCGCGAAAATGGTGCAGACGAGCAGCGCGAGGTAACTCAGCGCCATGCGGAGGTTGCGCGAGAACGAAGAGCGCGCTTCGAAGTCGACCTCGTTCCGGCGCGACATCACGCGACTACTCCCCGGACGACAACGCGCATTCCGTCGGTCGCGATGACGGCGACCGGCGTTTCCGGGGCGATGAATTCACCCTCGGTCACGACATCAACTACGCGGTCCTCGAACTGCGCTTTCCCGCTCGGGCGCAGGATCGTCAGGCTCCGTCCCAGCATCCCGGGCGCGAGCGGCACCGCTGGAACGAAGGCCCGAACCGGTTCGCCTAACGATGGCCCCGGCGGGTTGACGGTGGACAGAATGAATCGCCGGTAGATGCTGGTCTGAGGCAGAAAGCGCGCGAGCAAAGCGATCAACGCGGCGGCTGCGATCAGAGTAATGAAGAGGTTGGTCACTGGCACTTTTAGCATTCCGCCGCTCGGAAAAATTCCCTGCCCCGGATAGCGGTCGATCATCGCCCAGAGCAACGACGCCAGCATCAGAAGCACTCCGACAACGCCGACTACAATCGTCGAGTGTCCGAAAAACAAAACCTCGACGAGCACCAGGACGAAGCCGAGCACGAAAAGTGCAACCGTCTCCCAACCCGCCAATCCGGCGAAATAATGCCCGAGAAAAAAGAGCGCGAAGCAGATCGCGGAGACGATGCCAGCGATCCCGAAGCCCGGAATCTTGAATTCGAGATACGCGCCCATGATTCCGCCTAACAATAAGAGCGGCGCAAGTTTGGTCAGCCAGAAGGCCAGTTGCTCAAAACCGCTCGGATTGAATTGCACGACCTCGCCGCGCAGCCCCGCCTTTTGCATCAGGTCGGGGACGGATTCGGCGATGCCGTCCGCGAGCAGCGGTTTGCCGTTGAATTTCTCGGTCGCTTCCTGCGCGTTGAGCGTGAGGAGCGAGCCCTTCGGGTGGACGACTTTGTTGCCGATCTTCACCTCTTTCTCCTTGTTCATGAATGCTTCGCCCACATCGGGGTTGTGGCCGTTGCGCAGGGCGGTGCCGCGAATCAGCGCCGACCAATAGGAGATGGTTTTTTCTTTCAGCGTCTCGGAAAGATCCTGGCCGGTCGAAGCGATCGGCGCCGCAGCTCCGATCGCGCTCACCGGCGCCATGTAAATGTGACGCGTCGCCAGGGCAATGAGCGCCCCGGCCGAGCCGGCGTTGGAATTGATGTAGGTGTAGGTTGGAATGGTGGCGTGATTCAGAATCCCGGTGATCTCCTCAGCCGCCTCGAGGCCGCCCCCATACGTGTCCATGTCGAAAATGATGGCGCGCGCTCCATTGCTCTCGGCGGTTTTTTCGGCGCGTCGGAGAAAGACAGAGAGCGTGGAATTTATTTCCCCCCGGAGCGGCACCACGACCACATCGCCCGCGCGGACATCCTCGCGCGCAGAAGCTGTGCCTAACGAAAAGAGAGTGGCCACAAAAACTGAAAGAATGCGCGGCGCGAAGCGGGTCATAAGAAGATCGTTTGGAGGCCCGAAGGCAGTGCGTTAATCTGCCATCGCTCCCGATTCCTCACGAGGAAAAAGAGCGACTTTCATGGGCACCATCCCGACGCAAACGATCGAACAGGTCGCGGCCGCGAATGACATCGTGGAAGTGATTGGCTCTTATTTTCCGCTCAAGCGCGCGGGGGCGACCTGGAAGGCGCTTTGCCCGTTTCATCAAGAAAAATCGCCCTCTTTTACGGTCAATCCGCAGCGGCAGATCTTTAAATGTTTCGGCTGCGGCGAGGGCGGGGGCGTCTTCAAGTTCGTGAGTCTCTACGAGCACATCAATTTCCCGGAAGCGGTGAAGAAACTCGCCGCGCGGGCGGGCATTCCAGTGATCGAGGAACGCGGCAGCAACGTCCAGGATGATCGTCAACACGAAGCGCGGCAGATGCTCCTGAAGTTGCACGCTGAGACGGCCGAATGGTTTCAGGAAAATCTCTTGAAACGCGAGTTCGCTGCGCCGGCTCGCGAGTATCTGAAAACGCGCGGCATTACTCCCGCAGTTGCGAAATCCTGGCAGCTCGGTTTCGCGCCGGAGAGTTGGGATGCCTGTCTGAAGTGGGCGCTCGACCGCGGCTACACGCGCCGCACGCTTTTGCAGAGCGGGCTCGTGAAATTGCGCGATGAAGAGCGAACTGACGGCGAGGTTTACGATCGCTTCCGAGGGCGGCTGATGTTTCCGATCTGCAACGATCTCGGCGAAGTGCTGGCTTTCAGCGGGCGCATTTTGCAGAGCGAAAAAGAGGGCGCAAAATATCTCAACTCGCCTGAGACGCCGCTCTTTCGCAAGGGCCGCATTCTTTACGGTTTGCACAAAACCAAGCGGGGCTTGATCGAGGCGGGAAGTGCGATCGTCTGCGAAGGCCAGCTCGACCTGATCACGCTCTTCGAGGCTGGCCTAACGAACGTGGTTGCGCCGCAGGGCACCGCGTTTACAGAAGATCAGGCCAGGGTTTTGAAGCGCTACGTCAACGAGGTGGTGCTTTGTTTCGATGCCGACGCCGCGGGGGAAAAGGCAGCGGAGCGTTCCCTCGAGCCGCTCCTGCAACACGACCTAATCGTGCGCGTCGCGGAGATGCCGCCGGGCGAAGATCCCGATTCGTTAGTCCGGAAAGATGGCGCGGAAACCTTCGCGCAACGGATCGCGGGAGCGCGTGATTTTTTCGACTTTTGGATCGAGCGCGCGACGGCCACGAGCGACTTGGCAAATCTCGGAACTAAGATGCAGGTCGCGCGGCAACTTGCCGAGACTGTCCTGCGCGTGCATGACCCGCTCATGCGCAATGAAGTCATCAGCAAGGTTTCGGCGCGCCTCGGCGTTGCGCCGGCCGATTTTGCGAATCTTGTCCCAAAAACTTCCCGCGCGCGTCTGCCTAATGAACCGCAGCGCCCCGCGCGCACCGTCGCACCCGCACCTCGACACGAGATCGCGCTCCTTTGTCTGCTCGCTTTGCGCGACAGTGCCGCGCGAGATTTTCTTCTCGAACAGGAATGGCCCGAGGTGATCGAGGAAACGCCGGGAACCGAAATGCTCGGCCGGATCCTGGCGGCTGACCTGCGGCCGGACGATCCCGCCTCACTCAACCTCTTCCTCTCCACCCTCGCGTCGGAGGAGGAATCGTTAGTCTCCGGGTGGCTTTTGCAAAAAATGCCGCCGAAAGCGGAAACGGTCGCGCGTGAGTGGTGGCAGGGTTTGCGTCTGCCGGCGTTACGCCGCCGCCTCAAAGCTGCCGAGAGCCGGATGAAACTGCCGCAGATCAGCCCCGGTGAGATCGTCACTCTCCAGAAACAAGTTGTTGACCTCCGTGGGCAGCTCGATGAATTTTCACGGCTTTCGCCGAACCGCTAGCTCGGCTCCCAAGCTCGGGCATGGAATGGCAACTGCTGGCCTCCCACAATTAACAGATCACGATTTGGCTAAGAAACCCAAACCACGGCGTTCAAGGAAGGAGCCAAAAGCCCCGGCGGCCGCCCCCAAAAAATATCGGCGCTTGTCCGATTCGAAGAAGCCAGTGATTGGGAAAGCGAAACCGGGAGGTGGCGCGCGCAAATCGTCGGTGTCGGAAAACAGTGCGGCAAAACGCCCGCGCCCTCCGCGCGACGAGCAGCACAACGCGCTGCCGAACCGCGCCGCGGCGCCAATGCCCACTCCCGAGCCGAAGGCGAGTGAGAACGGAGCGACGATTTCTACGAATGGCACGAGTCAAACGCAGGCGCGCATCCGTGAATTGATCAAGCTCGCGAAGGAACAGGGTTACCTCACGTTCGACGATCTGAACGAAGCGCTACCGGCGGAGCTGACTGATCCGGACGAGCTCGATCACATTTTGATGCGGCTCCGTAAGCTCGAGATCGACATCATCGAAGCCTCCGAAGTCGACCGCTATAAAGACGGCAAAAAAGACGTCGAAGAGGAAGAAGAAAAGGTCGAGACGAAGCTCGATATTCTGGATGACCCGGTGCGGATGTATCTCAAGCAGATGGGCCAGGTGCCACTGCTCACCCGCGAACAGGAGGTGGAAATTTCCAAGCGTATCGAGGAAGCGGAAGCAGCCGTGCAGCAGCACGTCAACCGTTTCGGATTCGTCGCTCAGGCGCACCTCGACCTCGCGGTGAAACTGGCCGAGGGCGGCGAGCGTTTCGATCGCGTGATTCTCGATAAAAAAATCGAAAGCCGCGAGCGTTACCTGAAGGTTTTGCCGGCGCTGTGCAAGAAGGTCCAGAAGCTGACCGCCGAATTGCAAAAGGAATACGCCGAACTGACCGGCCGGCCGCAGCGGAGCGACGCGCAACTCAAGAAATTCGAGAGGGAGATCGCGAAACTTCAGGCGCTGTATCCACAGTTCTACTTCAAGCAGCGGGTGACGGAAGACTTCGTCCATCTCGCCGACAACCATTTTGCCCTGCTCCGCGGCTTGCAGGACCAGTTAAAGAACAATGCGATCCGGAAAAACCGTCTGCTGTTCCAGAACAAGCTGCGTGAACTAGAGAACAAGCTCTGGCTTTCCCCCGCGCAATTTGACGAGCGTTATCAGGATCTGCGCGGTTGGCTGCGCAAAGCCCTTCGGGCCAAAACCGAGATGGTCGAAGCCAATCTGCGGCTCGTAATTTCGATCGCGAAAAAATACACGAATCGCGGCCTGTCGTTCCTCGACCTGATTCAGGAAGGCAACATGGGCCTTATGAAAGCGGTCGAGAAATTCGAGTATCGGCGCGGCTACAAATTCTCCACTTACGCGACCTGGTGGATTCGCCAGGCCATCACCCGCTCAATCGCCGACCAGGCCCGCACGATTCGCATCCCCGTCCACATGATCGAGACGATCAACAAGCTGATGCGGGTGCAGAAACAACTGCTCCAGGAATACGGCCGCGAACCGACTCCGGACGAAGTCGCGGAAGAAATTTTGCTCCCCGTCGATCGGGTCCGGGCGGTTCTAAAAATGGCGCAACAGCCAATCTCTCTGCAGGCGCCGGTCGGTGAGAGTGAGGAGACGAATTTCGGCGATTTCATCGAAGATAAATCGGCCGATAACCCGAGCGATATGACCGCGATCGCGCTCTTGAAAGAAAAAATCAAAGACGTGCTCGAGACCTTGACCGAGCGCGAGCGGCAGGTGCTCGAACAGCGCTTCGGATTAGTCGATGGCTACAGCCGGACGCTCGAAGAAGTCGGCCGGCAATTTCGCGTGACGCGCGAACGCATCCGCCAGATTGAGGCGAAAGCGCTGAGGAAGATGCGTCACCCGACAAGAATTCGGCAGCTCGAGGGATTTCTCGAAGCTGCCGATCTTGAGACGATCATCAAGCCTCAGCCGCCTGCCTAATGATGGTGGTGGTGGGAGTGGCCGTGTCGTAGCGCGACGACTGGGCGACGGTAAACCACCGGCCGATGATAAATGATCGGACGGCGGTACCCGTAGTAGCCGTAGCTCGCGTAAACCGGTGCGCTGTATGCGTACGGATAACCATAGGGATACGCATACGGATAATACCCGACGCCGACCACCGGCAGTGGCAGGCCAATCCCAATCCCGATCGAAACGTGAGCTTCAGATTTTGGCGCGGCAACGAATGCGAACGCCCCGACAACCGCTGCAACCACAAGAATTTTTTTTAAGTTCATACCTCACCTCCTTTGTTAGCTATAACGTTAAGAACGACGCCGGCGCACGCAAATTATTCACGCTTTTTCGGCACCCCAACGCGGATATCCGGTAACGCGCAGATCAACGCCAATCCGTTCGTAACGAATTTCCCGAATTCGCGCCCCTTCGGCGCTTCGGCCCGCGCCTTTGCCCGCAACTGTCAGGACCGGCCCGCCAGTGAATAGCGGCGCGAGATAAAACTGCACCTTGTCGACCAGGTGCGCGTCGAAGGCTTCACCGAGGATTTCGCCACCTCCTTCGATCAGAACGCTCGTGACCTGCTTCCGGCCGAGATCCTTGAGGACTGCGCGCAGACTTTTTTTCCGATAAATCAGCGTGCGATCGGCGAAGCGATCGGTGAAAATCCGGGCTCCGGGCGGGAGAGGGCCGGAGCGTGAAACAACAACGCGCCACGGCTGGCGGGCGCCCCGAATCCCGCGAGTCGTTAGGCGCGGATCATCCTTCCGGAGAGTTTCCGCGCCGATTAGAATCGCGTCCACTTCGGCACGTAATCGCCGCCCGTCGCGCCGAGCGGCCGCGCTCGTGAGCCACCGGGGATCGTCAGGCGGCCTGGTCAGACGGCCATCGAGACTCATTCCACACTTGGCAATTACAAACGGCTCACCGCTGACGATCCACCGATTGAAGGCTTCGTTCAGCCGGGCGCATTCCTCCGCGAGCACGCCGCTGGCTACTTGGAGGCCGGCTGCCTTTAGTTGACGAACCGCTCTTCCCGCGTGAGCCGGATTCACGTCCAACGCACCGATCACGACCCGGCGAATCCCCGCTCGCACGATCGCTTCGGTACATGGCGGGGTGCGGCCGGTGGTCGAGCACGGCTCCAGCGTGACGTAGAGGGTGGCCTCACGCAGGGAGCGATTCCCGGCAGCGGTCAGGCATTCAACCTCTGCGTGCGGCAAACCCACCGCGCGGTGATAGCCGGTCGCGATGATCCGGCTCCGTTGAACAAGGACCGCCCCAACGGCGGGATTGGGGCTGACTTTGCCTACACCTTTTCGAGCCTCGGCGAGCGCGGCTCGCATTAATTTCTCGTCGCGGTCTTCAGGCATACCGCAGATTAAACAACTCGACCGCGGACCGCAATCGAGCCAATTGAGCGACTTTTTGACGCTCAACCGAGAAGCGGCCAAAAAGCGATTGTGTTACGTTGTGTCCCGATTCAAAGACTTGTATCAAAGTGACTTGTTACCATAAGATTCTGGTAAGTATATACTTATAATATGGCGATCTTTTTGGTGATTACCTGGCATTCTCCTAGCTTTATCTTTACCGAAATCGCTAATCAACTTACCTAAAGGAAAAACTATGAGCTTAATTCGTTATCAATCTCCTGAATCAAATGCGTGGCCGTCTCTGGACCGCTGGGCCAATCTCCGCGACGAGATGAACACTCTGTTCGAGCTGCCGTTCATGGGCGCTGCCGGTCGCCAATCGCAGCTTCTCAACGGTTGGACTCCGTCTCTGGATGTCTATCAAAATTCCGATGACATCGTTGCGATCGTCGAATTGCCCGGCATGAACAAGGAAGACATCGACATCTCCTTGCACGACGGCACCCTCACGATCTCCGGTGAGCGCAAAGAGAGTTCCGAACAGAAAGCAGAAAACGCCGAGCGGACGGAACGCTTTGTCGGAAAATTCCGTCGCAGTATCTCACTCCCCACGCCGATCGATGCCGGCAAAGTCACCGCCTCCTACAAAGATGGCATTCTGACTGTAACCATGCCGAAAGCCGAGGAAGCGAAACCGAAAAAAATCGAAGTCAGCCTCAAATAACTCTGCAAACAGAAAGGAATCTCTATGACAAGTAATTTAGTCCGCGAAAACAACGAAACGGGTACCCGCCGCGAGGCCGAGAAATTCATCACGCCGGTCGCGAGCGTGCAGGAAACGCCGGATGGCTACCTGCTCGAGCTGGAAATGCCCGGTGTGAGCAAAGACGGGCTCGAGATCTCGGTCGAAAACAACCAGCTCTCGATTATTGGTCGCAAAAACACCACGCTGCCCGAAGGCACACTTTTGCATCGTGAATCCCGGTCGCAAAATTACCGGCGCTTGTTTGAGATCGACCCGTCGATCGATAGTGCGAAGATCAGTGCCCGGATCAATCAGGGCTTGGTTAGCCTGACCCTCCCGAAAGCGGAGGAAGTGAAACCGCGGAAAATCACCGTGTCCTAAATTCATTCGTTAGGCGAAATGGGGCCGCAGATCGGAAGATCTGCGGCTCTTTTTTCATCTGTGGAAGTGAAAGGCGGCTATATTTTTCATTCGGTGTTTTCAGGCAAAGTTCTCCTCCGTCACGCTTTTCTGCTTGGCGCAACCCGCCGCGCGAAGTAGCTAAGACCGCTATGGCCTCCAAAACCGCTGAAGAGAAACCGACCGAAGACAAACTCGTCGCCGCCCGCAATAAAAACCTCGATCTCGCGATTCAACAGATCGCGAAAGACTACGGCGACGGCGCGATCATGCGCCTCGGCGACGAGCGGGTTGTCGATATCGATGTCATCCCGACGGGCAACATTCTGATCGATCGGGCGCTCGGCGTCGGCGGCGTTCCCCGTGGGCGTATCGTGGAGGTTTACGGCCCTGAATCTTCCGGCAAAACCACACTCACTCTCACGATTATCGCCCAAGCCCAAAAGCGCGGCGGCCTCGCGGCATTTGTAGACGTCGAGCACGCGCTCGACCCGCAATACGCGCGCCGGCTTGGCGTCGATCTCGATGACTTGCTCGTTTCCCAGCCAGGCTCCGGTGAAGAGGCGCTCCGGATTGTTGAGACACTCGTTAGGTCAAACGCGCTTGACGTGATCGTGCTCGACTCCGTGGCGGCCCTCGTCACGAAACAGGAGCTCGAAGGCGAGATCGGCGACTCGACCGTTGGCGCCCAGGCGCGGCTGATGAGCGCGGCGTTGCGCAAACTCACTTCACTCATCTCCAAGGCGCGGACCTGCTGCATTTTTACCAACCAGATCCGCGAGAAGATCGGCGTCATGTTTGGCAATCCCGAGACCACACCGGGCGGACGGGCGCTCAAGTTTTACTCCAGTGTCCGGATGGACATCCGCCGGATCGGCGCAATCAAGCAGACCGATGGCGTCGTCACCGGCAATCGGACGCGAATCAAAGTGGTGAAGAACAAAGTCGCGCCGCCTTTCACCGAGGCCGAATTCGACATCATGTACAACGAAGGCATTTCGACGACTGGCTCGCTCCTCGATCTC
>JAICMR010000173.1 GCA_025929155.1 Chthoniobacterales bacterium | reverse complement strand
TGGCACTTGCGAGCAGGAGTCTGGTTTGCAGTCGTCGGCTGCTTCATTTGGATTCCGGCTATGCTGATGATCTTTTATGGCCTCGGCGCGGATGTCTGGGTTCATAACCCGGACGTAGTCGGATGGTTGCTCCTCAGCGGTCTGGTTTGCCTCGGAGTCATGGTCGGGATCCTCTTCTTCTCCCGCCATCCCGGTCAGGAAAAATTCGCGGAAAGTCTCGCCGCCAGTTCGGTCGGCGGCAGTGTTCGCCGGGCGCAGGCGGAACTCGACGAAATCAAGGACTTCGAAGAGACCTGATTCAACCTAAGGACGCGATGACTTTCAACTCGATTGCTATCGGCGTGGGCAAAGAGCCAACCTCCACGGTAGTGCGCGTAGGATTTGGTTTTCCTGCGCCTGCGAAATACATTGGGTAAATTCGGTTGAAGGTCACAAAGTCATTCTTCATGTCGGTCAGGAAAACGGTCACATCCACAATATCGTTCCAAGAAGCGCCGGCATCTTCCAGGACCAGTCGCACGTTCTCAAAGACAGCATGGCATTGCTTCTCAATATCATGACTTACCACCGTGCCATCCGCGCCGCGCGTGACACCGGGGATTTCCTTGCTCCCGCGGACGCGCGGCCCAATCCCGGAGAGAAAGAGTAGGTCGCCGACCCGCTTTGCATGCGGAAAAGCTCCCACCGGTTCCGCAGCGCGCGAACTTTCATAAGATTCATTCATGATAATGACATGGCTTAGTGAGAAGGGGTCACAGGCGGAACGCTCTCGCCTTCATCTAACCGAAAAGCGCTTTTCAAATCTCAAGCTCGCGTGGTTGGAACCGCCTGACCATGCCATAAGTCATGAATGGCATCCCGAACAACCGGCCAACTGGTCGAAAAGGGACTGGCGATCTCAAAGTGTCCGACATTCGGGAGAAACATCAAACGCACGGGATCGCCAGCGCGTTTCGCGGCCCGGGTATAGCTCATGCCTAAACGACATTGGGACAACATCATCTTCGTGCCCCCAAACGATCAGCTGAGGCAAACCGAGCGGGAGCAATTTGATCGCGGAGGCCTGCGCGTAACGCTCAGGAAATTGGTTTGGTTTTCCTCCCATCACGTCTTCGATCACAGCGCTCCCGCAGGCGTGGTTCTCGAGCGGAATGTAGGCCGCCATATCTGCCGTGCCCGCCAGGTTGAGCACCGCGCGGATTGGCAATGGATCCGCGGCATATAGCACGCTCTCCTTTGGCAATCGCGGGCGCGCCGCCGCCCACATCGCCAGGTGGCCGCCGGCTGAATGTCCTAGCACGACCACCCGACCCAGATCAAGATTGTGCTTTGTCGCCAAGGTGCGGAGCTGATCGACGGCGTGTCCTACATCGAGATAAGTTCCGGGCCAGCCCCACCGTTCTGGCCCAGCCGCCGGTATTCGACGTTCCAGGTGGCAATGCCATTGGCTTTCAGCGCATCGGCCATCGGAGCAAGATCACGCAAGGTGGCACAATCGGCTTTCCAACAACCTCCGTGGATGAGAATGACGACGGGATAAGGCCCCTGGGTTGCCGGCAGACGTAGCTCTCCGTACTGGTTGGGGTCCTTCCCATACGGAATCCGGACGTCCGCGGGCTTGCTCGGCAAGCTCTGAAACTCTGACGGATTCATTAGCTTTTTGGGTGCCGGCGGCGCGGCGGCATTGGCCGGGATCACCACCACCAACGCCGCCAGGATTGTTAGAAGAGAACGAGTCATAGCTGAGGATTTATCCCAGATGATTTCGAGAAAGACCAGAAGCTTTCGTATCTAAGCAATGCGTCGGGCGAGCTTGGCTACTTAAGCTCCTCCAACGCAGGCGACCAAGCCGTCCGGTTAAGCCACATCTTGAAGGGCCGCCGCCCGGCGAGCATAACGCGCGTGGGCTTTTCGCTTCTCCACCTCGCGATCGCGCGCCGGTGCGTTCGTTACAAGTTGATCGAGTAACGCGTGCACAATCTCAGCCACATCGGTCACGGCTTGATCGAAGATCGCTTCATTTGCCTGCGACGGCTTCGTAAAACCAGAAACCTTGCGCACGAACTGCAGCGCTGACGCGTGAATCTCCTCCTCCGTCGCCGGCGGCGCGAAGTTATGCAGAGTTTTAATGTTCCGACACATAGGTTGTCCCTCCTAGCGGGCGATGCAGATGTTTTTTGGCTCGGTGAAAAAGTGGAGCGCTTCGTTTCCGCCTTCCCGACCGACACCGCTTTGTTTCATTCCTCCAAACGGAACTCGCAGGTCGCGGACGAGCCAGCAATTCACCCAGACTGTGCCGGTGTGGATCCCCTCCGCGACACGATGCGCGCGTTTCAGGTCTTGCGTCCAAACGCTGGAAGCGAGCCCATAGTCGGTGTCGTTCGCGTCGGCGAGGACTTGCTCTTCGTCGTCGAAGGGCGTGACCGTGACGACCGGGCCGAAGATCTCCTCGCGATTGACCCGGCAACTGGCGGGGAGTCCGGTAATCACTGTTGGCGAAAAGAAGTAGCCACCTTCGCAGCGTTCGTTTGGCGCGGCCGGCGATGCACCGCCGGCGACAATTTCGCCTCCTTCTTCCCGCGCGAGATCCACGTAGAATTTCACTTTATCGAGCTGCATCCTGGAGACGATCGCGCCTTGGTCGGTCCCCTCCTCCAGCGGGTCGCCCACTCGTAGTTGCATCGTTCTTTCCACGAAACGCTCGACGAAGGTCTTATAAGCCGGGCGCTCGACAAAAATCCTCGAACCGCACAGACAGACCTGCCCCTGGTTCGCAAAGGAAGAACGCAGGCTGCCAGCGATCGCCGCTTCAAGATCGGCGTCGCCGAAGATGATATTCGGATTCTTGCCGCCCAGCTCCAGCGAGACCTGCTTGAAAAGTGGCGCTCCGGCCTCGGCAACCTTCCGCCCGGTCACGGTGCCACCAGTGAACGAAACAGTACCAATCTTGCGATGCGCGGTAATGGAGGCGCCGACCTTCGGGCCGGTCCCGTGCACGATGTTGAGCACGCCATCCGGCAAGCCCGCTTCGCGACAAATCTCACAGAGGAGGAACGCCGTCATTGGCGTCAGTTCACTCGGCTTTGCGATGGCCGTGTTCCCGACCGCGATGGCCGGCGCGATCTTCCAGCTCAACAGGTAGAGCGGCAAATTCCATGGCGAGATGAGGCCGACGAGCCCACGCGGCTGCCGCAAAGTGTAATTGAAAGCTACGCCATCCATGACGTGGGCTTGGTCTTCCGTGTGCAGAATCGCCGTCGCGAAAAATCGGAAATTGCTCGAGGCCCGCGGGATATCCAGACTCCGCGCGAGGGTGAGCGGTTTGCCGGTGTCGATCGATTCCGCGCGCGCGAATTTCTCGAGATCGCGATCGATCAACTCCGCGAGGCGGAGAAGAATGCGAGAACGTTCCGCAACCGGCGTGTGCGCCCAGCAAGGGAACGCTTTCTCCGCGGCCGCGACCGCCGCCTCCACGTCGCGGGTGTCGCTATCGGGCACAAGCGAGTACCGCCGGCCGGTCGCGGGCTCGATGTTATCGAGATAGTTGCCGCTGATCGGCTCGACCAGTTCGCCGCCGATGTAGTTGCGAATTTTTTCCGGTTCCGCGCGCATAGCTAACTCGTCGAACCAAACGGGTCTGCTGACAAGCTCGCTCTCGCGCCCCGGAATACTAAGCGAGATCGGCTATGGAAGGTTCTCAGCGTGTTAGAGATGACAACAGGGATTGCCGGCGGGAATTCGCGGCGTCTTAACGGCTTCCCAATTTTTTAATGCGCGGTCCAGGCAGCGGTTCCGGCCGCCGAAAAACGGGGCCGCTTGTTCCCGTTCCCGTGCGCCAACAGATGATCATCGGTTCTTCATGTGATCTGCAACGGCCGCGTTATCTGGCGCACTCCGCCTCGATCGTTCTGATGTCAAATGTAGGGGCGTGTTCTCGAAAGCGTTTTTTCTCGCAAAGATATAGTACCAAGGCGGTGGCGATCGGATGGAGGAATAGTCCGACGCAGGCTAACCTATCGGACTACTGTTAGGGTCAGATCATTCCCGTCGCCGCCTTCGTAGCTGGCTTGGAGATTGTTGCCGCCCACACTGATGACTGCGCCGTCGGGCAGGTTGTCGAAGGTGCCGTTGATTGGGCTGGCGCTTGTGTTGCTGATCAGGGTGAGGGTCAGGCCGCGTCTCAGGCGACCCTGGGCCTGACCCGTCAGGTTCAAGGCGGCGCCGTTGATGGTGACTCCATTCGCGATCACTTGGTCGGTGCGGGCTTTGTTTGCCTTGGCTTTGAAGGTGCAGGTGTAGGTCGCGTCCGAGTTGCAGGTCAGCGCGCTCTGGATCGTGAGCGTTGCCTGCTTCTTTGTCCCAACCGCAGGGGCAAGAAACGCGCCCGTGCCGCTGCCCGTCCCGATCGTGGTCGCACCAGCGATGATTCCTTTTCCGCCGAGTGTGCCTGAGCTCACAGTCACCGCGCCGTTGCCGGTAGCCGAGCCGGTCTTATTCGCCACATTCAATGTCCCTCCAGTCACGGCTGTGCTGCTGGTGTAGGTGCTGGCGCCACTAAGAGTGAGTGTGCCGCTGCCGGTCTTAGTCACTCCGCCGCTCCCTTGGATGGCTCCCGAGAAGGTCGTGCTTTGGTTGTTGCTCCCGATCGAGAGGGTGTTGGCTCCAAGTAAGACTGAGCCTGCGCCAGTCAATGAGCCGATGGTCACTCCCGGTGCATTGTGCATGGTGAGGTCCAGCACGGCATTGCCATTGAGCGTGAGGCTCGCCTTGCCGCCTTTCGACTTATTCTCAAAAGAAATCACTCCACCGTCAGAACCATC
>JAICMR010000118.1 GCA_025929155.1 Chthoniobacterales bacterium | reverse complement strand
GGCCGGGTGGGAAAAGGAAAGCTTGCGAGGCTTCGCCCGAGTCGCCACCCTCAACAACCGAAGTGAAGATGGGTGAGTCCTTGACGCGAAAAAGTAACCTCGGCGGGGTTTCCAACAATTCAACTTTATATGACATATATTGTGTGCTGTTATTGGTTATGCGGAAGTTATTCGCATCTGCGCCTTCCTCTACTCGGAACGGCAGGCGCGTGCGTTATACAGCGTGCGCAGGTTTGGGTGGTGAAGAACTTTCTCGGTAATTCCACTTCGGGATGGTGCTCAGCGGCTGCGGGCACGCTTCCGCTGGCTGTGGTCATCTATGGCTAGATTCAGTGTTGATGTCGGCGCTTACGGTGACGTCATGCGGCCATTCGCAGACGTCGCAAAAGAAAAAGCTTGACCTGCGCTCGCGCGGGTCCGCAGTCTCCGGATTCGAGATCAGGACTAACATCCCGCGCCTTATTAACTAACAAACATAAGTTGTATTAACTGCTATGAAAACACTAAAAATATCAGTCCTCGCGATCAGCCTGGCGGTGGCTTTAGCCATTCCGGCCATGGCTCAGAAGGATATCGAGTCATTAGCCAGCGCCAAAACCCATGCGTTTGTCTGGGATAGCGTCAACGCCAGGCAAGACATCGGCACCCTCGGCGGCAAAATCAGCTACGCACCTTTCGGTGAATGAAAGCGGCGTGGTCGTGGGATATTCTTACCTGCGTGATAACGTCACGGTTCGCGCGTTCAGCTGGACTGCGGCTGGCGGGAGTGGACATCGGAAGAAAATTCGCCGACACCAGCTCGACCAGGCAAGTGTTGTCAACGCGTCTGGCAACATCTGCGGAGAGGCCGTCCTGACTGACGGCAAGCAGGTCCCGGGGTTTCGAATGAGCAACCACGCACAGCATCTTTCGGAGACGTCGGGAGACCAGAGAAACTATGCATTCGGGATTAACGATGCCAACCAGATCACCGGCCAGCGCTACCAAGGCGAAGTCGTACACGCCTACATCTGGGATCCTACAGCGGGTACGATAAGTTATCTTCCACCATTGCCGGCTGGATTGCACACAGTCGGCAACTCGATCAATAACCTCGGGCACGTCACCGGAACCGGCTCCTTTCAAAAATGGTTTCTCCGGGCCTCTTCTGGACCGCCGCGACCGGCTCCCAGAATATTGGACAGCTGGCGAACTCACTCTACACCGCCGGTGAATCGGTGAATGACAACGATGAGGTAGCAGGGCTTAATTCAGCTGAGCTGGCCGGCTTCTATTGGACAGCTGCCACTGGAATTGTGCGGCTAGAATCTCTTGGTGGGACACAGTCGCCCGCCTTCGGCATCAACAACAGCGGGATGATCGCGGGCTACAGCACCACAGCTGCTGGAGTGACTCACGCTGCGCTCTGGGCGAATTATCTGGCGGCTCCATTGGACCTGGGCACCCTGGCCGGCGGCCTGAATAGCTATGCGCGTGGCTTGAACAACAGTGGCATGGTGGTGGGCTTCGCGGACGTGCCTTAGCCGGCGACAGGTTCAGATACCGACACACCAACTTCTGCTCCTGCGTAGCAGAGACGCGCAGCCATGATTAGGCAAGGTTGCGAGCGCAAGCGGCGCGCCCTCGAAGGCTCCGGCGGAGCTATGGGAAATCCGTGAGCGGAGCCGTCTAGGGAGATATGACCCCTCCTAGCCCTTCTGGCTGTACGGACGACGATTCGCGAGCGTTAGGTCGCACGTAACAGGGCTATCTGTGTGTATTTTGCCCTCTGTTCCAGACGGACGAGGCGGCCACTTCTGCGCCGGCAACGGCCATCCGCAGCGTCCAAGTGATCTGTCCAGCGGGCGACGCAGCGCAGCTGTGCCGCGCTGAGAAGGATCCGACCGCCACCGCGACAGGCGCGGATTCGTCAGGCGAAAGCTTTACGGCGTTTTCGGAGTCGCCGAGGCCGAAGGCTTAGCAACCGATGCCGCAGGCGTAATTTTACTCGGGCCGCCGGGTGCACCTGCCGGCCGACTCGAATCATAAGTTGCGGCCTTAGTCGGTGAAGCAGCCGCGGCGGGCGGTTCGATGCCGAGTAATTCGACATCGAAAATCAATGTCGAGTTCGGCCCGATGTCGGCACCCGCACCGCGTTCGCCGTAGGCGAGATTAGCCGGGATCCAGAGCTTATATTTCGAACCGACCTTCATGAGCTGGAGCGCTTCGGTCCAGCCTTTGATTACGCGACCGACCGGAAACGTGGCCGGTTCGCCCCGCTTATAAGAGCTGTCGAATTCCTTGCCGTCGATCGTCGTGCCGCGGTAATTCACCTTTACGGTGTCGCTCGCTTTCGGAACCGGTCCCGTCCCTTCCTTCTCCACCTTGTATTGCAGTCCGCTGGCGGTCGTCTTTACCCCATCCTTCTTCTTATTTTCCGCGAGAAATTTGCTCCCTTCAGCCCCGTTCTTTTCGCCCGCCGCCTTTTTCGCCTCCGCTTGCTTGGCGAGCATGTCTTTCTGGAAAGTTGACATCACTTCCTTGATTTGCTCCTCGTTCAGCAACGGCTTCTGGCCGCTCAGCCCGTCCTGGATTCCGCGCTCCAACAGCTCCGGTTTGACGTCGATCAACTGGCGTTTCAACGTGGACCCGATATCGAGCCCAATGCTGTAGCTGACTTTGTCTTTCTGATCGTTCAGCTGCGGATCAGCAGCGGGTGCGATGTGCGTGAGAGCGAGCGAGAGAGCGATAATGACGAGCGACTTTTTCATAGATGGTTGTGGTAAAGCTAACGGCGGCACACACCGCAACGGGTCTGCCGGGAGAGATTCATCCACGGAGATGCGCACGGCGTCAAGCGCGGGTGAAGCGCGAGGAAAGTTTGCGACCTGGGGCCGAGTGCTACTGGCGAGCGCGCTTTACATTGCAATATTTAACGGCGCGCTGGCCGCTGTGTCGTTGTCACACGCGGAGGCGCTGAAAATCGGCCGCGAGATCTGGCAGAATGAGTGCGGCGGCACCCTCGCGGGCCTGACCTCGTGGAATGCGGGAGAAAATTTCGCCTCCCTTGGGATCGGCCATTTCATCTGGTATCCGCGCGGAGAATCGGGGCCGTTTGATGAAAGTTTCCCGCCGCTGATTGCCTACATGCGGAAGCGAGGCACGCAGTTGCCGGCGCTGCTTTCTTTGCCTAACGACGGTTGTCCGTGGAAAACGCGCGCGGAATTTCTGGCGGCGACAGACAGCCCGCAAATGAAAACATTGCGCAGATTCCTCGCGGAGACGGTCGATCTGCAGGCGGATTTTCTTGTCCTGCGCCTCCGAGAAGCGCTTCCGAAAATGCTGGCGGCCGCGCCGAAGGATAAACGCGCCGAGATCGCGAGAAACTTTCAGCGCGTCGCTGACAGCGCCGGCGGTTCTTATGCGCTGATCGATTACGTGAACTTCAAGGGCGAAGGCGTGCTCGCGACCGAACGATACGCCGGCCGCGGCTGGGGTTTACTGCAAGTGCTCGAAGGCATGTCGAGCGACGGCGAAGCGAACCGCGCCTTTGCCGATTCGGCCGCGGAGGTGTTGCGCGAGCGTGTAAAAAATTCACCGGCCGCCCGGCACGAGTCGCGCTGGCTTCCGGGGTGGCTGAACCGCGTGGCTACTTATCGTTAGACGGCGTCCGACGAAATTCGGGCGTCTCAGCTGCAGGAAGTATAATTGCCCTGCCCTGGTTGGAATAGAACGTGGCATCTGAAATCGCAGCTGCAGCGCCGAACTCGCTTGTTTGCGCGTGATGATTTACTTGTGCGGCCTACCAACAAGCTTTGGTTCTTCGTTAGGCTGAGAGACGGTCTGAAGCGGTCCGTGCCACGGGTGCTGACCGACAGTTGTTCGGAGCGATATCGGCTCAACCATGCCAGGCGCTGATGCGATTCTCCCACTCGCGTTCCCAATTCGGAGCCGCCGCTGCGCGTTTCTCCCGCCGTGATTTTGGCGAAATTCAGCGTGCTGGCACGGCACGAGCTTGACAACTCATTCGGTCGCGGGCTGGTTCTGACGGAATTTCCTTTTGCTACATTCCCGGTCGCGCTATCCATTTTCCACCGCTGCGCGGCACCTTTCGTGATGGCTAACTTTTCAAAATTTCTCGTCCTTTGCCTGTTCGCCTTTCTCGGGACCGGCTTGGCACAAGCGCAGGCTCCTCGTGCCACACCTGCCTTCCGGAAGGCCTCCGACCTGATCCACCGCCAGGAACCGATCAATGTCTCGCCGCGTTTGCTCGCCCAGCTTACGCCCGAGAACTCGCACGTTCGCGTCTCGCTCTCGAAACAGCGCGCTTATCTGCTGCTCGGTGACGAGGTGGTGGTCGATTCACCCATCTCATCGGGTAAACGCTCGCGCCCCACCCCGACCGGAAACTTTCGCGTCCTCGAAAAGGACAAAGGACATCACTCGAGTGTTTACGGAGATTTCCGCGACAGCGCGGGACGCATCGTTAGGCGCGGCGTCAGCATGCGGATCGATTCAGCGCCGAGCGGGACTCATTTTGTCGGTGCCGAGATGAAATGGTTCATGCGCCTGACCGATGACGGGGTCGGCATGCACGTCGGGTTTTTGCCTGGATACGCGGCGTCGCACGGCTGCATTAGGATGCCGTCGGCCGGGGCCGAAATGTTTTTCAATCACGTCAAAGTCGGCACGCCGGTTGTGGTAGCTGACTAGGCGTTTGGCAGCTCTCCGCCGTGGTGGGATGCGGCGTCCTAGATGAGACGGGTGCGCAGCAGGTTGAGTGCATGTTGCGAGACGAGCTGTTTGAAGGTCTCACGATCCGTCGGAAAGAAAAAGTGCCTAACGAGTGTCTCGCCGCCGCCGGCCAGCGCGATGTAGGCCGTTCCGACCGGTTTTTTTTCGCCGCCCCCGCCGGGGCCGGCGATACCGGTCGTGGCGAGGGCGAAGCTGGCTCCGGATCTCGTTCGCGCGCCTTCCGCCATGTCGCGGGCAACTTCTTCACTGACCGCACCAAATTGCGTGATCGTGTCCTCCGGGACTCCAAGCATCGCGACCTTTGCCTCATTCGCGTAAGTGACGTAGCCGGCGAGGAAAACTTTCGACGCGCCGGGAACATTTGTGATCCGATGCGCGAGGAAACCTCCCGTGCACGACTCCGCCACCGCAAGCGTTTCCTCGCGGGCAGACAGTTGCCTAACGATGACAGCTTCGAGATTTTCGCTGCTCCTGGAGAAGATCGAGGCGGCCAGTTTTTCCGACACAATCGCATCAGCCAGCGCGACGACATCCGGCGGCCCGATCACCCGTAGATCGACCTCACCGATCCGTGCGCAGTAACCGAGTTCGATCCCCGGGAGCGCGAGAAGTTGTTCGCCGACGGCTTCTTCGACCAGTGATTCGCCGATTCCGACCATCCGGTAGCCGTGGTATTCGAGCGGTTTTTCCTGCCGGACGATCCGGTGCAATATCGGGACGACCGAGTGAACGAACATCGGGCGCAGCTCTCGCGGTGGTCCGGGCAGGAGAAACAGATAAGGCGAACCGCCGGCGGCCGGCTCCCGTGGAGGCAGGTAAAGTCCAGGCGCCGTTCCATTATCGTTAGGCAAAACTTCCGCGCCCTGAGGAACCATCGCCTGGCGCAGAATTCGGTTCGTCATGGGAAAGCCGCGCGTCCGGAGCCGCTCCGTAATGGCTGCTTCCAGGAGCGGGTCCGAAGCCAACTCCAGCCCGAGCATTTCTGCTGTGATCTCGCGCGTTAGGTCGTCGGTCGTCGGGCCGAGTCCGCCGGTGAGGAAAATAATTTCAGCGGAAGGCAGGTTCTGCTCGAGAGCCTCACGGATGGCATTCCCATCTGGCACCGTGATTTGCCGGTTAACCCGCAGCCCGAGCGGAAAGATCTGCTGTGCGATGAAGGTCAGATGTGTGTTCAGCACATCACCGAGCAGGATCTCGGTGCCGGTATTGATGACTACGACGTGCACCGTCCACTATTCGCGCAGCCGCTCCAGCTGCGCTACCGCGATGCAGCCGATTATCTGCTCGACTCGGAAGGATCGGCAATCGGAGCAGCGTTCCGTGTGGAGGGCGTTGCAGGACACGCTCTCGGCTTGCATGCCGACTCGTTAGGCTGCGTCCTTGTCCTGTTTCTTACGAATCAACGGCGACTTTTTCCCATCGACCACCGCGCGATTGATCGTGACCTCGGCAATGTCTTCCCGGCTCGGCACTTCATACATGATGTCGAGCATGATCCGCTCGAGCATCGAGCGCAACGCTCGCGCACCCGTGCCTTTCGTGACGGCTTGCGCGGCGAGCGCTTTGAGCGCGTCTTTCGTAATCGTCAGCCGCACGCCTTCCATCGCGAAAAGCTTCGTGTATTGCTTGATCATCGCGTTCTTCGTGTCGGTGAGGATCTGTACCATCTCTTCCTCTGTGAGCGCATCGAGCGCGCTGAGCACGGGTAGCCGGCCGATGAACTCCGGAATCATCCCGAAGCCCAGCAAATCTTCCGGTTCGACATGGCGGATCGAGTCGCGCCGGGTCGCTTCCTCGACATCGAGACTCGGGCTGCTGAAACCCATCGAGCGATTGCCGATGCGTTTCTGCACGATTTTATCCAGCCCGACAAAGGCGCCGCCACAGATGAACAGAATTTTCTCTGTATTCACCTGGATGTACTCTTGGTGCGGATGCTTGCGACCGCCCTGCGGCGGGACGTTGCAAGTGCTGCCTTCGAGAATTTTCAGGAGCGCCTGTTGGACGCCTTCGCCTGAGACGTCGCGTGTGATCGAGACGTTGTCGGTCTTGCGCCCGATCTTGTCGATTTCGTCAATGTAAACGATTCCGATCTCCGCGCGCTTCACGTCGTAATCGGCGTTTTGTAACAGGCGCAGAATGATGTTCTCCACATCTTCTCCGACGTAGCCGGCTTCCGTCAGGGTCGTTGCGTCAGCGATGCAAAAGGGCACGTCGAGAATCTTCGCGAGCGTCTTGGCGAGGAGCGTTTTTCCGGAGCCGGTCGGGCCGATCAGCAAAATGTTGCTTTTCTCGATCTCGACGTCGGCAAATGGATCCGGCTGAAATGCTGACGACGTATCAGTGGGCACAGTCGTCTGCAGAACACGCTTGAAATGGTTATGGACGGCGACCGAGAGCGTCTTCTTCGCCGTGTCCTGCCCGATCACGTATTGATCGAGCGAGCGTCGAATGTCGGCTGGCTTCGGCACCCGAATGTTCGACGATTGCCGGCGGGCATCTTCGTTCAGCTCCTTATCAAGAATGCTTTTGCAGACGTTGATGCAACTGTCGCAGATATACACGCCGGGGCCGGCAATAAGCTTTCGCACCTCCGCATGGCTTTTGCCACAGAAGGAGCACATCGTGAGGTTCGAAGCGCGGGCCATATTTTCGGCTGGCTATTGAGCAGGTCCTATTCCTCGACCTTTTGCGGAAGCGCGGCCTCCGCGACCGCGGTCGAGCGATCATTCAATGTCTGGTCGCCTGCGCCATCGAGGAGCTTCACCTCTTTCCGCGACTTAATGACTTCGTCGACGAGCCCGTAAGCCTTGGCCTCGTTTGCGTTCATGTAATAGTCGCGGTCCGAATCGTGCAGCACCTGCTCCTCTGCTTTCCCGGTGTGCTTCGAGAGAATGTGGATGAGCCGCTTCTTCAGCTTGAACATGTATTCGACCGTGCGCTCCACGTCGCTTGCCTGACCCTGCGCGCCGCCGGAGACCTGGTGAATCATGATGTCGGAATTTGGGAGGGCAAAACGCTTCCCCTTCGTGCCCGCCGCCAACAAAACCGCGCCCATGCTCGCCGCCATTCCGAGGCAATAAGTCGTCACGTCGCAGGTGAGGAACTGCATCGTGTCGTAAATGGCGAGGCCCGCGGTGACGGAGCCGCCCGGCGAGTTGATGTAAAGGTTGATGTCCTTTTTCCCGTCTTCCATCTGTAGGAAGAGAAGCTGCGCGATGATCAGATTCGCGATGTGATCATCGATTGGCGTTCCCAGAAAGACGATCCGGTCTTTGAGCAGGCGCGAATAAATATCATAGCTGCGCTCGCCGCGCCCGGTCTGTTCGACCACCATGGGAACGAGGACGCCTTGAGAGAGATTTTCGTTGCGGAAATAAGTCATTTTGTTTCGGAAACTGGCTCGGAAATCGCCGGCTGCGGCGCTCCATCGACGGTAGCATTCGACCCCAGGAACGCAATCGTCTTGGCCAACAGGACCTGCTCAATCAGACCATTCATTCCGTCGTGTTGTTCGATCTCATGTCGCATTTTTTCCGGCGTGACGTTGTGATGCATCGCCTGGTGCCGGATCCGTTCGTCGACGTCCTGCCGGGTCACTTTGATCTCTTCCTTCTCGGCGATGCGATGGAGGATGAAATTTGTCTTTAGCCGCTGGGCAGCGACTCCAGCGGCCGCCTGGATCAGTTCTTGTTCCTTCTCTTTTAATGCCTCGTCCGGAACGCCGCGCTCACGGTTGCGCTGCACAAACTCCTGAAGCGCGCTTCTGGTTTCCTGCTTCAACAATTCTGGCGGCAGCTCAAACTGAATCAGATCGTTGAGAAACCGCACGATCTGCGATTCCCTCGCGTTTTCGAGTTGGTGTTCCTTGTCGTGCGCAATCTGGTGTTCGAGGGCGACGCGCAGCTCCTCCAGATTCTTTTCCGGCATCCACTTGGCGGCAAAGGCGTCATCAAGTGGAGGCAAAACCCGCTGCTTAATCTCGAGCAACGTCACCGTGTATTCCGCTGTCTTGCCTGCAAGCTCCGGCACTGGGAAGTCAGCCGGAAAGGTGACCGCAATCGTTCGCGACTCGTTAGGCTTCTGACCGATCATGCCTTCGACGAAACCGGGAAGAAAATTTTCCGGCGCGATCCGCAGCCAGAATTTTTTACCGCCCTGCAGATTCTTGCTCGCGTTCGGCGCCACCTCGCTGATGGGTTTGCCGTCGACGGTTCCTTCAAAATCGATCACCGCGAAATCCTCGAGCGCGACACCACGCTCTTCCGTCAGATCGACGAAATCGGCCGATTGCTCACGCAAGCGTTCGACTGCCGCGTCCACTTCCTCCGGCGTCACCTCTAGGCTGGGAAGTTGCAGCGGGATTCCTTTGTATTCCGGGAGCTCAAATTCCGGCGCAGTCACGACCGTCGCGCGGAAACGCATCGAACGGTCATCGCCGAATTCGACCTCTTCGAGGTTCGTGAGGCTCACGACCCGGAGCTGCTTTTCCGCGATCGCGGCGTGATAACTTTTTGAGACCAGCTTCTTGGTCAGCTCCTCCTGAATGTCTTTGCGAAACTTCGACTCGATGATCCGCTTTGGCGCTTTCCCCGGCCGATAACCGGGAATGCGCGCCTGCCGCGCAAAACTGCTCGCGATCGCGTCCCATTCCTGCGTTACTTCCTCGGGCGGCAGCTCGATGTTCAGGGTAGCGACGCAATGCGGTTGGTTTTCGACTTCGACCTTCATGAAGCGGGCAAGTTACGGGAGCGCGGAAACCTGCGCAAACCAGCGAACGCCCGAATCTATCACGCTCTCATCCCGAGCGAAGCTTGGAGATTCCGCGAAATTGCCGCGAAGCGCTCGCACGAGATCTTTCACGAGTCCGACGGAATCCCTCGGATTTCCCTGCGCTCTGCTCGGGATGACGACTAGATTGCTCGTCGCCCGCGGACGTAAACCGAGTGCACCAGCGGAAGCCCGAACCAGTAGGCAATCTCGCGGTAGTCGTCGCAGTCGCACACAACGAAATCGCCTCGTTTCCCTTGCTCCAGCGATCCGATCTGCGCACCGCGCCCAAGGCTGCAGGCGGCGTTGATTGTCGCCGCTGTGATTGCTTCTGCTGGTGTCATCTTCATCTGCGTGGCGGCGAGCGAGAGAACCATCGGGATTGACGGCGTCGGCGACGAACCAGGATTGAAATCGGTCGCGAGCACAACGCCCAGACCAGCCTCAATCATCGCGCGAGCCGGCGGGTAACGCGTCTTGCCGAGCGCATAGACGGAGGCTGGGAGCAAAACCGGCTGCACATCGGCTCGCTTCATCGCGGCGATTCCAGCGGCATCGGTTTGCTCGAGGTGATCGGCCGTCACCGCACCGAGTTCCGCGGCGAGGGCCGCGCCGCCGGAATTTGTCAGTTGGTCTGCGTGCATACGCAGCTTCAGGCCAGCGGATTTTGCCGCTCCCAGAATGCGGTGTGTGGCCGCTGCATCGAAGTAGCCGGTCTCGCAAAAAATGTCACACGATTCCGCGAGGTCTTGCCTAACGACCTCAGGCAGCATCTCGTTCACGATGCAATCGAGATATTCGTCCGGCCGATCTGCCAGTTCCTCGGGAAAAGCATGCGCGCCGAGAAAAGTCGGGACAAACTCGATCGGCGTGCTTTCGTTCAATTGCTGAATCACGCG
>JAICMR010000142.1 GCA_025929155.1 Chthoniobacterales bacterium | reverse complement strand
TGGTCACGCAGGTTGGGAGGATCGCAGCGCTCGCGTTGCGGCCCGGCGATGTGATCGAGGCGGTGAACCAGGAGCCGGTCACCTCGATTGACGACTACGAGTCAGCGATCGCGAATCTCGACCCGGACCAACCACAGGTGCTCTCGGTTTGCCGGCAACGGGCCCGATCTTTTGTCGTCATCAATCCTCGTTAGGCAAAGCGATCGTTTGGCGCGGGGAGTCTTCGGAATATCGGCAAGCATTGCGACGCTCCCAGATAATGGAAGTCCTCGCCCCGCAGAAGGCATCCTGCCTCTGCAAAGTTTTTGCTCGGTGAGCACGCACAAAGTCCGTTTCGGCGAGGCCGAGACGCCCGCGCTGCCTGAAAGGCAAACCTAGAGAAGCTCGGCGATCTGCACCGCGTTCAGCGCGGCGCCCTTCAGCAACTGATCGCCCGCCACCCAGAGTGCGAGGCCATTATCCAAGGCAGCATCGAGCCGTAATCGGCCGACCTGGCAATTGTCTTTGCCTGCGACCTCGAGCGGCGTGGGATAACGGTTCAGCCGCGGTTCGTCGATGAGATCGAGCCCGGGAGCTTTCGCCAAAACATCCCGAGCCTTTTCCAGCGAAACTGGGCGTTCGAATTCTGCGCTCAGCGCGACCGAATGCGCCCGATAAACCGGCACGCGCACACAGGTGACGGACGCGCGAAACTCCGGGAGGTGCATCATCTTCCGGCCTTCGTTTTGCAGTTTCATCTCTTCCCCGGTATAGCCGCTTTCGAGGAACCGATCGACGTGCGGGAGCACGTTGAACGCAATCGGGTGCGGATAGACCTCCGGGGACGCATCAGCTCCGCGCACGCTCGCTTCCACCTGCCGCCTCAGCTCGTCGATCGCACGCGCGCCCGTTCCTGAGACTGCCTGGTAACTGGCGCCAAACACCCGCCGCAAACTAAATGCGCGATGCAACGGAAAGAGCGCCATCAGCGCGATCGCGGTCGTGCAGTTGGGATTCGCGATAATCCCGCGATGCGCTTTCACATCCCCCGGATTCACCTCCGGAAGAACGAGCGGGACTTCAGGTTCCATGCGGAAGGCCGAGGAGTTGTCGATCACCACCGCACCCGCGCGGCAGGCGAGGGGAGCGAATTTTTTCGCGGTCTCGGAGCCGGCGCTAAAAAAGGCCAGATCGATGCCACGGAACGAGTCTTCATCCAGCCTTGAGACCTCATGGTCCCCACCACGAAACCGCAGTCTCTTTCCCGCCGAGCGGGGCGAAGCAAGAAGCCGCAAATCAGACGCGGGAAAATCGCGCTGCTCCAGCACGCGCAGGAGTTCAAGTCCAACCGCGCCGGTCGCGCCCACGATCGCGACATGATATTTTCCTGCCATCGCGAGCGCAGTGTATCGCCCGCCGTTTCAGATGCAAACAACCTCGCCGCGGATCCGCGTTTCCATTCCTGAGCAACGTCTCGATCTCCTCGATGGAGAGACGGTCATCGCCAGCTACCCGGTTTCCACGTCGCGCTTCGGGCTCGGGTCCGAGCCGGGAAGTTTTAAGACGCCGCTCGGCCGCTTCCAGATTGGCGAAAAGATCGGTGCGGACGCTCCTGTCGGCACAATCTTCCGTGCTCGCGTCCCCCTTGCGCCTAACGAACCCCCGCCGGAGACGGAGGATCGCATCCTCACCCGGATTCTCTGGCTCGAGGGGCTCGAACCGCAGAACGCGAATACGCGCGACCGCTTCATTTACATCCACGGCACGAGCCATGAGGAGACGATCGGCCAGCCGGACAGCCACGGTTGTATCCGAATGAAAACGGACGACTTGATCGCCCTCTTCGACGCCGTCTCAACCGGGACTGAGGTCGTAATTGCGGCCTGAAAAAAGGCTTAGAATTCCGTTGCACGCCCCGCTTTCCCCGCCTAACTAGGTCGCAGCAACAAGCTAGGGAAGGAGGCGAGTTTATAAGTGAAATTTCTTAAAGTGATTATGATCGTGGCCGTTGCGGCCGGCGCATTGAGCCTGGGGGCTTGCGCTCAGAAAAAAGAGACGATGTCGACCTCGGGGACGACAGCGACCACCGGCTACTCGAAATAGTTTCGCCGGCGGTTGTCCTCCAGTGGACAACTTTAGCCTAAGGCCAGGCCGTTCCGCGGCCTGGCCTTTTTTCGTTTCCCTTGCCTGCTGCAGCGGCGATTCGCCGACGCGAGAGCATTCATCTTTCGGTGCCGCAGCTCAGCTGCATGCCCGGCGGAGGTTGCCGGCCTCGAAGTTCTGGCGCAATCTGGCGCGTGCAGCAACTCGACGGTCGATCACTTTCGCTCGCGCAAATCGCGCGCGTTGCGCACGACGGTGAGGAAGTAGAAATCGCGCCGACCGCCCACGAGGCGATCAACCGGTCGCGGCGCGTGGTCGAGCAGATTGTCGGGCGCGGCGAGGTCGTTTACGGGATCAGCACCGGCTTCGGAAAGCTCTCTGACGTCCATATTCGCCCCGAGCAATGCGAGCAATTGCAGTTGAATCTGGTGCGCAGCCATGCCTGCGGCGTCGGTCGTCCGCTCAGCGAACCCGAAGTGCGCGCGATGATGTTGCTCCGCGCCAATGTGCTCACGCTCGGGTTCAGCGGGATTCGGTTGGAGGTGATCGAGCTCCTCGTGGCAATGTTGAACCGTGGCGTGATTCCTGTCGTGCCAGAGAAAGGCTCGGTCGGTGCCAGCGGGGATCTCGCGCCGCTCGCACATCTCGCGCTCGGAGTAATCGGCGAAGGCGAATCGTTTTACAGGAGAAAACGCCTAACGAGTGCCGACGCGCTCCGGCAGGCTGATCTAAAGCCGGTCATGCTGCAGGCCAAGGAAGGCCTTGCGTTGCTGAACGGCACGCAGGCGATGCACGCAGTTGGCGGCCTCGCCCTGCTCCGCGCGCAGCGGCTCGCATCGATCGCAGATGTTGCCGGCGCCATGACGCTCGAAGCGCTGCGCGGCACCCCGGTCGCGTTCGACGAGCGGATTCACCGGGCCCGTCCCCACCCGGCGCAGATCGCCGGTGCTCAGCACCTGCTCGCTCTCTTGCGCGATAGCGAAATCCGCGCTTCGCACCTGACCGGCGATCCACGCGTGCAGGATGCTTATAGCCTGCGTTGCATGCCGCAAGTCCACGGGGCGGTGCGCGGTGCGCTGGCGCACTGCGAGCAAATCCTCGCGATTGAATCCGGCTCCGCGACCGATAACCCGCTCGTCTTCGTTGATAACGGCGACGTTCTTTCGGGCGGAAATTTTCATGGTGCGCCGCTCGCGCTCGGCTTCGATTATGCCGGGATCGCGACGACCGATCTTATGAGCATCAGCGAGCGGCGGATCGATCGCCTGACGAACCCCGACTTAAGCGAAGGCCTTCCGGCGTTCCTCGCGCAACACCCCGGGATGCAATCCGGTTTCATGATCGCGCACGTCGCGGCGGTCGCGCTCCTGAACGAAGCGAAAGTGCTCGCGCATCCCGCAAGCGTCGACAATCTGCCGACATCCGCCGGGAAAGAGGATCACGTCTCGATGGGAATGAGCGGCGCGCTAAAACTGCGCACGATCGTGGAGAATGCGGAAAATGTGCTCGCCATCGAATTGTTTGCGGCGGCCGAAGGATTGGAATTCCGGCGGCCGTTGAAAGCCGGTGTTGGAGTGGAACGCGCCTACGCCACGGTGCGTTCACTCGTTCCGCGCCTCGAGGAAGATCGCGCGCTGTCGCCCGACATCGAACGCGTATCCGAAGCGATTCGCGCCGGAATTTTTACCGGGGAGGAGGCAGAGAGCGCAGAGATGGGAATGTGAATTTTTTATTCGGCGCACTCTGCGGTTAATTTTTTTCAAAGTGAGACAAGAAAGAATGACAGAAAAACGAACCATTCGCGCGCCGCGCGGGACTGAATGCAGTTGCAAAGGCTGGGGCCAGGAAGCCGCCCTGCGGATGCTCATGAACAACCTGGATCCGGAGGTCGCGGAGGCGCCAGACCGACTGGTCGTTTACGGCGGCACGGGCCGCGCCGCACGCAGTTGGGAAGCGTTCGACGCGATCGTTAGGGCGCTGCGGGAACTGGAAAATGACGAGACGCTTCTAATTCAATCCGGCAAACCGGTCGGCGTCTTCCGCACTCAGAAAGATGCGCCGCGCGTTCTGATCGCAAACTCCAATTTGGTCGGTCACTGGTCGAATTATCCGGAGTTCAACCGGCTCGAAAAACTCGGCCTAACGATGTACGGGCAGATGACCGCTGGATCGTGGATTTACATTGGCAGCCAGGGAATCGTGCAGGGGACTTTCGAGACGTTCGCGGCGGCGGCGGTGAAACATTTTAGCGGATCACTCGCTGGCAAGTTGCTCGTGACGGGCGGCCTCGGCGGGATGGGAGGCGCGCAACCGCTGGCCGCAACCATGAATGGCGCGCGTTGCCTTGGCATCGAAGTCGATCCGGCCCGAATCGAGAAACGCCTAACGAGCGGCTACTGCGACAAGATCGCTTATACCCTCGATGAAGCGCTGCAAATGCTCGAGATCGATAAAGCGATCTCCGTCGGCCTGGTCGGCAATTGCGCCGACGTGCTGCCAGAAATTGTCCGGCGGGGAATCGTGCCCGACGTGCTGACGGATCAGACGAGCGCGCACGACGCGCTTAACGGCTATGTGCCTAACGGAATCTCACTGGAAGACGCGCTCGAAATGCGCGCCGATCAGCCCGACGAGTATATCAAACGTTCGATGGCGGCGATGGCGCAGCACGTCGAAGCGATGCTCGCGCTGCAAAAGAAAGGCGCGGTGACTTTCGACTACGGCAACAACATTCGCACCCAGGCGAAAAAGGCGGGTTGTGCGAACGCTTTCGATATTCCTGGCTTCGTTCCGGAATACATCCGGCCGCTCTTTTGTGAGGGAAAAGGCCCCTTCCGCTGGGTCGCGTTGAGCGGCAATCCGGCCGACATCGCGCGGACTGACCAGCTGGCGCTCGAGCTGTTTCCGGAGAACAAAACGCTCGCGCGCTGGATGAAGCTCGCGCAGGAGCGAATTCATTTTCAAGGTCTGCCCGCGCGGATCTGCTGGCTTGGTTACGGAGAGCGAGCCAGGTTTGGTGTCGCCATGAACGAACTCGTTAGGCGCGGCGAAATCAGCGCGCCGATCGTGATCGGGCGCGATCATCTTGATACCGGCTCGGTCGCATCCCCATTTCGTGAAACCGAAGGCATGATCGACGGCAGCGACGCGATCGCGGATTGGCCGCTTCTCAACGCACTCGTCAACACGGCCGCCGGCGCCTCCTGGATTTCCATCCACAACGGCGGCGGCGTCGGCATCGGTTACTCACAACACGCAGGCATGGTCGTGGTTGCCGACGGCAGCGAGAGCGCGGCGCGGCGCCTCGAGCGCGTCCTCACCAGTGATCCGGGAATGGGGATCATCCGCCACGCCGACGCCGGCTATTCCCGCGCGATCGATTTCGCCCGCGACCATGAAGTGAAAATCCCCATGCGACCAGAGGTGCGGGACGGCGACGCTTGCCCCACTCCGAGCCGACATCTATAATGTCGGGTCGTGGCTATAATCTTGGAAGTCGAGAAACTAGAGAGGACGCTGCCCAACGACGAAAGAGCAGCCTTCGCGGCCAACGACGAAGCTGTGGCTGAGGTTTCGCGGCGGGACCAGGAGATCGCCGCAGAGCCGTCGATAAGTATCTCTGCGGAGCGACTCGACAAGCAAATCGCAACAGTCGGGCGAGCCTGATGCAACTCGATTTTCCGTCCGAAGATTTTCTCGGATCTCGACGCGATCATGAGCTATTACGAGCAAATGGCGTCACCCGAATCGGGCGAATTCGACGCGGAATTAAAACGCGCATTTTCCAGAGCGGCGGCTCATCCCGAATCCTATCCGGCACGTAAGCGGGATCTGTCGCGCTTTCCGCACCACTTTCTTTCTCCGATGGAAGACGACGTTATTCGGATGCTGGTCGTGCGGCACCACCGGCGACGCCATTCCCTCACAATCCAGCGCCAGTAGAACAATGCCCAAACTAATCGAGTGTGTTCCGAATTTTTCCGAGGGCCGCGACCTCAGCGTGATCCGGCAGATTACGGATGCGATCGAATCGGTCGACGGGGTTTCGCTGCTCGACGTCGATCCGGGCGCGAGCACGAATCGCACGGTCGTGACCTTTGTTGGTGAACCGGAAGCTGCGGTCGAAGCCGCCTTCCGCGGAATCCAGAAAGCCGCCGAGTTGATCGATATGCGGAAACAAAAAGGGGCGCATCCGCGGATGGGCGCGACCGATGTTTGCCCGTTCATTCCGGTCAGCAATGTGAGCTGGGACGACGCGATCGCCTGTGCGCAGTCGTTAGGCAAACGCGTGGGCGAGGAGCTAAAGATCCCGGTTTATCTCTACGAGAAAGCGGCGAAAGATCCGGCCCGCTCCAATCTCGCCGTCATCCGCGCCGGAGAGTACGAAGGCTTCTTTGAAAAAATCAAGGAACCGGTCTGGAAGCCGGATTTCGGTCCGGCGATCTTCAGCGAAAGATCGGGCGCGACGGTGATCGGTGCGCGGGAGTTTCTCGTCGCTTACAACGTGAACTTAAACACGCGCGCAACCCGGCGAGCCACTTCGGTAGCGTTCGATGTGCGCGAAGCGGGCCGCGTGAAAACCGAAGACGGCACGCCGACTGGCAAGAAAGTGCTCGATGAAAATGGTGAGCCGGTGCGCCAGCCCGGAATGTTGAAGCATGTGAAGGCGATCGGCTGGTTCGTCGAGGAATATGGAATGGCGCAGGTCTCGATGAACCTGACGAACATCGACGAGACTCCATTGCACGCGGCGTTTGCGGCCTGCGAAGAAGCAGCTGCCAAACGCGGGCTGCGGGTTACCGGCTCGGAAGTTGTCGGCATGTTGCCGAAGAAATGTCTGGTCGATGCCGGCCGTTATTTCCTCCGGCGCCAGAGTTGGTCGGAAGGCGCGTCCGAGGAGGAACTGATCGACCTGGCGATTCGCTCGATGGGTTTGAACGAGCTGAAACCGTTCCTGCCTAACGAAAAGGTGATTGAGCTAAAAATCGCAGCGGAAGCAAAGAAGTCACTCGTGAAGATGAATCTCCGGCAATTTTGCAACGAAACGTTGAGCGATTCGCCCGCGCCCGGCGGCGGCTCGGTCGCGGCGTTGCTGGGCGCGCTCGGAGCGTCGTTAGGCGGAATGGTGGCGAATCTTTCCGCCGGAAAACGAGGCTGGGACGATCGGCTCGAATATTTCAGCGGCATAGCCGTGGAGGCGCAGAAGCTGAAAGACGAGCTGCTGCGGTTGGTCGATGAAGACACGGCGGCTTTCAACAAGGTGATGGCTGCTTTCGGGCTGCCGAAGGATTCGCCCGAGGAGAAAGCTGCGCGTTTCGCCGCGATCCAGTCGGCGAACCAGTACGCTGCGGAAATTCCATTAACCGTGATGGAGGCGGCGCTAAGAAGCTATCCGTTGCTCGAAACGATGGCGGAGCAGGGAAATCCCGCTTCAATTTCCGATGTCGGCGTCGGCTTAATCGCGACGCGTGGCTGCATTGACGGGGCGGGACTGAACGTCCTGATCAACCTGAGCGGGCTGAAAGATGAAACCGTCAAGTCGTCGTTAGGCCAGCGCGTACGCGAAATCAGCGCGGAATCCGAAGCGGCTTTCGAGAAAATCAGCGAGATGGTCGAGAGCAGGATCGCGTGAAGAAGCAGCC